>CAMHPA010000022.1 GCA_946186925.1 uncultured Bacteroidota bacterium | reverse complement strand
GTCGGTGCTGACGGTTTCGGGGTTGTAATTTATCATAATGGCGCGGTAGCCCATTTCCTGAATCTTCTTCACGGCCGCCACTCCGCACCAGTCGAACTCAACCGACGAGCCGATGCGGTAAGCGCCTGAACCCAAGACAATTACCGAGCGTCCGTCTTGCTCGAAACTGATGTCGTTCTCCGTGCCGTTGTAGGTCAGATACAAGTAGTTGGTCTGCGCAGGATATTCGCCCGCGAGCGTATCTATCTGTTTAACAACAGGTTTGATGCCAAGTTTCAATCGATATTCGCGCACTTCGATGCCCTTTGCGTGAGCGTCTATCTTATTGTCTTTCAATACAATTTTACCAATCTGATAATCACTGTAGCCCATTTGTTTGGCCTCGCGCATAAGTTCGGCGCTTATCTCGCTGATTGAGTTGCATTTGGCCAGTTCAAGTTTCAGTCGGTGGATGTTCTCCAACCGAGCCAGGAACCACTTGTCGATTTTGGTCATATCGTGCAGGCGCTCAACCGAATAGCCGCGGTCAAAGGCAATCTCGATGGCGGCCACGCGCTTGTCGGTGGGGTTGTTCAGTTCAAAATCAAGGTCGGGAATGCTGATGGTGTTGCCCACAAAGCCGTGCATTCCTTGTCCCACCATACGTAGGCCCTTCTGAATGGCCTCCTCAAAGGTGCGACCGATTGACATAACCTCGCCCACCGACTTCATTGACGAGCCGATTAACTTGCTGACTCCCTCGAACTTACCAAGGTCCCAGCGCGGAATCTTGCACACAACATAGTCGAGCGCGGGCTCGAAGCAGGCAGAAGTAACTTTGGTGACGGCGTTCGGAATCTCGTCCAAACCGTAGCCCAGGCCCAGTTTGGCGGCCACGGCGGCCAGCGGATAGCCCGTCGCCTTCGACGCCAGCGCCGACGAACGGCTCAATCGAGCGTTCACCTCAATCACGCGGTAGTCGTCAGAATTTGGGTCGAGCGCGTACTGCACGTTGCACTCGCCCACAATGCCCACCTCGCGCACAATTTTTATGGCGATGCTGCGCAGAAGATGGTACTCGTGGTTGCTCAGCGTCTGCGACGGCGCCACCACCACGCTCTCGCCCGTGTGGATGCCCAGCGGGTCGAAATTCTCCATATTGCAGACGGTGATGCAGTTGTCGTAGCGGTCGCGAACCACCTCATATTCAATCTCTTTCCAGCCTTTCAGCGATTTCTCGATAAGAATCTGCGGCGAGTATGAGAAGGCCGTCTGCGCAAGCCGCTCCAGTTCGGCGTCGTTTGAGCAGAAGCCCGAACCCAGGCCGCCCAGCGTGTAGGCGGCGCGCACAATCACAGGGTAACCGATTTCGCGCACAACGCTCATTGCCTCGTCTATCGAGTTGACAGCCACACTTTTAGCAGTCTTAACGCCGATTTTGTGCATCATTTCGGCAAACAGTTCGCGGTCCTCAGTGTTGATGATGGCCTCGACGGGCGTGCCCAGAACCTTGACGTTATATTTCTCTAAAATTCCTGATTTATAAAGCGATACGCCGCAGTTCAGCGCCGTCTGACCGCCAAAGGCGAGCATAATGGCGTCGGGCCGTTCCTTTTGGATGACTTTCTCCACAAATTCGGGCGTAACAGGCAGATAGTAAATCAAATCGGCAATGCCTTCCGAAGTCTGCACCGTGGCAATGTTCGGATTGATTAGGATGGTGAATTTGCCCTCCTCGCGCAAGGCCTTGAGCGCCTGCGAGCCCGAGTAGTCGAACTCGCCCGACTCACCGATTTTCAGCGCGCCCGAACCCAGAACCAATATTCTCTTGCAATCTTCCATAACTATCTTATTTTCTATATTTTACCATATTGTTGAAAAACTCCGCAAAGAGCGGCTCTGTGTCCTCTGGTCCGCTCGATGCCTCGGGGTGGAACTGTGTGGAAAAGAACGGTTTAGAGCGATGGCGGATGCCCTCGTTGGTGCCGTCGTTCAGGTTGACGAACATTGGCTCCCAGTCGGCGGGCAGCGTCTCGCCGTCGATGGCAAATCCGTGGTTCTGCGACGTGATGAAGCATTGGTGCGTTCCAGGCACATTAACGGGCTGATTATGACTGCGGTGGCCGTATTTCAACTTGTAAGTTTTCGCGCCAGCGGCAAGAGCAAGCAACTGATTGCCAAGGCATATGCCCATTATCGGTCGGTCTTGCTGTAAAGCCTTGCTAATGTGAGCGATAGTGGCCGTGCACTGCGCGGGGTCGCCAGGGCCGTTCGAGATGAAAAGGCCGTCGTAATCCTCAGCGGTGAAATCGTAGTCCCAAGGCACGCGCTTCACGGTAACGTCGTACTTCAAAAGGCAGCGCAGAATGTTGTTTTTCATTCCGCAATCAACCAGCAAAACTTTGTATCGTCCTGTACCATAGGTAGATATTTCTTTTGTGGAAACCTGCGCCACAAGGTTGTCCTTGTTGGGGTCGTAAAAGGGCACGTCGACGTTGTCGAAGATGATTTTGCCCGGCATTGAGCCCTGCTCGCGCAGTTTTTTGGTGAGCGCGCGCGTGTCGATGCCGCAGATGCCAGGCACCTGCCACTCCTTGAGCCATTGGCCAAGGCTTCGGCGCGAGTCCCAGTGGCTGTAACGTTCTGAATAGTCGGAAATTACGAGCGCCGAGCACTGTATGCGGTCCGATTCAAAAAACCTTGACACGCCGTTGACCGTCTCGTCGCCAGGCACGCCGTAGTTGCCAATCATTGGGTAGGTCGGGATGAGAATCTGTCCGCGGTACGACGGGTCGCTCAAACTTTCGGGGTAGCCCGTCATTGCCGTGTAGAAGACCAACTCGCCCGCCACCGACCGCTCGCAGCCGAACGAAAAGCCCTCATATTCAGAGCCGTCGGCCAGTTTCAAAATTGCCTTTTTCATTTTATCGCTTTCTGATTTCACTTTGCAAAATAACATTGTCAGCACGAATTTTAGGGTACGAGAAATTTGTAATTCAAAGGCGAACTGCAATCACAAACACTTCCTCACCCGTTCCATTGCCTCAATACTGCTCTTGTGCGTGCCAAAGGCGGTGATGCGGATATAGCCCTCGCCGGCTGCGCCGAATCCTGCGCCGGGTGTTGTAACCACTTGAGCCTCACGCAGAAGGCGGTCGAAGAACGACCACGAGTCGGTGCCGTTGGGCGTGCGAACCCAGATGTAGGGCGCATTTTCGCCGCCAAACACCTGAAGACCAAACCCTTGCAGGCTCTGACGGATTATCCGTGCGTTGGCCATATAGTAGTCGATGGTGGCGCGAATCTGCTTCTGCCCCTCGGCGCTGAAAACGGCCTCCGCACCGCGTTGCGAGATGTACGACGCGCCGTTGAACTTCGAGCACTGACGGCGATCCCAAATACCATTGAGCGCCACACGCTCGCCACTCAACGAGTTAACTTTCAACTCGTTGGGAATGATTGTATAGCCGCAGCGCACGCCCGTAAATCCGGCCGTCTTCGAGAAACTGCGGAACTCGATGGCGCACTGCTTCGCCCCTTCAATCTCGTAGATGGAATGCGGAATGGCGGCGTCGTTGATAAATGCCTCGTATGCAGCGTCATACAGAATCAGGCAGTCATTGCGCAAAGCGTAATCAACCCAGCGCTGCAGCCCCTCGCGCGTGATGACGGCGCCCGTAGGGTTGTTTGGGAAGCAGAGATAAACCACGTCGAGTTTTTCCGCCGGGATGTCGCCCGTGAAGCCATTCGCCTCATTACAAGGAATATAGCGAATATCGCGGCCGCCCATTGTGTTGGTATCGACATAGACAGGGTAAACTGGGTCGGTGACGCCGATGACGTTGGCCGACGACAGAATGTCGCCAATGTTGCCCGTGTCGCTTTTGGCGCCGTCGCTGATGAAGACCTCGTCGGGCGTGAGATGAACGCCGCGGGGTTCGAAATCGTGCGCTATAATAGCCTCAATCAGGAAGTTATATCCGTGTTCCGGTCCGTAGCCACGGAACGTTTCGCCGTGAGCGCACTCGTCGACAGCGCGGTGCATTGCCTCAACCACCGCCGGCGCCAGCGGCTGCGTGACGTCGCCAATACCCAGACGGATAATGTCGGCCTGCGGATTTTCGGCCTTGTAAGCCGCCACACGCTTCGCAATCTCTGCAAACAAGTAGCGGTGCTGTAGTTTCAAAAAGTTTTCGTTGATGTATGCCATTGTCGTAAAAGTTTAGAGTTGAGAAGGTTAGAGTTTGGAACGCAAACAGAAAACTTAAACGTAAACCTTCTTAACCCTTCATTGTTAATTGTTAATTTTCAATCCTTCACGCATTCAATCCTTCAATCCTTCAATCAATCTCAATCTCCCCCTCATACACCTTCGTGGCCGTGCCAGTCATTAGAACGTGGCGGGTGGCGGGGTTCCAGGTGATGGTCAGGGTGCCGCCGTCCATTTGAACGTGGCAGTCGGTGGGGTTGGTGAGTTCGGCCATTGCGGCGGCCACGGCGGTTGCGCACGCGCCCGTTCCGCAGGCCTGAGTGATGCCGCTGCCGCGCTCCCACACGCGCATACGGATGTTGTGGCTGTCGATAACCTCGGCAAACTCAACATTGGTGCGGTTCGGGAACATTGGGCTGTACTCCAGTTCGGCGCCCACTTCGGCCACGGGCGCAAGTTCGGCGTTCTGCACAAAAAGCACCAGATGCGGATTGCCCATATTGATGGCCGTGGCGTTGAAAACGTGTCCGCAAGCCTCAATCCGCTCACCCACAAGCAGATGCTCCTGTCCGCCCAACCCGATGACGCCCATTGGGCAGCCCTCGCCCATATCCACCGTCACGGTCTCCACCGAGCCGTCGGCGGCAAGGTTCAGACGGATGATTTTGATGCCCGAAAGCGTCTCAAGACGGATTTCGGTTTTGTCGGTCAAATGATTGTCGTGCAGATATTTGCCAATGCAGCGCGACGCG
Organism: uncultured Bacteroidota bacterium; assembly: GCA_946186925.1. Classification (GTDB taxonomy): domain Bacteria; phylum Bacteroidota; class Bacteroidia; order Bacteroidales; family SZUA-534; genus RUG13583. The sequence goes on along the minus strand of CAMHPA010000022.1, from coordinate 33,634 downwards.
TTGCCGCACATTAGCGCCTCCGAGCCGTCGGCATTGAAGATGCGCATACTGAAATCGGCCACCTGCGAACGGCCAATGAGCACCAGTCCGTCGCTGCCAATGCCCTTGTGGCGGTCGCTCCACAGAACTGCCAGTCGCTCAGGATTTTGCAATTCACGGTCGGTAATGTCAACGTAGATGTAATCGTTGCCCAGGCCGTGCATTTTGGTGAATGGAATTTTCATTGTTTCAATACTTTATGATTCGCACTGATGACACCACCCCTATCGGGGGAACAGATTTTAGCTGTTTTTTCAATCTGTCATTCTTTGCGTTATTTCTTTTACACTTTTAAATAATCATGGTGCAAAAATCAACATTTTATTACAAATAATAACCAAAATGTATTATTTGTGTTTCTAATTACGAGTTTTTATTACGAATTGGAAATCACGCACAGAAAATTAGAACGCAGATGACGATGATTGAACAGATTTGCATTTTTTAGCAAACACTGCGCATTGTTATCGTTTTTAATAAAAATTACTCCGCGCATAACTACTATTTTTAATAAAAATTACTCTGCGCATAATTATCGATTAGTAAAATTTGTACATTGCGCACTGTTAAAAAAGCATTCATTATGAACATTGAACGAAGCACAACATATCAAAAACTGCTTAACTGGAAGCAAACAACCAACGGAACCAAAGCACTTATGATAGAAGGTGCAAGGCGTATTGGCAAATCGACAATCGCAAGGAAATTCGGTGAGCAAGAGTACAAATCGTATGTTGTGATTGATTTTGCCAACGTTCCGAAACGGATAACCGACAATTTTTCGGACAATTTGAACAATCTTGACGTTTTTTATCAGACTATCTCATTGGAATACAACGTGAAACTCTATCGACGGGAATCGCTGATAATCTTTGACGAAATACAAAAATTTCCGAAAGCGCGCGAAGCGGTAAAATATTTAGTCGCCGACGGACGGTACGATTTCATTGAGACAGGTTCGCTGATTTCGATACAAGAGAATGTCGCCGACATTACAATTCCGTCGGAAGAACGAAAAATGAAAATGTATCCGTGTGATTTTGAAGAATTTGCCAAAGCGCGCGGCGAAGAACTGCTGCTTGAATACATTCAAACGTGCTGGCAGGCGCGGAAACCGCTCGATGAAGCATTCCACAGCAAGGCAATGCGCCTTTTCAGGGAATATATGCTGGTGGGCGGAATGCCGCAAAGCATTGTCGCGTACATTGAAAATGATTGTGATTTTTCGGCCAGCGATGTTGAAAAACGCGATATTATTGCTCTGTATCAAGATGATATAAAAAAAGCCTCGCGGCGGTACAAATCAAAAGTTTCGGCCTTGTTCGAGAATATCCCTGGCGCACTGTCGACTCACGAGAAAAAAATCGAACTGACACAATTCGACTCAAGCGGTTCCGCAACTTTCGCCAAATACGACGAGCCTCTGTTTTGGCTCAACGACTCGATGATGTGCAATCTGTGTTACAAATGCAACGACCCAAACGTCGGATTCGCGCTTAACAAAAACGACTCGCAAGTGAAATGTTATATGGGCGACACGGGGCTGCTAGTCAGTTTGGCGTTCAACGAGAACGAACTGGCAACGAACGGCCTGTACCGCGACATTATGAACGGAAAACTCTCACTCAACGAAGGTATGATATACGAAAACGCTGTGGCTCAAATGATTCGGGCTAAAGGGAAGAATCTCTATTTTTATAACGAATACGACCGCGTAAAGCACAGAAATTCAATGGAAATCGATTTCCTTCTCTCGAACGAAAGCAAAACGAATTTCAAAGTCTGCCCGATAGAAGTGAAGTCGTCAAAAAACTATACGACAACTTCTTTAACCAAATTCCGCGACAAGTTTCAAGGCAAAATAGGCAATGCGTTCATTATTCACCCCAAAATGTTTTCAGTTGAAAATGACTGCATTAAAATACCACCGTATATGGTTTGGTGTGCGCTGTAAATAAATGAGTTATGCTAATTTGTGGTTTAGAATACAATTTAAACACCATTTACAACTACACCATTATCTCTTTTTCAGCATAATTTGTGGTATTGTTGCGTATGTACCATATTTGGGAATACACCGCCGACACGTGGTCAGAGAAACAAGCCGATGCATACTACAACACCCTTTGCGCCATTATGGACGAAATAGCCGCCGCGCTGCAGACAGCAGGAAGACCTTACGACGAAATCATTCCAGGCATCAGAGCCTGTCACGTACGCAAACATATGGTGTTCTACATTGTGCAGGCAAACGGCCGTGCACTAATTGTCCGCATCCTTCACGAGAGAATGGATTTTGTCAGGCATTTGTAGATTAGCGGACCTATTATATTTTTCAACTTCTTCCAACGTTGGTTGCCAATTTAATATGCGGACAGCATACTGAAAAATTTCTGATACGCAAACCAACACCGCATCACCTTGTTCGATGCTGTTATATATGGCATAGTTGTCTTTCCCCATTATTTCAAAAGTTCTGTCTATCGTATCGTTTACACACACGGTTGCAAAATATTTGACTTTTTTCTTATGCCGCGATGTCCACGATTCTTCTTTGTGCTTATTAATTATATACCCCAATTGCTTCACCGATTTGGTCATTAGTTCTTTTTCCAACGCTGTGTCCACCTGTGTTTTTTTATCAAAGGCAATAGAGTAGTCTGCCCCCGTTGGATTCCATTTTGTGACTTCTATCACACGTGGATTGATGTTTGAAACTTTAGCAACTACACCCCTTCCATTCACATCAATAGAATTGAAAACCTTATCCAAATCATTTTCATCAACATACGACATCACATCTTTATACATCAGATTGACCGTTATTTGTGTTGTATCATTAATTTGAAGAGTTACAAGGTTTCGTAAAAACTCATCCTTTTGCTTTAAAACAACTTTAACTATCTGTGGATGCGACAAATACATATACAAACGCCGCTCGTCATTTGAAAAATCCAATTCACTATAGTTGGGACGCGGTTGTTCTTCACCATTATGGAATAAAACAGGTTCCATATACTTTTGAATATCTTCGTGTGTTGGGTTGGCATTATGAACAAATAAATAACTAGGAAATTCATAGGTATGACGTAATATTACTGTGTCAGGTCTTTTCTCATAATAGGCTTCTTTACAAACATTTAAATATGCCTTACCACCTGTTTGCAAACTTACATATGTATTATAATGGTCATACCCGAAACCGTGAGTCTCAATGAATCCTGAACTAATGATTCCTAAAGAAAGGAAATACTCGCCTTTTTTTGTAGTATCAATCTCGTTAATTAAATTTGGTCGAACATTAATTATAACTAGACACATTAACAACCAATATATTATAGCATTCCTTAATTTATGGCTATATAACATAATGGTAATAAAACCCATTAGTGGTATAAGTATGCTAATTCGTTCTATCCTGAAAAATATATAGACTTCAGGAATAGTAGTGTAGCCAATAAGAAGAATCATTGCCAATAATATTGGCAATAGCCGCAATAAGTGATAGAGTATCTTTTTATAATACATTAATAATTATTCAATTATTTTTTCCACATCATCATTACCTCAAAATTAAAACTTTTCCCGCCCGCCCGAAAAAAAAAGCGGAACAATCTGTCCCGCTCTTTGCCATATCAGCCTTTCGGCCTCGTAATTAGTAATTATCCTTTACTAAGGTACTCGTCCACCTGCTGAGCCACCTCGCGGCCGCTTGCAATGGCGCGCACCACAAGGCTTGCGCCCGATTTGGCGTCGCCTGCCAGGAAGACGTTGGGCGCGTACTGCGGGTGTTCGGGCTTCAGGAATCCCATTGCCAGAAGCACCATATCGCACTCAATAACTTCTTTATTGCCAATGAGTTTCATTTGCGGTCGGCCGCCTTCGGGTGCGGGAAGCCACTCCACTTCCTCAACCTCAACGCCCGTCAACTCGCCTTTGGCGTTGCCGATGAAACGGTTCGAAGTCAGGCACCAGCGGCGCTCGCAGCCTTCCTCGTGGCTTGTGGTGGTTTTCAGCACCACGGGCCACTGCGGCCACGGTGTGGCGGGGTTGCTGCCAACGGGCGGTTTCGGCATAATCTCAATCTGCGTCACGCTCACCGCACCCTGACGGTGGCAGGTGCCGATGCAGTCAGAGCCCGTGTCGCCGCCGCCAATGACCAGCACGCGCTTGCCTTTGGATGAAATCGTCTCGCTTTCAGCGAATTGCTTGCCAGCCAGACGCTCGTTCTGCTGCGACAGCAATTCCAGCGCAAAGTAGATGCCTTTCAGGTCGCGGCCTTCAATCTTCAAATCGCGCGCTGTGGGCGTTCCGTTGGCAATCACGTAGGCGTCGAATCCTTCGGGCAATCGGTTTAAATCGATTTCAGTATCAAACTGAAACTCAACACCTTCCTGCTGCATAAGATTGGTGCGGCGGGTGACGACATATTTATCGAGTTTGAAGTTCGGAATGCCGTAGCGCAGAAGTCCGCCAGCGTCGCTGTGCTTGTCGAAAACGGTGACAGCGTAGCCGCGGCGGTTGAGTTGCACGGCGGCCGACAGTCCTGCGGGACCCGCGCCGATGATGGCCACGCGGCGGCCGTTGCGCTCGTAGTGCTTTGGCTGCACAAATCCCTCACGGAAAGCCTTTTCAATTATCGAGCACTCGTTCTCGCGGATGGTCACAGGTGCGTCGATGCAGTGGTTGAGCACGCAACTTTTCTCGCAGAGCGCGGGGCAGATGCGGCCCGTGAACTCGGGAAAATCGTTGGTTGCGGTCAGTATTTTGTAAGCGGTCTCCCATTTGCCGCGGTACACGGCGTCCTGCCATTCGGGCTGCTTGTTGCCCAGCGGGCAGGCCCAGTGGCAGAACGGCACGCCGCAGTCCATACAGCGCGACGCCTGCAGCATTCGGTTGCTCTCGTTCAGAGTCTGCTCCACCTCGCCAAAATCCGAAATGCGCTCGTGGATGGGGCGGTGTCCCGCCTCCTGACGCGGTACGGTCAGAAATGCTTTTGGATTTCCCATATCTCTATCCTCCTAATAATTCTCTTCTTGTTGAACATTCTCCATTTTCTTCTCAATTTGGCGCAGCGCCTCCTCGTGCAGCACGCGCTTGTACTCAATCGGCGTCACCTGAATAAAGTCGTCGATGTAGTCCGACCAGTGCTCAATCATTTGCTTTGCGAGCGGCGAGCCCGTGTGGCGGTAGTGGCGGCTGATGAGTTCGAAAAGCTCGTCGCGGCGCGATTTCTCCTCAATCAGGCTCAACTCAATCATATCCATATTGCAGTAGTAGTCGAAGTCGTGATTCTTGTCCCAAACGTAGGCCAGACCGCCCGACATACCGGCTGCGAAGTTGCGCCCCGTTGTACCCAGAACCACCACGCGGCCGCCGGTCATATACTCGCAGCAATGGTCGCCAGTGCCCTCAACCACGGCCGTTGCGCCCGAGTTGCGCACTGCAAAACGCTCGCCCACGCGTCCGCTGATGTAAACCTCGCCGCTCGTCGCGCCATACAGAATGGTGTTTCCAGCGATGATGTTCTCCTGCGGACTGAACGTCGATTTCCTTGACGGATAAACACTTATGCAGCCGCCCGAGAGTCCTTTGGCCACGTAGTCGTTCACCTCGCCCTCAACGCTGAAACTGATTCCGCGCATTAGGAACGCGCCGAAACTCTGCCCAGCCGAACCCGTAAACTGCACATTGATAGTGTTTTCGGGCAAGCCGATGGCTCGATATTTGGCGGCAACCGTGCCCGAGAGTGTCGCACCCACAGCGCGGTCGGTGTTCAGAATGTTGTAACTCAAGCGGACAGGCCTTTGCGAGTCGATGGCCTCTGCGGCGTCGGCAATCAGGCGGGCGTCCATTGTTTTCGACAAATCGTATTGGTTTTCAGCCATTTTGCGAGTGGCTGCGCCGTTATTGATTTTAGTCAGGATGCGGCTGAAATCGAGCCCGCGTGTCTTGTCGGTGAACTTCGTCGAGTCAACCTCAATCAAATCGGTGCGACCGATGATGTCGTCGAACTTGCGGAAGCCCATTTGAGCCAGATACTCGCGCACCTCTTCGGCCATAAACATATAGTAGTTAACCAGATACTCGCTCCGACCAAGGAACCGCTCGCGCAGTTTGGGGTCTTGAGTGGCCACGCCCACAGGGCAGGCGTTGGTGTGGCACTTGCGCATAAGAACGCAGCCCAGAACAATCAGTTGGGCCGTGCCAAAGGCGAACTCGCCAGCGCCCAGCAGGGCCATTGCCACCACGTCGCGGCCCGTTTTGAGTTGGCCGTCGGTCTGCACCTCGATTGAACCGCGCAAACCGTTCATTACCAGCGTTTGCTGTGTTTCGGCCAAGCCGATTTCAGGCGAAATGCCCGCATAGCGGATTGACGACGCAGGCGACGCGCCCGTGCCACCCTCGGCGCCCGAGATGATGACCAGGTCGGCCTTGGCTTTGGCCACGCCCGCGGCAATGGTGCCTACGCCGCTTTCGGCCACCAGTTTCACGCTGATTTTGGCCTTCGGGTTCACGCTGCGCAGGTCGTAGATGAGTTGCGCAAGGTCCTCAATTGAGTAGATGTCGTGGTGCGGCGGCGGCGATATAAGGGTGATTCCAGGAATCGAGTTGCGCGTGCGGGCAATCACTTCATTTACCTTATAACCAGGCAATTGACCGCCCTCGCCAGGTTTCGCGCCCTGCGCCACTTTAATCTGAATTTCGGTGGCGTTCACCAAGTATTCGGCCGTAACGCCAAAACGTCCGCTCGCCACCTGTTTGATTGAACTTGAGAGCGATACGCCGTCTTTTTCGGTGTAGAAACGCTCGCTGTCCTCGCCGCCCTCGCCAGTGTTGCTGCGGCCTCCCAACTTGTTCAGCGCCAGCGCGATGGCCTCGTGAGCCTCCTTGCTGATGGCGCCAAACGACATTGCCGCGCCAATGAATCGGCGAACAATGTTTTCGGCGGGCTCCACCTCGCTGATGTCGATGGGGTTCTGTTTGAACTTGAAGAAATCGCGCAGGAAGAGCGGCTCGGGTTTGTTATCGATAATCGATGTAAACTCTTTGAATTTCTTGTAACTGCCTGTGCGAGTGGCCAGTTGCAGAGTTGCGATGGCCTCCGGCGTCCAGGCGTGGCGGATTCCGTCTTTGCGGAACAAGTACTGCCCCACAAACGGCAGAATATCGCTTTCGGCTTGACCGTCAAAGGCTTGCGCGTGCATACGCAGAGCGTCGGCGGTGATGGTTTCGAGCCCGATGCCGCCCACCGTTGAAAGGCTCGTGCCGAAATAGTCGGCCAGCAACTGACTGCTCAAGCCAATCGGCTCAAAAATCTTCGCGCCGCGGTACGAGCGGATGGTGCTGATGCCCATTTTGCTCATAATCTTCAACAACCCTTTGTCGATAGCCTTGATGTAGTTGTGCTGCGCGGTCTCGTAGTCGAGTTGGATTTCGTCGCGGCGGACAAGGTCGTCAATCACTGCGAAAGCCATATACGGGTTGATTGCGCTTGCGCCGTAGCCCAGCAGCAGCGCGGCGTGCATAACCTCGCGAATCTCGCCGCTCTCAACAATCAGCGCCGTCTGCACGCGTTTCTTAATCGACACCAGATAGTGGTGGATTGCGCTCACGGCCAGCAGCGACGGAATGGCGGCGTGCTGTTCGTCTATATTTCTGTCTGTCAGAATGATATAGTTGACGCCTTTGTCAACCGACTGCTCGGCCTCGCGGCAAAGGGCGGCCAGAGCGGCCTTCATTCCCTCAACGCCTTTCGACTTATCGAACAGAATATCAAGTTTTTCGGTGTTGAAACCTTTGTAGCGGATATTGCAAAGCGTGTCGAGCTCGGTGTTGGTGAGCACGGGCTGCGGCAGGCGCACCATTTTGCAGTGCGACTCGTTGGGCGTCAGAATGTTCATACCCACGGCGCCAATATACTCGGTGAGCGACATTACCAACTCCTCGCGGATTGGGTCGATTGGCGGGTTGGTGACCTGCGCAAACTGCTGACGGAAATAGTTGAAAAGCAACTGTTTGCGCTGCGACAGAACGGCCAGTTGCGTGTCGTTGCCCATTGACGAGAGCGGCTCCTGCGCGGTGGTGCACATTGGCGCAATGGTACGCTCAACGTCCTCGCGCGTGAAGTCGAAGCAGCGCAGGCGGCGCTGAAAATCGGGCACGGTGTTTTCGGCGTGGCGGCCGCTGTGCAGTTTGGCCAACTCTATTCGGTTGGTTTCGAGCCATTTGGTGTAGTCGCAGCCGTCGGCCAACTGCTTTTTGATTTCGTCGTTGCTGAAAATTTGGCCCGTCTCGCTGTCCACAATCAGAATCTTGCCAGGCTGAAGGCGGCCGTTGTGTTCAATTTTCTCGGCGTCGATATGAATGCAGCCAGCCTCCGAAGCCAGAATCAGACGGCCGTCGGTGGTAATGGTGTAGCGCGCGGGGCGCAGGCCGTTGCGGTCGAGCATACCGCCAGCATAGCGGCCGTCGGTGAAAATGAGCGCGGCAGGGCCGTCCCACGGCTCCATCAGAATCGAGTGATACTCGTAAAATGCTTTCAGACTGCTGCTTATGGGGTTTTTCTCGTTGAACGATTCGGGCACCATCATTGCCATTGCGTGCGGCAGCGTCATTCCCGAACGGACGAAGAACTCAAGCGCATTGTCGAACGACGCACTGTCGCTCATTCCTGGCTGCACCACGGGCGAGAAGTTGCGCATATTGCCCAGTGCCTCCGAAGCCAGCACGCTCTCGCGGGCCTCCATCCAACTGCGGTTGCCGCGTATGGTGTTGATTTCGCCGTTGTGCGCCACCATTCGGAAAGGCTGCGCCAGCGACCAGGTCGGGAAAGTGTTGGTGCTGAACCGTGAGTGTACAAGCGCCAGACCGCTTGTGAAGTTGGGGTTGCGCAGGTCGTCGTAGTAGTCGCGCAACTGCGTGGCCGAGAGCATTCCCTTGTAAACAATCACGCGGTTCGAGAGCGAGACAATGTAAAACTGCTCGTCGTCAATCTGACGCTCAATGCTCTTGCGCAGAAGGTAAAGTTTTGTTTCAAAGGCGTTTACATCGTCGGCGCCAGTAACAAAAATCTGCACTGTGCGCGGCTCGGCGGCTTTGGCGGCGTCGCCCAGAATGTCAGACTTAACGGGCACCTCACGAACCTTCAGCAACTCAAAACCAGCCTTGCAGGTTTCTGTCTCGATAATTGATAAATATTTGTCGGCCAATATTTTATCTTTCGGCAGGAAGACCAGTCCCGTGCCGTATTTCAGTCGCTCGGGCACCGCAATGCCCTGCAGCAGAATAAACTCGTGCGGAATCTGCAACAGAATGCCCGCACCGTCGCCACTCTTCTTGTCGGCGGCCTCGGCCCCGCGGTGCTTCATATTGTCGAGCACCGTGAGCGCGTCCTCCACCAGTTGGTGGCTCTTGTTCCCCTTCAGGTCAACCATCAGCCCAATGCCACACGCATCGTGCTCGTTTTCAGGGGTGTATAATCCTTTGGTTTGCATTTTCTTTTTCGTTGAATTGGTGAATTGTAATTTTTGGTGAACCAGCGTTTGGGGTCGAATTGGTGAATCGGTGAATCGCGCAATCGAACAGTTTTCTGTTCCACGATTCACCGATTTCGCTCCAATTCAACGATTTATACAATCATTCTATTCATCGATTTCCCAGTTCACCGATTATCCGTTTAATTAACTAATAAACAGCAGTTCGCGGTATTTCGGCAGCGGCCACATATCGTTGTCCACAACCTCCTCGAGTTTGTCAATCGGCTTGCGAATGTCGAAGAGCGATTCGGCAATCTCGTGGTAGGCCTTGGCTTTCTCGTACTCGCACTCGATTTTGTTGGCCACCTTGCGGGCCTCAATCATCGCGTCAACCTTGCTGCGGATTTCGGCAATGCGCTCCGAAATCTCCTCAACCAGCGCAATATCGACGGCTGCCAGTTTTTGGAACTTGTCGGGGAAAATGTTTTTCAGTTTCTCGATATTCTCCAAAAGTTTTGTCTGATAGGCAATTGCGGCAGGAATAATGTGGTTGATAGCCATTCGGCCAGTCACGCGGGCCTCAATCTGCACTTTCTTGGTGTACATCTCCCACTTAACCTCGTTGCGGGCCTCGAGTTCTTTTTCGGTGTAAACGCCCATCCGCTCGAACATTGCCACGGTTTCGGGTTTTGTAAACTCTTTAAACATTTCAGGCACAGACTTTTCGGTGTTCAGTCCGCGGCGGGCGGCCTCTTTGTTCCACTCCTCGCTGTAGCCGTTGCCATCGAAGCAGACAACGTCGATAATCGAAGCAATGATTGGCTTCAGAGTGTCCATAATGGCCACGTTCTTTGATTTTCCTGCGGCGATAGCCTTGTCCACATCTGCCTTAAACTGAACAAGTTGGTCGGCGACAATGGTGTTCAGCACGGTCATTGCGTTGGCGCAGTTGGCGCTCGAACCCACGGCGCGGAACTCGAAGCGGTTGCCCGTGAAGGCGAACGGCGACGTGCGGTTGCGGTCGGTGTTGTCGATAAAAATCTCGGGAATCTCAACCAAACCAACCGACTGACCTTTCTTGCCAGCAATCTCAATCGGCGTATCTGACGGAACCACAAGCAGTTTGTGCAGAACATCGGTCATTGTCTTGCCAAGGAAGGCCGAGACGATTGCGGGTGGTGCCTCGTTTGCGCCCAAGCGGTGGGCGTTGGTCGCTGTCGCGATAGAAGCCTTGAGCAGGCCGTTGTAGCGCTGCACGGCGGCCAGAACGTTCACAAAGAAGGTGACGAACTGCAGGTTGCCGCGGGCATCTTTGCCAGGTGCCAAGAGCAGCGTGCCAGTGTCGGTGCCAAGGCTCCAGTTGTTGTGCTTGCCCGAGCCGTTGATTCCCTGAAATGGCTTCTCGTGAAGAAGAACAACAAAACCGTGTTTCTTTGCAACAGTGTGCATAAGATTCATTATCAATTGGTTTTGGTCGTTCGAAAGATTGGTTTCGCCGAAAATCGGGGCCAACTCAAATTGGTTTGGCGCAACCTCGTTGTGGCGGGTTTTCAAAGGAATACCCAGGCGGTGGCCCTGAATCTCAAGGTCGCGCATAAAGGCAGCCACGCGCGACGGAATGGCGCCAAAATAGTGGTCGTCCAACTGTTGGTTTTTCGACGACTCGTGGCCCATCAGCGTGCGGCCAGTGAGCATCAGGTCGGGGCGGGCGGCGTAAAGGTCCTCATCTACAAGGAAATATTCCTGCTCCCAACCAAGGTATGAGAACACCTTGCGGACTTTCGGGTCGAACATTTGGCAGATTGGCACTGCGGCGTTCGAAACGGCGTTCAGGGCCTTTTTCAAAGGAGTCTTATAGTCGAGCGATTCGCCTGTGTATGAGATAAATACAGTAGGTATGCAAAGTGTGTCGTCCTGAATGAAGACAGGCGACGTGGGGTCCCAGGCCGTGTAGCCGCGGGCCTCGAAGGTTGCGCGGATTCCGCCACTCGGGAACGACGAAGCGTCGGGCTCCTGCTGAACGAGCGATTTGCCGTCGAACTCCTCAATCATACCGCCCTTCCAGTCGTACTCCATAAACGAGTCGTGTTTTTCGGCGGTGCCCTCGGTCAGCGGTTGGAACCAGTGGGTGCAGTGCGTCACTCCGTGCCCGACTGCCCACTCCTTAATGCCAGCGGCCACCTTGTCGGCTACGGCCGTGCTCAACGGTTTGCCGTTGTCAATGCAGTCAACCAAGGCGTTATATGTCTTAACGTCAAGGTATTTGTGCATTTTCTCGCGGTTAAAAACCAACTCGCCAAAATACTCCGACGGACGAGTTTCAGGAACCTCAATGTCAACCGCTTTCTTACGGAAAGCATCTTGAACAACATCAAATCTTAACTTGCTCATTTTCTTAAGTTTTAAGTTTATAAAGTATTAAGTTCTATCTGTTGGTGAATTGTTTAATCGGTGAATTGTCATTTTCGATTAACCAGTTGGCCGATTAACATTTTCAATCAAAAAAGGCCGATTCGTTTGAACCAGCCTTTTTTATCTTCTCTTATCACCTGTCAGGCTGGATTGGCAGGCACACGGTTTTTCCGATTATTCTTATTCCATTTCGAATTCTGTTTGGAATTCAAAGCGAAGATTTTGCCGCCTTTCAAGCCCTTTTTCATTGTTTTGTTTTTAAGTTTCTAATCACTCTGTTATTTCTCGTCTTTCGACATTGCAAATATATAGTCGGTTTTAAAATCGCAACAGAAAATCGATTATTTGTTTGGTTCTATTAGTATTTCTCGTACTTTACTTACGATTTATAATTTGAAAGGCTGATTTTTGAATTTTTATTAAAAACCGATTAGTCAGAAAACGTTTCCGCTAACAAATCGAAATCAAGCAAAACAGACGGAAGCCGGATTCCGTGAGTTTTTGGAATAGATTTACGGTTTTTGATTGCGTTTTGACGCGGATTTTGCGTGTTTGGTTACGAAATGTTATTATTGGATTCGCACTGATTACACAGATTACACAGATTTTTTATTGCTTGAATGTGGTGGTCACGGATTGTGACCCGATTTGCCAAAAATGGTGAAGTTGCAATTTGCGACATCGCCATTTTCGTCAAATTCGGTTTTGAGGTCACAGATTGTGACCTCAAAAAAATATTAGTATGTTTAAAATCACAAATTGTGATCTTGAAAGCGAATAGAAATGGAAAATGAAGTTGCAGTAATTCAAAACAAGATAATAGTGCTTCGCAATCAGCAGGTTATGATTGACCGCGACATTGCAGAGTTATATGGTGTGGAAACCCGTGTTTTAAATCAGGCTGTAAAACGAAACATTGAACGGTTCCCCGAACGCTTTATGTTTCAATTAAATGAAAAAGAAATTTTGTTTTTGAGATCACAAATTGTGATCTCAAAAACTGAAACTCGAGGTGGTCGCCAATATTTACCATACGCTTTCACCGAACAAGGTTGCGCTATGTTGAGCGCCATTCTCAAAAGCGAAGCGGCTGTGCAGGCGAGCATAAAAATTATGGACGCCTTTGTCGCAATGCGACATTTTCTGCAAAGCAATGCCGAGATTTTTTCCGAAATGAACCACATAAAGAAGCAGTTGCGCGACACAACCATCCACCAAATTGAAGCCGACAAACGCATCGACGAACTTTTCACGCGTATGGACCGCTATGCGATTGACGACACGCAGGGTATTTTCTTTCAAGGTCAGATTTTCGACGCATACGCGAAATTCGAGAGTTTCATCGCGCAGGCGCAAAAGAGCATTGTGCTGATTGACAATTATGTTGACCTGTCGGTTCTGGAACGGCTGGCAAAGAAAAACAGCGGTGTTGCCGTCACCATCTACACCACGCCGCAAACACGGCTCACCGCGCAGGACGTGCAGCAGTTCAACGCCCAATACCCACCGCTCGACCTGAAATTCACAACCTCAATGCACGACCGTTTTCTGATTATCGACAACTCAACGCTCTATCACATTGGCGCCTCACTCAAAGATTTGAGCAAACGCTGCTTCGCCTTCGATTTGTTCGATTCGAGTTTTATTCCTGATATTCTGGCGAAATTGTAATAGCCTCAACACACAAAAAAAGCCGAACCCACAAAAGATTCGGCTTTTGGTCATTTTTACCAATTGTTATTCTTGGTTCTCCTTCGAAATATAGCGTATCGGGTCGGGGCCGTAGGTGTTTGGACCATTGGTGCCTGGTTTGCAACAGATTATAATACCTGCTATAATGGCTCCCAGACATATAATTAACGAAAATAGGATTGGTAAAAAAGCAGCCAAAACATCCATCGCCTCTTTGGGTTGCATATTCGGTTTTATTTCGAAACCGCCTGAAGCCATTATAAAGGATTCTACACATACAATAATGGAAGGAACTATGTATAAAAGAACGGCAAGCCAGCCATTATCATCAATATCGTGCAACCTGCGCACAAAAACGGTGAATCCAGGAATGAATAATGCTATGTTTATTATCCAATAGAATGATTCAACAATTATGTGTGACAGTTGCACCGCTGCAACTCCACCAATGGCGCCAACACTGGTTTCAATAATACTTTTCAGTATCATTACAAAAATACCCACAATGGAAGAAAACAGGTAGAAATACCAATACTCAGAACGGCGGGCGCGTCCTTTAAGTGTGAAATACTTGCTGAAGCAGATTGCAACAGCATTACCGAATGACATTTTCTCTTTCATAACTTTTACATTTTTTGTTATTTGATTCGGCAAAGTTATTTCCGCATTCGGCTCGGCTAAAGTTTGTGACGTTACATCTGCGTTACTGTTGCGTTTCATTTCAGGAAACAGAATGTCAATCCATTTTGAAGGAAGTTTTTCGCGGATTCGAAACCTGCGCATACGGACAGCCTCGGGCGTAACGGTGAGACATTCCGCTATGGCTATGGTCTCGAAATGTTGAATGCTCAAGGCGCAAAAAAGAAGGTCGGAATCTTTTAGAGTTGGAACGTCGGCCTTCATCAGTTCAAAAATGGGTGCGAATGTGCGCTCAACGCTCTTGGCTATGGCAAGGCGCTCGTCAAATGTAAATCGGTTGTCGCGTGAGCGATAGCCTTGCATCATACGATATTCTTCCGTTTCACTGAACTGCTTCAAGCAGTCGTTGAGTAGTGTGGTTATGTTTTCCATAAAAAAGATTTTACACAAAAATAATCCTTTTTGTATGCTATGGACGGTAACGTTACGTTACGGTTGCGTTACAAAACGGCGTAACAGAATTCGGTTAAATGATTGTATATTTTGAAATTACAAATTGCAATATCCAATTCTGACAAAATGGTTTGCGCAAATTCGTTACGCCTTCACTGAACATAATGTGGGTATTCAGCATTACAATAAAAATGCAAATCGCGCCGCACAAAAAAAACCGAACCCACAAAAGATTCGGCCCTTCAGAACAATTGGCGGACGCGATAAATCGCATCCCTACACATCATTTATACCCGCATTCGTGCACATCCTTGACGGCGCGGCCGCTGGGGTCGTTGAGTTTTTTCCAGGCGGCGTCCCACTCAAGGGCAATGGCGGTTGAACAGGCCACCGAAGCCTCGTGCGGCACGCTGGCGGCGGCCGAATCGCTCGGGAACAACTCGCTGAAAATCGAGCGGTAGTAGTATTCCTCTTTGTTCATCGGCGGGTTAATTGGGAAGCGCTCGGCGGCGTGCGCCATCTGCTCGTCGGTGACGGCGGCAGCGGTGAGCGCCTTCAGGCTGTCAATCCAACTGTAGCCCACGCCATCGCTGAACTGCTCTTTCTGGCGCCAGGCAATGCTCTCGGGCAGCATATCGGTAAAGGCCTCGCGCACAATGCGTTTCTCGATTTCCTTGCCAGGACACATCTTCGCCTGCGGATTGACGCGCATAGCCACATCCAGAAACTCCTTGTCAAGGAACGGCACGCGGCCCTCAACACCCCACGCGGCAAGCGATTTGTTGGCGCGCAGGCAGTCGTAAAGATAGAGTTTGCCAAGTTTGCGGACGGTCTCGTCGTGGAAGGCGCGGGCGTCGGGGGCTTTGTGGAAATAGAGATAACCGCCGAAAATCTCGTCGGCACCCTCGCCGCTCAGCACCATCTTAATGCCCATCGATTTTATTACGCGGGCCAAAAGATACATCGGTGTGCTTGCGCGGACGGTTGTAACATCATATGTCTCAATATGATAAATAACATCGCGAATGGCATCCAGACCTTCCTGAACGGTGTAGTTCACCTCGTGGTGGACGGTGCCCAGGTGCTCGGCCATCACGCGGGCCTTCGCCAAATCGGGCGAGCCTTTTATGCCGACGGCAAACGAGTGCAGACGCGGCCACCAGGCATCGGCTTTGTCGCCAGTCTCGATTCGCTTTGCGGAATACATATTGGCAATGGCCGAAATGACCGAACTGTCCAGGCCGCCCGAGAGCAGCACGCCGTATGGCACGTCGCTCATCAGTTGGCGCTTGACGGCGGCCTTCAGCGCGTCGCCAAGGGCGGCAGAATCGGCACCGCGGTCTTTAACTGCCTCATACTCAAACCAGTCGCGCGTCCACCAGCGCTGCATACGGCCCTCGCGGCTGCTGTAGTAATGGCCTGGCAGGAACGGCTCGTAGCGGTCGCAGAAGCCTTCGAGAGCCTTGAGTTCGCTGGCCGCATAGACGGTTCCGTCGGCATCGAACCCAATGTAGAGCGGAATGACGCCGATTGGGTCGCGGGCAATCAAAAACTCGTTGCGTTCTTCGTCGTAAAGGGCAAAGGCGAAAATGCCGTTCAAATCTTCCAAAAAGTTGATTCCCTTTTCTTTATACAAGGCGAGAATGACTTCGCAGTCAGAACCAGTCTTGAAGGCGTAGGTGTCGGCCATCCGCTGGCGAATCTGCTGGTGGTTGTAAATCTCGCCGTTGACGGCCAGAACTTGCTTGTGGTCAGTTGAATAGAGCGGCTGTCCGCCCGAGAGCGGGTCCACAATGGCCAGGCGCTCGTGGGCCAGCACGCATTTTTCACTACTGTAAACGCCGCTCCAGTCGGGTCCGCGGTGACGGATTTTCGACGACATAATCAGCGCCTTTTCGCGCATCTCGGCCGAACGGCCCTGCGCAATGTTGAAAATTGATACAAATCCACACATTTTATTGAGTTTTAAGTTTTTAAAGTTTTAAGTTTAAAGTTGAGTCGCTTCGCTGTTTAGAAGTTTAGTTTCTAAACTCCTAAACTCTAACCTTCTAACCGTTTAATTGTTAAAGTATTCTGCCAGTTCGCGGGTTTCGGCTGTAAGGCGGCCGTAGTGCTCGTCGTGCTGCGAAATGTCGAGTCCGACGGTCTCATCGGCCTGGCTCACGCGCATCGTAACCATCTTATTTGTAATGTAATAGAGTGCGTAGGTGACGGCAAACGTGAACACAAAGACAATCACAATGGCCAGCACGTGGTTGAAAATGAAGTGCGAGTGCGTAACGCCTTCTGCCATAAGGCTTTCGGCTTCATACTGATAGACGAATATTCCCGAAAGGATTGTGCCCACAATACCGCCCACGCCGTGAGTGGGGAACACATCCAGGGCATCATCGACACTGGTGTGGTTCTTCCAGTGGCAGGCCGTGTTCGAGATAATGGTGGTGATAATGGCGATTATTATGCTGTCGCTCACCGACACCCATCCTGCCGAAGGCGTAATGGCCACCAAACCGAGCACTCCGCCCACTGCGGCGCCCATTGCCGACGGCTTGCGGCCTGTCAGACAATCGATAAAAACCCACATCATCATTGCCGTGGCGGCCGCCGTGTTGGTGTTCAGGAAGGCTTTGACGGCCATTCCGTCGGCGTGAAGCGAACTGCCAGCGTTGAATCCGAACCAGCCGAGCCATAGCAGCACGGCGCCCAGAACAACGTAGGGCACGTTGGCAGGCTCCGATTTCTTATCGCGACGGCGCCCCAAAAAGATTGCGCCAACCAAAGCGGCAATACCGCTCGAAGCGTGAACCACAATACCACCCGCAAAATCCTTGACGTGCATACGGCAGAAAAGGCCGTCGGGGTGCCAGGTCATATGCGCAAGCGGGCAATAGACGAAAATGCAGAACAGCGCCATAAAAATCATATAGGCCGAAAAACGCACGCGTTCGGCAAACGAACCCGTTATGAGTGAAGGGGTTATGATTGCGAATTTCATCTGGAAAAGCGCGTACAGGGCCAGCGGAATGGTGAGTCCAAGGCGGGTTGAAAGGTCGTCGGTGGCCGCTCCGCCAACATTGTGGAACATAAAATAGGTGGCGGGGTTGCCAATGATTCCAAGGCCGCCAACATCTTCGCCAAAACAGAGCGAGAAGCCCACAAACACCCACAGCACGCTGATTATGCCCATTGCGATAATGGACTGAAGGATAGTGGAAATGACGTTTTTCTTGCGCACCATTCCGCCGTAGAAGAACGACAGTCCAGGCGTCATCATCAGCACAAAAATGGTGGCGGTAATCATCCACGCAATGTCGGCCGCGCTAATGTTGTCGCTCAAAGTCCAGATTCCCTGCTGTTCGGGAACCAGCAAGCCGCAAATCGCAATGATTGCGATAATGGCTGTAAAAATCACGTAACGTTTTTTCATCTTTTTATTGTTTTAAATATTTGACTTCTATCATTTTATAAAAAAGGCTGGTCCCGATTGAAACCAGCCTTATGAATTCATTTTCTTGCTCTCATTAGTCCGCCCGACTGGTTAGGCCCGCACTTCGATTCCGATTATTATTACGGCAATTTCGCTCCGAATTTCGATTCGGATTGAGATTCAAATTATTACCGTTGTTCAAATTCTTGTTCATCGTCATTTTCTGTTTTAAAATCGAAATGCCCTTTTGTTGTCATTTTCGACGCGGCAAATATATAACCGATTTTTATTTTGCAACTAAAAATTGTTATTTTCTTATGTTCTATCCGTAATTCTCGTATATAACTTACGGATTGAAATTTTTAATGGCGGTTTTAGAGTGGTTTATTAGATTGGTATTATTGAAGGGCGGGGGTTGGTTACGGATTGAAATTGGGGAAGGTGCAATACTTATTGGTTGCAGCGTGTTTTGTGTTCGGTGGTAACTTTTGTCGCGTGCCTGAAGGCGCGCTAATACGACGGATAGTTTCGTTTTTTCTTTTCCGTGATTTTCGTGTGTTCCGTGGTTAAAAACATAAAAAAACAAGGGAACTCTCGCCCCCTTGTCTTTACAAATCACAAATTTTAAAATCTAAATACTAACTGCTAATTACTAACTGTCAATCAGTTGTACGCTGATTCGCCGTGCTCGTAAACGTCGAGTCCTTCCTCTTCAATCCGCGAGTCGACGCGCAGACCGTGTATCTTCTTAATCAGCAGGAACATAATCAGTCCGCAGCCAAACGACCAGCCTGCAATGGTAACCTCGCCAATCAACTGTGTCAGAACTGAATAGCCGCACTCGCTGTAGGCGAAAACGCCTGTCAGGATTGTGCCCACAAAGCCTGCCATTCCGTGAACCGACACGGCGCCAACGGGGTCGTCGATATGCAGACGGGTGTCGAAGAACTTGACAAAGAAGCACATAACTGCTGAAGCAATGGCGCCAATCAGCGCGGCGGCCCAGATTGGAACGCAGTCACAGCCTGCCGTTATGCCGACCAAGCCTGCCAGAATGCCGTTGCAAACCATTGAGAGCGAAGGTTTTCCGTAGGCCAGCCAAGTGTAAATCAGTGCCACAATTCCGCCCACGGCGGCCGCCATATTGGTGGTTACGAAAATGTGCGACATTGCCGACATATTGTCAAGGATTCCGCCGCCGTAGCAGTCGGCATCAACAATGCCCGAAGCGGCTACCGTCGAGCCAGGGTTGAATCCGAACCAGCCCATCCACAGAATCCACACGCCCAGAGCGGCCAGCGCAAGGTTGTGGCCAGGAATGGCGTGAGTGCGGATAGAGCCGTCAGCATTCTTTGTGTATTTGCCCAAACGCGGACCAAGCACAATGGCGCCCGCCAAAGCAATGAAGCCGCCGCACGAGTGAACCACAGCCGAGCCTGCGAAATCGTGGAAACCGAGTTCGCTCAGCCAGCCGCCGCCCCACGACCAGTGGCCCTGAATGGGGTAAATCAGCGCCGAAATGACCAGACTGTAAACCAGATACATCGAGAATTTGGTGCGCTCAGCCATTGCGCCCGAAACGATTGTGGCCGCTGTGGCGCAGAACACCGTCTGAAAAATGAAGTAGCACTCTTTTGGCAGATTGCCGCACGGGTTCTCAACGCCGCCAATGCCTAATCCGCCCCAGCCCAGGAACGAGCCAGCGCCGAACATCACCGAGAAGCCCAGAATCCAGTACAGAACCGAGCCAGCCGAGAAATCCATAAAGTTCTTCATCAGAATGTTGGCCGTGTTTTTGGTGCGCGTCAGGCCCGCCTCAACCAGCGCGAAGCCAGGCTGCATAAAGAACACCAGCATTGCCGCAAGCAACACCCAAATTGTATCGACAGGGCTAATGCCACTCTCGACAACCGCCTCGGCAGCAGGGGCAACCGTTGCCGCCACAGCCGAAATTGTATCAGAAATTATTGTTTCCATTTTTTTACTGTTTAATTGTTTAATCGGTGAATCGTTTAATCGACGCTTTGTCCGTTTCCCAATTCACAGATTTTCTTTTTTTTGACTGCAGACTTCAGACAACGGACTACAGACTGTTCGCTTTTGTCCTTTGTCTTTCCATCCTAAATTGTTAATTATTAATTGTTAACTGTTAATTGTCAATTATTTCTTATCCGCCAAAACCGTATCGCCGTGCTCGCCTGTGCGGATTGACCAGGTGTCGTCGACAGGGCTGACGAAAATGCGGCCGTCGCCGACCTCGCCTGTGCGCGCAACGCTCATAATGGCATCAACGGCGGGTTTCACAAACTGGTCGCGGCAGATAATGGTAATCTCAATGCGCGAGATAATGTCGGTGCTGTACATCACGCCGCGGTAAATGCGGTCCTCGCGGTCCTGCCCAATGGCCTTCACTTCGGCGTACGAGAACCAGTTGATATCGGCCTGAAAGAGAGCCTCTTTCACTTCGTCGAACTTCGTCTTGCGAATGATTGCTTCAATCTTTTTCATTGTCTTAAAAATTTAATTATTAACTATTTAATTGGTAAGTGGTGAGAGTTTAGAGTTTAGTTTTTCGATAACCCTTCCGCTAAACTCTCCCCACTCCCCTCTACACTTTAAAAGGATAATCCCACCAAGAAATACATTCGGTTTGCTGTTGGGTTTGCGGTGATTTGCGCGAACACGGGCAGCGTAAATTTCTCGAACTCAATCTCTTTTGTCGCCGAAAGGCTAAGGTTGATAAGTGCGAAACCCTCGGCACCGTAAAAGTCGTTCTCCCAGGGTGTTACGCCCGCGGCTGCTTGCCAGTCGAGTCCGCCGAGTTTGAACGGTGCGGCAACCTCAAAGTACGACGAGTAAGCGTCGTCGCCGTTTGCTTTGGTGCCCATTGCGCCGTAAAAGTTTGTGTACCACCCGATTGACAGGAATCCGAAATCGTATGTCAGCCCCGCCTCATAGGTGTGGATGGTTGAGTCGGCCGAATACTCGAAGTATTTCGTGTCGTCGTCGGCACACCAGTAGTCGGTTACCATTGCCGTCAGGCCGCCCACGGTGTACGACAGCGTGAAGTCAATCTCCTTGTAGCCGCTCCCGACAATGCTTGCCGAGCCCCACGCTCCGAGCGACAAACCTTTGTAATCAACTGACAGTGAAGGTTGAATGGCTGCTCCGTCGAGTTTGCCGCCACGCCAGATATACGAACTTACCACATCGGCTCCAACTGAAGCCTCAACGCCGCCTTCACCTTCGGCGTAACTTGTTCCTGTCATTGCCATCAATGCTATGGCAATCATTGTTTTCTTAATAGTTTTCATTTTCTTTGAATGTTTATAAATTTTTAAACTGCGGTGGCTGCGTTGCCGCGCAACCATCAAAAAAGGCTGGTTTCACCGAAGCCAGCCTTGATTTTTCTCACTTGATTCATCTGCCAACGGCCCGGCTGGTTGGGCGCGCACGGCGGTTCTTATTATTTTGTTTCGAGTTCCGGTTGGAACCCTGATTGAAACTCTGTTTTGAATAGAACCGGTTGCTAAAATTCCTTTTCATAACCGTAACTTTTAAATTGTTAGTTAAACACTTTGTTTTATCATTTTCTGACACAGCAAATATATAGCTGAATTTTAATTCGCAACTAAATTTCGATAAATATTTTTATATCGTTAGTGATATGCTTATTTAGATTACGATTTGTAACCAAACAAGCTGATATTGACAAGATTTGTTAAAAATGTCTCAATTTTAAAACGTTTTCACTGACGATTTGAAATTGAAGTTATTCCGACCGACAGGGCGAATTTTAAGTTATTGAGAGATTTTTGGCGATTTTTAAGGGGTACGGGCGCGGAAAAACTGAATTTTCGGGTGAGATATGTGATTTTTGAAGGGGGTAATAAATCCGAAAACACGCAAATGAACGAAGGCGGGTGCAAAATCAGCCAAAAAAATGGTAATATCGCGTAATTGTTACCGATTTAGATTATTTAGTTTTGGATTTAAACTAAACAATCTAATTTTGTCACGTTTTAAAACTAATAATAAGCAATATGTTTAAAAGTAGAAGTTATACCTATAATAATATAGAGCGATTGCAAACAGTTTTGACAATCGCCTCAATGGCTGCGTTGGCCGCGTTGGCAGTTTTCCATTCCAACAGACGGATTGTATTGGCTGCGGCAGCGCTGGCCGCAATCCTTATTTTGGCAAGCCTGCTAATCGATAAATTTGTTAATCAAAAGATACTGAAGCAATTGGACGGTTGCCTGAAACAACTTGCCACGGGCGAAGGTGTGGAAATATCAGCAAAACAGATTAAACGCCACCAAATGTTCAAGCGCATTGGCGGTGTGGCAAGACACTATGCCGAACTGCAGCGCTACGCCGAGTGCATTGCCTCGGGGCGGAAATACGAATCGGCCAGCACGACTGGCGATGAGTTCTATCAGTCAATCAATAAGTTGAACCAGCACCTCGACAAACTCGTGAGCGAAGAAAATGACTGGAAAGAGCAGGAACAGAAGCGCAACTGGATGAACCAAGGCGTGGCCAAATTCTCCGACATTATGCGGCAGTCGAACCGCTCGCTGAACGAGATTGCAATGGAACTGCTTCACCAGTTAATCAAATACACCGACTGCAATCAAGGCGGCATTTTTGTGCGCGAAAACACTGACGATGAGTTTCTTACAATGATTGCCTCGTATGCCTACGACCGTCAGAAGTTCCCCGACAAAAAGTGCAGTCTGGAAGACGGGCTGATTGCCGCCGCCTACTACGAAAAGGCGCCCATTTTTATGACCGACATCCCCGATGAGTATCTGGCAATACGCTCCGGTTTGGGCGAAGCGTCGCCGCGATGCCTGTTCCTTGTGCCTCTCATCAGCGATGATAAAGTACTGGGTGTTATTGAGTTGGCATCGTTCAACGTTCTCGATGAGCACAAACAAAAATTCATTGAGAAGATTGCGGAAAGTTTTGCGTCGACCTTGTCGGCATCGCACCTGAACAACACAACCGTAAAACTGCTCGAGAAGGCACAACAGCAGGCGCAACAGCTTAAAAGTCAGGAAGAAGAGCTGCGTCAAAGCATTGAAGAGATGCAGACGCAGCAGGAAGAGATGGAAAGCAAGCAGCACGAACTGGAAGAGAGCGAGAACCTGATGCGCCGCATCATCGACCTTGTTCCATATCCGATTTTCGTTAAGAATATCCATCGCCAGTATATTGTTGCAAATCAAGAAGAAGGCAAACTGTACAATATGCCGGTTGACAGTCTGCTCGGCCACTCCGATGACGAACTTGTAAACGATATTGATGAGTTGAACGCCATCCACGAAAGTGACACCAAAGTGCTCGAACAACGGCAGATGATAAAACTGCCAGAGCAGACCATTTCGCTTCCTGATGGCACGCGCCGTGTTTTGCAGACCATTAAAGTGCCGTTTATCAACAACATAACGCACAACCCCAACATTTTGGGCGTCTCGTTCGACCTCACATCAGTGCGCGAGATGGAACAGCAGTTGCGCAAGAGCGAGGAAAGGGTTAAAGATTTGGAAAACAGGCTGGCAGAGAAGTAGCGTGTCCGCCCCGACGGGCTTGATTTATGCGTTACACATTTGCATTGTTACTCGCCACCGTTTAGGCTATACAGTCCGCTCCAGGGCTGTTTTTTTTTGCATACAAATTGCGCTTAACATGCACAAGAACAGATGATTACAAAATTATTCAAATAGAATTATGCTGATAGAATAATTTACTTGCATAAAAAAACTATTTAGAACTAGACGCAGGTTCGAATCCTGCTACCCCGACAAAGTCCGAAAGACCAACGTCTTCCGGACTTTTTTATTTTCTGTAAATAGCTTTTTCTAAGAAAGTGAATGTCATCTGCAAACCAGTCTCAAACCTTAAAAAATCCGAGTACGCGCCATTGTATGAAGAGTTTAGCAAGTCTGTAAATCTCATTTTTGCATAAACCGACAAGAAATTGTAATTAATGACTGTCTTCACTCCCCATTGCCACCGGTTAAAACAATCGTGGTTTTTAGTGATGTATTTGATTGACTTGTAGTTGGCATCTTTGGCGTCGGCAATAACAATATGGCGGTTGGTGTAACACCACGAGCCAAAAACACCGCAGTCCCACGTCAGTCCGTAGCCGAAGTGCTCGCCATGAATAAATGTTACTCGCTGGAACAATTCAACATTAAGGTTTGTCGTGTTAAAGCGCTCTTGCTTGACATTGTTGCGGACGACGCCGTCGAGGTTGGTCCCGATGTATTTGTCGGAGCCAATGCCTACACCTGCGCCAATTCTGTATCGTTTTGCCAATTGAAAGTGCAAGCCTAACATAGCCGCCAGCGATTTTTTATTGTCGTTGGTTGAGTCTTCAGTGGTTTTGAATCCGGCCAGTCCCGAACTCAACTGAAAAAACAGATTCCAATTCCAACTATTACCATACTCTAAATTGCTATTGCCAATACTGCGCCGCAGCGTTTGAGCGATACCTTTGGTAGTTATGGAGGATTCATTTTTATGTTGCCCGCCTTCGTTGCAAGTGTATGAGCCAGTGTAGCCATGATAATACACGTTTACAGTGGCATTCGGCAGTTGTTGGATAGTGATTGTAGCAGAATTTTTGGCATTGCCATGCGCGTAATGCAGAACTTTACCCGTTTCATCGGTAAGGTTGTAGAAGACATTGGTCTCCTTTTCGAAAGGTTTTAGATGGATAATCAGTGCATCGCCGTTTTTTTCGAATGTGAAAGTTGGCTCAACATCCACGCTGACACTGTCGGTGAAATATCCGGCTTGCGGAACGCCGTATCCTATCGCATAATCGAAATAGGGATAGACGTCGCCCGATTTCTCGATTTCAGCCTTCAACTCCATAGCCGTCAGATTGCGGCGCGACTGCCAGGCGCAAGCTGCAAATCCGGCAACCAACGGACACGAGAATGATGTGCCGTAGGCGTATGTTGTTCCGCCGCGCGGATTGGCTACACAGGCGTGACCAAAAGAAACCACGTTTGGCTTGCGGCGTCCATCGGCTGTTGGTCCAAACGATGAGAATTTGATATGGTTGTAGTTGTCCATATCATCCTCAATGCCGCCCACCGATAATACACTGTCAGCGTCGGCTGGAGTGATGAGTACGCGCCAACCCTCATCATCGGCCTCGTTGCCCATCGAGTTGCAGACCAGTATTCCCTTGCGCGCGGCCAAGTTGGCAGCCTTGGCTACGAAAGATGTACCATCCATATCTTTGGAGTAATACCTATTTTTCCCATAACCGAGCGAGCTGCTGATGATGTCGGCGCCGTTGCGGTCGGCCCACTCCGCAGCTTGCGCCCACCAAATTTCCTCTTTAAACGGCTCAAAGTTGGTCTCGGTGCGAGCCAACAAAAATTCGGCGCCTGTGGCAAGACCGAGTTGTTGCGAGCCTTCACCAATGTTGGTCAGGCCGGTGATGCAGCTCAATGTCATTGTCCCGTGACTGTTCCAACCATAGACATTTTCTTTTTTACCGGGAAAGTTCCAGGTTTTCACAATTTGCTTGTTCAAGAACAAATGTCTGAAACATTCGTGCTTGTCAACCTTAGGAAAACCGCCATCAAACACAGCAATTCTGATGCCCCGGCCATCGATATTGTTATCGGCGAATTTCTGTCCTTGCATTCGCTTCAACTGTGGCATCAACTCAACATTGGCTGCTTGAGAAAGCTCCGAAGCCTCGTTTTCACTATCACTCCCGGCAGAGTATGATGCCACAACCATTTCGCCGGCAATCGTCACAACTTCCTTCACAAATGGCAAAGCCTTAATCTGTTCAATGGCATCACTTCCAGCCATCACGCCAAGTCCGTTGAACCAACGGCTTTCGCCAACCACCTCATCGGCCAGTAGCGCCACGGCTTTGTAGTAATCGCTGTTAAGCGGAAAATCGGTTGAGTCGCAAAGCGGAAGTCCTTGCTTCTCGCGCCGCTCGATGGCTTTGGGGTCGAAATATTCGTATGGCTTGAATTTGGTTCCATTCTTATCGCAAAAAAACACCCAATAGCAGCCTGAGTCAGCCAATGAAACCTTCGTGGTGGCAGCCAATATGGCTATAAGGAATGCAAATTTTTTCATAAATCGTTTTTTTTAAGTTGTTTGAACAATTCGGACTATGCATCGGTTTTTACCACAACAAATATATGTGTAGCAGCCGGTTGTATAATTGTAAAGAAAAATGTGCCTTAGCGCGTTTCGTGGAGCATAGCAGACTCGAACTGCCCACCTCTTCGTTGCGAACGAAGCGCTCTACCAGATGAGCTAATACCCCTTTTCGTCCGCAAACATACGGGTTTTAAGACAATTGCGAACATCGTTATCCGAAAAAGTTTTGCATTCGATAATCATTCGGTGCCCATTGTGATAACAAACAAAAAAGCCGAAGCAAACGCCCCGGCTTATTATTAATATGTGTGAGTTTTACAGCAAATCGCTCGCCAGTTCGGCTAGTGCGCTGCGCTCGCCCTTCACAAGGTTCATATGAGCAAACAGGTTCTGACCCTTCATCTTGTCGGTCAGATAACTCAAACCGTTCGACGTGCTGTCGAGATATGGCGAGTCAATCTGCTGAATATCACCAGTAAATACAATCTTCACATTCTCGCCGGCGCGTGTTACAATTGTCTTCACTTCGTGCGGCGTCAGGTTTTGCGCTTCATCGATGATGAAGAACGCATTCGAAAGGCTGCGGCCGCGAATATAGGCCAGCGGTGTGATTACCAGACGCTCGTCTTTCAGCATTTCGTCAATCTTGTGCACTTCCTTGCTGTTGGCGCCAAACTGATGCTTGATGACGCCCAGGTTGTCGAACAGTGGCATCATATACGGACCTATTTTTTCTTTCACATCGCCCGGTAGGAAACCCAAATCCTGATTGGTAAGCGGGATAATCGGTCGTGCAACGAAAATCTGCTCATATGTACCAGCCTGCTGCAGCGCTGCGGCCACAGCCAACAAGGTTTTGCCTGTTCCGGCCTTTCCGGTGAGCGAGATAAGGTTGATTTCGGGGCGCATCAGAGCGTCGAGAGCCAAAGCCTGCTCGGCGTTGCGCGGCTCAATTCCGTAAATCTTCTTTTTCTCAACAAGGTTGATGCGGCGCTCAAACGGGTCGTAGTGGGTGAGGGCGCTCTTGTTGTCACCCTTCAGAATCAGATACTCGTGAGCGAAAATCTCGCGTTTGAACTTGAACTCGTCAACGCTCACACCGGCGCGGTCCTGATAAATCTTGTTAATCAACTCGGGGTCCACATTGTCTATGGTGTCTATCCCCTTGTAAATTACCTCGATATTCTGAACCTTGTCGGTGGTGTAGTCTTCGGCGGCAATGCCCAGCGATTTGGCCTTCACGCGCAGATTGATGTCTTTCGACACCACAACCACCTTGCGTCCCGGATTATCTTTGCTCACCTTTTCGGCGATGGCCAGAATGCGGTGGTCGGCAGTCGGCTCGGGGAATGACACCTTCATTGAGTCGGGATATTTCTGACCCAGAGCCAGATAGAGTTTTCCGTGGCCTTTGCCGATTGGAATTCCCTTCACAGGGTCGGCCTTGCCAATGAGTTCGTCCAACTCACGGGTGCACTCGCGGGCGTTGAAATTCAGCGTGTCGTTGCCCTTCTTGAACTTGTCGAGTTCTTCGAGCGCCACAATCGGAATCACAATGTCATTGTCCTGAAAATTATAGATGCATTTGTAGTCGTGAAGCAAAACGTTCGTGTCTAACACAAAGATTTTGATGTTTGATTTTGCCATAGTGGTACGTTTTTAGTGTTTGCTTAAAGTTACAATTGTTTTTTCAATTCCAAACTTTCTTTTTTAACTATTTTCGGCCGTTGTTTTGGCTTTCGCCGAAGTGCTGCCAAAATGTATTGACAATCAGTTAAATATTTTTATATTTGATTTACGATTACATATAAGACGTTATTGCTGTAGAGACGTGGCGCGCCGCGTCTCTACGACCTTCGATTCACCGATTCACCATCATAACAATGACATACCAGCAGACTCTCGATTTTCTATTTACACAACTGCCACTTTATCAGAATATTGGCACCGATGCTTATAAACCCGGGCTTGACAACACACAAGCTTTGGACGATTATTTCGGCCATCCGCATCTTAAGTTCCGCACTGTGCACGTGGCCGGGACCAACGGCAAGGGCTCGGTATCGCACATTACGGCGGCAATTCTGCAGAAAGCCGGCTACAAGGTGGGGCTCTACACGTCGCCGCACCTTAAGGATTTCCGCGAGCGCATCCGCATCGATGGCGAGATGATTCCTGAAAGCGAGGTTGTTGACTTTGTTGAGCGTCACCGACAGAAAATCAGTGAGATAGCGCCATCGTTTTTTGAAATGGCCACACTTATGGCTTTCGATTGGTTTGCCCGCAACGCCGTTGATGTGGCGGTGGTTGAGGTGGGCTTGGGCGGCCGACTCGACTCAACAAACATCATAACACCCTTGGTATCAGTCATTACCAACATCAGTTTCGACCATACGGCGATGCTTGGCGACACCTTGGCTGCCATTGCAGGCGAGAAGGCGGGAATTATCAAACCAGGTGTGCCGGTGGTGGTGGGGCAGACCGATGCCGAAACGGCGCCAGTCTTTGAGGCGAAGGCCGCTGCCGAAGGTTCGCCGCTCGTCTTTGCCGACCAAATCCGCCGTGTTGAGAGCGCCACACTCACGGCCGACCGTCTTAACCTTGCCATCAGCCGCAACGGGAAACCCGAATACGACTGTCTTTCGCTCGACTTGATGGGTTGCTACCAGCGCAAAAATATCCTGACGGTTCTGGCGGCGTTCGATGTTCTGTGCCGCAAACTCACCGTCAGCAACGATGATATTCTGGCAGGTGCGGCTTCGACAATCGCTACCACAGGTCTGAAAGGCCGCTGGCAGAAACTTGCCGACTGTCCGCCAACCTATTGCGACACCGGCCACAACGACGATGGCATCCGACAGGTTGTTGAACAACTAAAAATGCAGAAATACAATCATTTGCATATTGTGATTGGAATGGTTAGCGACAAGGACCACGCCAAAGTGCTCAGCCAGTTGCCAACCGATGCTACCTATTATTTCACAAACGCCCAGGTGCCTCGTGCGCTCAAGGCTGAACTTCTAGCCGAGAAAGCCGCTGTCTTTGGTCTGCACGGCCAATGCTACCCGACAGTGCCCGAAGCAATTGCCGCCGCTAAAAAAAATGCCGCCCCCGACGATTTCATCTTCATCGGAGGCAGCACGTTCACTGTGGCCGAGATTCCCGGGTTGTGAATATTAGTGTAAGGTGTAAAGAGTAAGGAGTAAGGAGTTAGTGTTAGGCATTAGGCATTAGAAGTTAGGATTGAGACATATGTCGTCTAAACAGCGAAGCGCTAAACTTTCTAAACTTTAAACTTGTTAAACCCGTTAAACGATTCACCATCCCGATAGCTATCGGGACACCGATTAAACAAATCACCAATCTTGTCCGTAGTCTTATTCAATCCTTCAATCCTTCAATCCTTGTTTAAAACACTTGTTTCGCACTTACGGTTTTATGCGTGTGGTCGATGTCGTAGTCGAACGTCATATTGCCCGACGTGCGATAAACCTTCAGCGAGTTGAGCGGCAGCCAGGCTTGCTCGTTGCCGTACTGCGAGCCCGACAGAAACTCAATCAGCGCGTTGCCGCTGCTGTAAACCGATATTTTCAACTTCGAGTTGTTGTCAAGTTTCACCGTGTTGAAGACTGCCGGGTTGCCGTCGCTAGTGCGCAGCGTCATAATGCCCTGGCAGTTGCGAATAAGCTCAATGTTGCCGAATTGGTTGTAAACTTCAGGCGATTTGCTGCTGATGTCGGGGTTGCTGCTGCTCAAATCCTGCTGCATCAGTTTGCCCGGTAGCGAGCTTTTGGTTTCCGTGGCTTGCGAAACAATCTTGAGCAGACCGGCAATCGACGGGTCGGTAGGCGTTTCGGCAACTTCGGCCATATCGCGGCCGTTCACCACAAATCCGCTGCGACGTGCCATACTCTCATACGATTTGCTCATCAGTCCCGCTGAGGCAAGCATTGAGCCGGCTAGGAACGGGCAGCCGTCTTTGTCGATGCGGATGCCGTAGTCGCTAAAGTCTTCGTTTTCAGCGTAGGTGCGAGTCCAAAGTCGCTTGCCGTTGGGGTCGAACTGCGCGGCAAATGTGTTGTTGATGCTGTCCATCTGCCCGATGTTGGCCTGGCTAATCCACGCCAGTTGTCCGTTGCGCGAGCATTTGGCGATGAACATATCCGACTGCTGGGTTTTCAGCGTCTGTCCGGCCACCGTCAGCTCGCCGTTGAACAGGCCCGAGAAGTAGAAGCTGTCGTCGTTGCCGAGCGCGATATTGTATGCCACATCGTCGGCCTTGCTGCCAATGCGGTAGAGGAATACGAGCTCGTTGTCGGCAGTGATTTTTGCAATGAAAATGTCAGAGCCAGAGGCTGTTAGCTGCCGTCCCATAAAATCGACACTGCCATTGAAATATCCGCACATATAGGCGTCGCCGTTGCCGTCGAACACAATGTTGCGTTTGTTATCGCCCTGATAAAGACCGTATTTGTTGGCTATTTTCCAAAGTTTTCCGGCGCGAACGGCCAGGTCGGGATGGGCGGCGTTCTCAATCACCACGGCACTGGCGCTGGCGTATTGCGGCATACACATTCCCACCGGTGCCCCGATGTAGGTCGGGTCGCAGATGGTGTAGCGGCGGCCGTTGTGCTCCACGTAGCTGCCCTCGACATTGGTGTTGAAAGCCACCGCGGCAGCCATATGGCCGGGATAGTTGAGGCCGATGACATCGAGCCCCGTCAGTTGCTTGACCAGATAGGCGAAAAGCACGGCGCGGTCCTCGCAGTCGGAGTAAGGAAAGTGGAACATCTCGTCGGGGAAGAAGAAACGCTCGTGGCCAAATTGCTGGTCGTCAGTCTTATAATCGAACGACTGCACAAATTTCAGCAGCAGCCCGGTGGCGTCAACGGCATCCATTCCCGATATAATTGGCGTAAGCGCCTGCGATAGCGACTCCTTTGTGGCGCGGCCCATTGTGGCGTCGAAGTAGATTTTTATCTCGGCCTGCGGATAATCGTTGTAAAAATTGATGGTGTTCAGGTTGTAGCTGACATCGAACTGGTGTTTCTCGCCATCGTACTCAAAATCCATCTTTCTGGTTTTCAGCTGCTCGGCCACGTTTATCGGTTTGTAGATGTTCAGGTCGAGGGTGGTGCGGGCTTCGGGGAAGTCCTTATCGTAGGTGTAAAGGTTATCGGCTTGACCGTCAATTAGATAATAACGCTGATTGTTGAACGTGAAGTAGGGCTTGCCGTAGATGTTGTTTGATGTGGCCAGTAGCAGATACATCTTGTCGGACTTGTATGCGAGGCGGGCCTTGTAGTTGGCTTTGGTCATCAGAAACCACGTGAGCAGCACCTTGCTGTTGGCCGAGCCGGCAATCTGGTTGGCCGCGCCTTTGGCCAGCTGATAAAAGCCCCAGTCGTTGAGGTTCAGCTGGTTATGCCATCTCAGCAGGTCGTCGATGGTGCAGCTGTAGTTGGTTTTCGACAATTGCTCCCAAAGGTTGCCAATGTTTTGCTCGTTGACCGAGCCCACGTTCACAGCCTCGCTGCGGTCGTAGCGGACGGTGATGTTGTTGCCGTAGAAATTGAATGTGGCCGTTGCTGGACGGAAATCCTTCGCGTCCGATTTGGCCAGGAACGGCAGCCTAGGTGCCTCGCCGTACGACTCAATCCGCTCGGCTTTCTCAACCTTCAGCTCCTGCGTCTGCTTCGGTTCCGACTGATACACAGGCTTTGTCACCGGTTTCGGGGCGTCGGGTTTGTAAATGTCCTCAGCCGACTGGTAGTTTTTCCACTCTTTTTTCAGAAACTCAGTGAACTCCTCGTCCATTTTGCGGATTTCCTCGTCGCGCTCTTTCACAAACTGCTCAAAGCTTTTCCGTTCGTTTTCAACAAATTCTTGTTGCTCTTTGCGCTGTTGCGCCGCCCACTCCTCGTAGCTTTGGGCGTTGGCGGTGGTTCCTATTATGGCTGTCGCCGAAATCAGGGCTGCAACCCGTGTCAGACTCTTCATAATTATTGTTTTTGAAGTTTTTGTTGTCATTTGACAATGCAATTTAGCAAAATCAACAAAAACTAGACTCCTTAAGCAGTCAAAAGGTTGCGTTGCTGCTCCTAAAAACAGCTTGTGACTGGTAACAATCTGACAGTGTGTATGAACGGTGTGGCGTTTTTTTTGTCTGTCATTTTTCGTACGATTTTGGCGCAATGGTAAAGGAATTTTGGTGAGGTGTTGAAGTTTGATTTGCGGGCAGATGGCGCATAAATGCTAATCATTGAAAAACGGGCTTCCGCCAAAAATCATTTTCTTCTCACACCAAACATTCCTATCTTTGATAGGATTTTGAAATAGCAGACATTTGCATTGTAGAGACGCGCCATGGCACGTCTCCATGGAGGTAAATGATAAAATGTTAATAAACAATAAAATACAATTCTAATGAAACGCATCATTACACTAATGTTTGCCGCAATGCTTGCAGGGCAGGCGTGGGCGGAACAATTCACCGTAAACAATCTGGTATATACCGTAATAAACGCTACAAACCATTATGTTTCAGTTGGTGGTGTTCAATATAAAGATTATGGAAACCTCGTTATTCCTGCAACTGTTGAATACGATGGAGTTACGTACACTGTAACATCATTACAAAAGTCTCCGGGATTCAGCAAAAATTATGGGTTAAAGTCAGTGACAATTCCATCGACGATTCAAACCATTGATTTTGGCGCATTCTACGCGCTTCACGGGCTGGGAGGAATTTATGTTTCTGAAGACCATCCTAATTATACAACAATAGATGGAGACTTGTTCAGTAAGGATTCAACAAAACTGATTTATTGTCGGAGGAGCAGAAGTTCTTATACGGTTCCTGATTATGTGACAATAATCGGTAATGGCGCTTTTAGCAGTAACAATTGGTTGATAAGTGTTGTGATTCCAAATTCTGTAACTGTCATTGAGGCCAGTGCATTTTTTGATTGTGGAGGCTTGCAAACAGTAAACATACCAAATTCTGTAACGAGTATTGGAGGGTCGGCTTTCACTAATTGTAGAAACTTGAAACCAATAGAATTTCCTAATTCACTTACAAGCATCGGTTCAAAGGCCTTTGAAAGGTGCGTGAGTTTTAAAACGATAAACATTCCAAGTTCAGTAACATCTGTAGGTTCTGGTGCCTTTAGCGATATCAATCCATCTTCGATAACCATTGAAACCGATATTAATTTAAGCGGTGCGGGATTGACATTCACAAAAGATGGTATGTCATATAATGTTCGGAGCAGGGGTATTGTTGAATTTGACTATAATTCATCTTACAATGGTGACATTGTAATACCCTATACTG
>CAMHPA010000021.1 GCA_946186925.1 uncultured Bacteroidota bacterium | reverse complement strand
TAGAACAATTATGTGTGTAGTTTTTATTTGCATTTTCAATTGTCATCATTGCAGTATGTCTTTTATTGGGTAAAATTGTTGAAAGATTCAAGTGGTTCAACAGGCTCGTTTATGGACGTGGTTGGTAATAATATTGACCAACGATGTCGGCATTCCTGATATGGCTCAAGATGGAGTTAATGGCATAATATGTGAGCGCCATAATTCTGAAACATTGGCTACGGCCATAGAAAAACTTTGTTTTAACTTATTTATTTTGCATTCAAATTAAATAAAATGTCCATATCTTCAGAAAAATACCGTATCGGAAAAGTTCACATCACAGTTACCAACCCCGATGACGTAAAAAAGCGTATAGAGGAAGCCGCCTTGAACGGACATGGCGGATATGTTTGTGTGAGTAATATGCGCACTGTGGTTTATGCCAATAAGCACGAAGATTACAGAAATGTGATGGAAGAAGCCTTTATGTGTCTGCCTGATGGTATGCCGCTTGTTTGGATGGCAAAGTTATGGGGCGAAAAAGATGTGCAACGTACAACAGGGCCAGATTTGATGGTTGAAATGCTTAAAGACACATCAAAAGGGTTGAAGCATTTTCTTTTAGGCGACACAGAAGAAACACTGTCGGTATTAAAAAGCAAATATTCGCAGTCATCAATCGTTGGCTCTTATTCACCTGCATTCTGTGAGGTTGATGAATTTGATTATGAGGATATTGTAGAAAGAATACAACAAAGTGGTGCAGATGTGGTATGGATTGCATTAAGAGCACCCAAACAAGATTTCTTTGCGGCAAAACTATTCGAATATCTGCCGAATAAAGTTCTGATTGGAGTTGGCGCCGCCTTCCGATTTGCATTAGGCGAAATAAAACATCCTAGCAGAGTGGCACAGAAGATGGGGCTGACAGGATTCTTTTGGAGAAAGAAAAACATAAGAGTATTTTTACTATATGTTTCCTATGCGTTACACATTATTGCGTATGGTATAAGAATTATATTTTCTCGATTTTTCAGAATTAACAGTAACTAATTATGTTTTCATTCACTCGTACCCCATATACCAAGCCATCTTCATTAACACGTTTTG
Organism: uncultured Bacteroidota bacterium; assembly: GCA_946186925.1. Taxonomy (GTDB): domain Bacteria; phylum Bacteroidota; class Bacteroidia; order Bacteroidales; family SZUA-534; genus RUG13583. The sequence goes on along the minus strand of CAMHPA010000021.1, from coordinate 38,653 downwards.
GTCAGTTGCTATCAACCCTTTTTTCTTTAACTTATTGGAAATGGGCTGCTAAACGTTTCGCATACAACGCAATAAACAATGTACGAGGTTTGCGTTTGGCCAAAATTGGGAAAGACACAAACATTCATCCTACGGCATTAATTCGAGAAGGCGAGTTCGTTACAATAGGCAACCATTGCTTGATAAACCATAACAATCTCATACAGGCGGGCAAAAGCAAAAATGGCTCAATAACAATAGGCGACTATGTGCATACCGGTGCTAATGTTATGATGATTGCTTTTAATCACGGATTTTACACAAAAGATGTCCCGACTAAGGAGCAAGACTATGTTGAAGCGCCAATAGTTATTGGCGATGACGTCTGGATTGGCGGCGGTGCGATAATTTTGGCTGGCGTAACAATCGGCAAAGGTGCGATAATTGCCGCAGGCGCCGTTGTAAACCGCGATGTTCCCGAATATGCTGTTGTGGGCGGAGTGCCCGCTAAAGTGTTAAAATACAGAACCGATGAGAAAGGATAAAATCCTGTTATTATATGCCGATGCCACACAAACCTTGCCTGTAGCCCGTTCGCTGCACAAAAAAGGCTTTTTTTTGGCGGGAGTTTATGCTTCTCGGCTCAGTTACGGCTATCCGTCACGGTTCATTAGCAAAAGGTTTCTTTTTGCAGATGTAGAAAACTCGCAAGCGTATTATCAGTTTGTCAGGCAGATACTTGAAAGAGAGAAATACGTTGCGGTTATCCCGATGAACGACGATGCCGCCGTTATGCTTAGCAAATACTCGACCGAATTGCGTCAATTCACCGCATTCGTGATGCCCGATTACGAAACATTTTCAAGGGCATACGACAAGCATTCTCTTATGCGGCTTTGTCAGGAGAAGGGTTATCCGCACCCGCAAACAACAATTGTCGAGGATGGCCATATAGAACAAATTGACGTTGATTCTTTGCAGTTTCCGTTATTGATAAAGCCGAATCTAACAAGCGGCGGCAGAGGTATGACGCTGATTAACAGCAAAGAAGAATTATTTGAGTTGTTCCCTGGCATATATGAAAAATACGGCAGTTGTCATTTGCAAACATTTATTCCGTCAGGTGGCAGTCAGGTAAAAATTCAGTTGTATGTAAATGAAAAGCAAGAACTTGTCCAATCTTCTGTAATTAAAAAGATTCGTTGGTACCCCGAAAATGGTGGTAGCAGTTGCTGCAACACTTCGGATGAGAATGATAAGATTGTTGGCATTTGTTATCAAATATTGAAAGATATTGGCTGGGTTGGTTTTGCCGATTTCGACACAATTGAGGACCCGCGTACAGGCGAGTTGCTGGTAATGGAAATCAATCCGCGGTTGCCAGCGTGCGTCAAAACACCTTTTGCTGCTGGAGTTGATTGGGCGGATGTAATAGTGAGCGAGTATTTAGGAAATCCGCATCAGCATTATCACTCAAGCAAAAACGTTTATCTACGGCATTTGGGGTTTGAAACCTTATGGTTTTTCTACAGCAAAAACCGTTTCAAAACAAAACCCAATTGGTTTAAGTTTTTAGGTCGCAACATTTTTTATCAAGATATCAGTTGCTTTTCCGACCCGCTGCCGTTCTTTTTCGGCACATTCGGGAATGTCATAAAACAACTTTCACCAAAATTCAGAAAAACAAAATCTGGCACACGATAGCGCTATGAACATTCTAACCTTTGATATCGAAGAGTGGTTCCATATCCTTGATTTTGAGGAGACTCGCAACGAGGAGCAGTGGCGGACATACGAGGTTCGCATCTACGAGAATGTGGAGCGGCTTTTCCGCATACTTGAAGACACAAACTCGCGCGCCACTTTTTTTGTGGTGGGCTGGATAGCAAAGAATTATCCCGATTTGGTTCGTCGGATAGCCGAAAAATATCAGATTGGCAGCCACACAATGAACCACCAACTCATTTGGGAGCAGACGCCTGCCGAGTTCCGCGAGGATGTGGAGTCGAGCGTGAAGTTTCTCGAAGATTTGACGGGCAAGAAGGTAACATCGTTCCGGGTGCCGGGCTTCTCAATCCGCGAGAGCGAGGGGTGGGCGTTTGAGACTCTGGCGGAGTTGGGCATCACCACCGATTGCTCTGTTTTTCCCGCCCATCACGGCCACGGCGGAATGCCAACCTACAGTCGCCCTGTGCCGAGCATTATCAGTCGTAACGGTATCACAATCAAAGAGTTTCCTATTACAACAAAAATCGTAGCCGGTCGCCATATCATTTTCACGGGCGGCGGTTATTTCCGGCTGTTTCCTTATCCGCTCATCAAGCGGTGGAGTAGCGGTCAGGAATATCTGATGTCGTACATCCATCCGCGCGATTTAGATGCCGGGCAGCCATTTCTCAACGGTCTGCCGCTCAAGCGCAAGTTCAAATCGTATGTAGGTTTGAAGGGTGCCGAGGCCAAGTTGCGCCGCTGGCTCACCGATTTTTCGTTCACCGATGTCGCCACTGCCGAGCAGCAAATCGATTGGTCAACCGCACCGGTGGTAAAGTTGGACTGAATCACCAGTTCACCATCCCGATAGCCATCGGAACACCAATTCCCCCCCTGTCTGAAGTCTGTTGTCCGAAGTCCGTAGTCTGTAGTCCCAACTCTCGCCATCTCACCCTATATATAATAGGTGTAAATCCCCGAAAAGCCCTTTTTCGTGCTTGCCTTTAAAAATTTTGTTTTTCTTTGCGCCGATTTTCAAACCATAAGGAGATTTCTATGCAAAAGAACCTTGTAATTGTCGAGTCACCTGCCAAGGCCAAGACTATCGAGAAGTTTTTGGGAAAAGATTATATGGTCACATCGAGCTACGGACACATCCGCGATTTGGCCAAGAAAGGCTTCGGCATCGACATTGAGCATCAGTACAAACCTGAATACGAGATTTCGCCGGACAAGAAAAAACTTGTCGCCGATTTGAAAAAAGCCGCCAAAGACGCTGAAACCGTATGGCTCGCGTCCGATGAGGACCGTGAGGGAGAAGCCATTGCTTGGCACTTGTTCGAAGTGTTGGGACTGAAGGATAAAACAACCAAACGAATTGTCTTTCACGAGATTACCAAGACGGCCATTCTTCACGCCATCGAGAATCCGCGCGGCATCGACATCAATCTTGTCAACGCCCAGCAGGCGCGCCGCGTTCTCGACCGTTTGGTCGGCTTCGAGTTGTCGCCAGTGCTTTGGAAGAAGGTGAAACCGTCGCTGTCGGCAGGTCGTGTGCAGTCGGTGGCTGTCCGCCTGATTGTTGAGCGCGAGCGCGAAATTATGGACTTTAAGCCCGAATCATCGTTCCGCGTTTTGGGCCAGTTCAACCACCCAACGCTCAAACTTGCAACCGACCTGAAAGCCGAACTCAACCATAAGTTCGCCAGCAAATCTGAAACCGAGAAATTCCTTGACGCTTGCAAATCAGCAACTTTCAGCGTTGCCGACATCAGTCAGAAACCCGCCAAACGCACACCAGCGCCGCCGTTCACCACTTCGACTCTGCAGCAGGAGGCCAGCCGCAAGTTCGGTTTTTCGGTTTCGCAGACAATGTCGCTCGCGCAGCGCCTGTACGAGGCAGGAAAAATCACCTATATGCGTACCGACTCGGTCAACCTGTCCGACGCCGCTGTTAAGGCAGCTTCGGAAGAGATTACCAAGCAGTTTGGCGCTGAATATCTGAAAGTTCGCCATTACAAAACGCAGACCAAGGGCGCGCAGGAGGCTCACGAGGCCATCCGCCCCACATATCTCGACAAGCCGACCATCACAGGCAACGCCAACGAGAAAAAACTTTACGAACTCATTTGGAAACGCACCATCGCGTCGCTTATGGCCGACGCCGAAATGGAGCGCACAACCATTAACTTGAACATTTCCAATTCGAAACATCAGTTTGTCGCTCAAGGCGAAGTCATCAAGTTCGACGGATTCCTGAAGGTTTACATCGAATCGACCGACGACGAGGACGACGAGCAGGGAAAAGCCATCCTGCCGAAACTTGCGGTGGGTCAGGCGCTCGATTACAACAACATAACAGCCAGCCAACGTTTCTCGCAGCACCAGCCGCGCTACACCGAGGCCACTTTGGTGCGCAAGTTGGAAGAGTTGGGCATTGGCCGTCCATCTACCTATGCGCCAACCATTTCCACCATTCAGAACCGCGAGTATGTGGTTAAGGAAGACCGCCCAGGCTCGGAGCGCAAATACGAGGTGCTGACGCTGAAATCGGACAAAATCAAGGCCGAAACCAAGACCGAAAACTACGGAGTCGAGAAGGGCAAACTCTTCCCAACCGACATTGGTATGATTGTCAACGACTATTTGGTTGAGTGCTTCCCATCGATTTTGGACTACAATTTCACCGCCGAAGTCGAGAAGGAATTCGACGATATTGCTGAAGGTAAAATGGTGTGGTACAAAATGATAGACGAATTCTACCATCCGTTCCACGACACAATAAACCGCGCTCTCGAGGTTACGGGGCGCAAAAATGGCGAGCGCGTTTTGGGCGTTCATCCCGAAAGCGGCAAGCCAGTGATTGTCAAGATTGGACGCTACGGTCCAATGGCGCAGATTGGCGATGGCGAGAACGACGAGAAGCCGCAGTTCGCATCGCTTCGCCGCGACCAGCACATCGAGACAATTACTCTTGAGGAAGTGCTCGACCTGTTCAAACTGCCGCGCCAAATTGGTGAGTTTGAAGGCAAAACAGTCACAGTGGCCATCGGCCGTTTCGGTCCGTACGTGCGCCACAACAACTCGTTCTACTCGCTCAAGCGCAATGTCGACGACCCTTACACCGTCACGCTCGAGCGCGCCATCGAACTCATCAACGAGAAACGCGAGGCCGAAAAGAACAAGGTGATTAATATTTTCGAAGGCAAAGACGGTCAGATTCAGGTACTTAACGGATTCTACGGACCCTACATCGCTTTCGACGGCAAGAACTACCGCATTGCCAAAGGCACCGACGCCAAAGCATTGACGGTGGCTGATTGTGAGGAAATTATCAAGAATAGTGCCGACAAGCCAGCCAAAAAGCGCGTCACCAAGAAAACAAAATGATTCTCGAAAGCGACATAGCGCAGTATTTCGACACCTGCCGACCTGACAATCTGAAGCAGTTCAGCACGTTGGAAGGATTTTTGGGCAGCCAACTTTACAGTGAGCCCGACTTGCAAAAGTCTGTCGACGTGCAAGTTGCAATCATCGGCATCGACGAGACGCGCAACGCCTATCCAATGCCGTACGCCGCCAAAGCCGACAACGTGCGCTATTGGCTCTATCAGTTGGCGGCCTTCAACAACCTGAAAATCACCGACTTTGGTAACCTGATTTTGGGCAACAGCGCAGCCGACACCTATTCAGCAGTCAGTTACATAACCGAGTCGCTCGTCAGCGGCGGGGTTATACCTATATATATAGGTGGCTCTCACGATTTGACTCTGCCGATAGTCGAGGGGCTTTGGCGCGCCAAGGGCAAGATTGAAATTGGGCTCATCGATTCGTGTTTCGACATTGCCGACAGCCTGAACGCCACTTCACGGTCGTATCTTCTTGACATTCTGCGGAAATTCACCAGCAGCGTAAAATGCAACGTCATCGGCAGCCAGGTCTATTTCACATCGCAAAGCCAGTCCGATTTGCTTGACGAGTATGGGGTGGACAAATATCGATTGGGCGCAGTCCGCCAGAATATCAATAGTTTAGAGCCAGTTTTGCGCGACTGCGATTTTGTCTCGTTCGACGCCAGTGCGGTGCGTCAGGCCGATATGCCAGCCGCTCACCAGCCGAGTCCGAATGGTCTTTACACTGAGGAAGCCTGTCAGTTGGCCAATTTCGCGGGTATCAGTGACCGCTCGAAAGCCTTCGGCATTTTCGGTATCGTTTCGCACAATACGCCTTTGGATATATCGGCGCACCTGACCGCCCAAATAATTTGGCATTATATATATGGTGTGTCGCAGCGTGAGAATGACTATCCGGCGTGCGATTTCAGCCGTTACAAAAAGATTTTTGTCAAGTTGGACACCCCAAACACCGACATAGTTTTCTATCAAAATCAGAAAAATGACCGTTTTTGGATGGAATTACCACAAAAAAACGATGTTGCCAGATTGGTGGTCTCTTGTTCAAAAACGGATTATATGAAGTTGGTTAATAACGAAATACCAGATCGAATCAAGAAAGCTTTTGTGCGATACGGCATCTGAAAATGAGCGTTTGTGTAAATATTAACACCAATTTGTTAGCATCAGCATTGTTTGTAAATTTTTTATTTATTTTTAGCCCCATTCTACAGAGTAGTGAATGATTTTATGAATTGTCGACGTCTAATGACGATAGTGCTGGTTGCACTTGCTTTTTCTGGGAAGGCGCAAACCGAGAATTTTTCCAGCTTAAGTATGTTCAACTATATGTACTATAACCCGGGTTACGCGGGCGACGGCAACGAGATAGAGGCAAGAGCATTGGTGAGGAGCCAATGGATGGGTTTTGAGGGCGCTCCTCAGACTCAAACGTTTAGCATCGATGCTCCAGTTAAGTTGTTTGGCATACGAAATGGCTTCGGTTTGACGATCATTAACGATGAAATCGGAAATTTTCAAAACATTGGTTTGAATTTTTCGTATGCATACAGGCGTCAAATGTTGCAAGGTGAAGTTGGGTTTGGCGCAGGCTTGGGAATGACCAATCAGTCGTTCAAGGGGCAATGGATTTTCCCTGACGGAAATCAAAATGACCCTTGGGTGCCGCAAAACACCGAAGACAAGCCAATGTTCTTTGATATGAATTTGGGATTCTACTATAGTTCCGAGAATGTTTATTTGAGTTGCTCGATGCGCAATTTGCTGCAGTCGCAAATCAAGTATTCGTCAACGACGGCGGGATCGGAGGTTAAACCTTCGTATTGTGCGCGCCAGTTGTTTGTGGGGGCCGGGTATGAGTATCAGCTGACGAATCCGCTGTTTACAATTAAGCCCAACCTTTTCATAGCAACTGATTTTGCCACAACATCGTTCCAGTTGGCCGGAATATTGACTTATAGCGAGAAAATCTACGGTGGTGTGGCCTACAAACCAATCGATGCGATAACATTTTTGGCTGGTTTGTCATTGCCTTCAGGCATTGAAGTTGCAGTTTCGTATGATTTAACCACGAGCAGTATAATAAATTACAGCCATGGTTCGTTTGAGTTTATGGTAGGTTATTCGTTTAGTTTGGATCGGAATAAGGACAATCGAAAATATAAGAGCGTCCGATTCCTTTAAAATTTTGGATATTATTATTTTTTTTTTGACTTTTAAAGTGTGAAAACAAATATAGTTGGGATATGAAAAAGTTAGCTTATTTGAGCGCAGTATTGCTCATAATTTCAGGATGTTCCACAGGTGGTAACGGCGAATTGATTGGCGTTCAGGGAAGGACACCAAACTATGGCTCCGCGCCGTTCGGTATGGTTTTAGTGCCAAAAGGCAGCTATCGAATGGGACCAAGTGACCAAGATGTACCTTGGGCTACTACCGCTCAATCGAAAACTGTTTCGGTTCCGGCATTTTGGATGGACGAGACAGAGATCACAAACAACGAGTATCGTCAGTTCGTTTATTGGGTGCGTGACTCTTTGGCCTACAGATTGTTAGGTGAACAGATTGACGCTTACCTGATTTCCGAAGACCAATATGGTGAACCCATTGATCCTCCGTTTATCAATTGGGAGGAGCCAATCAACTGGTCTGGAGAGGAGGAGAAAACTATTCTCGAGGATTTGTATTACCCAGAGCATGAGCGTTTCTTCCGTCGTCGTGACATAGACACTCGAAAATTGGTTTACGATTACTTCTGGATTGATTATCAACAAGCAGCGCAGAAACATACGTTTGAAAATGAGGTGCGCCGCCACTACAATTATAAGACTGGTCAGTATGACGGTGAAATATACAATTTGGAAGGCAAGCGCGTTCCAATTAAAGACCGTTCATCTTTTATCATGCACGATAAAGTACATGTATATCCCGACACATTGTGCTGGATTGGTGATTTCTCGTACTCATACAACGAACCTATGACCACAATGTATTTCTGGTCACCTTCCTATGACAACTATCCGGTGGTTGGTGTTACATGGAAGCAGGCTTCGGCATTCTGCATTTGGAGAACACAATTGCTGAATAACTACTTGCTTACAGTTGGTCAGACTTTTGAGCAAGATTATAGATTGCCAATCGAAGGAGAGTGGGAGTACGCAGCACGTGGTGGCAACGATTTGGCTGTTTATCCTTGGGGTGGTCCTTACACACGTAATGATAAGGGTTGCTTCCTTGCAAACTTCAAGCCGCTCCGTGGCGATTACCTTGATGATGGTGGTTTCTACACGGTTGAGGTTGCCATCTATGAGGCCAATGATTTTGGTTTGTATGATATGGCTGGTAATGTGGCTGAATGGACAAGTTCTGCTTTCGATGAGAGTAGCTACACATTTACTCACGATTTAAGCCCTGATTACAAATACAATGCATTGTCTGATGATCTTATGGTTATGAAAAGAAAAGTTGTCCGCGGTGGTTCGTGGAAGGACATTGCATATTATTTGCAGAATGGTTCAAGAACATATGAATACCAGGATTCTGCCAAGTCATATATCGGATTCCGTTGCGTAAGAACTTATATGGGACCAGATGAGACTGGAGCAGCATCAAAAGTTTATTAATCAGAAAACTAAAAACTAGTAACTAATTTAATTGGAATAAAATTATGAGTATTGCCGAATTAACCCAAAGTAGGGGGTACAAAAACTTCATGAAGTATGTGTATGGATGGGGTGCATCAATCGTGCTTGTTGGTGCATTGTTTAAAATCCAGCACTATCCGGGCGCATCAATAATGTTGGTCGTCGGCCTTATGACTGAGGCCTTAATCTTCTTCTTCTCTGCATTCGAACCACTGGCAGAAGAATTGGACTGGACATTGGTATTCCCGCAATTGGCCGGTTTGGAGGATGATGATGAAGATCCTGCTGCAGCAAGACCAAAACGTAATTTCGACAGAGTGCAAGACATTCCTGTTGGAGGTGGTGTTAGCGGTGGTGCTGCTGGAGGCAGCGTCCAAGGTGGTGTCCCTGTTCAAGGTGGTGGAGTAGTTTATGCTGGCGGTAGTGGTTCTGCTTTGGCCAAATTCGACGAGATGATTGAAAAAGCCGAAATCACCCCAGGAATGTTTGAAAAATTGGGTAAAGGTTTGGCCAATCTTAATAAAACCATTGACCAAATGGGTGCGACAGTTGACGCAAGTGTCGCAACTCAAGACTTTGTAACGAAAGTCAAAGCCGCATCTGATTCAGTATCTGGTTTGGGTGATGCCTACAAAAAATCGACTGAAGCTTTGTCGGCATCAGTTGGCATGTTGTCAGACTCTTATGCCAGCTCAGCACAATCATTCAATCAGGCCAACAGCCAGGTTGCAGAGGCTTACTCGCAGTTTGCAAACAAACTTACAGGCGAGTTGAGCTCTGTTGGCGACTTGGGTTCGGAGTACGTTCAGAAACTGGGCGGCTTGAACAAGAACCTGTCGGCACTTAATTCAGTTTATGAGTTGCAGCTCGACAATATGAACAAGCAGGTTGAGACATCGAAAGAATACATCAACGGATTCGGCAGCATGATTGACAATATGAATCAGACTGTTGACAATACTAAGAAACTGAATCAAGGTGTTCAACTTTTGGAGCAGCATGTCGCATCGTTGAACAACGTTTATGGCAATATGCTTTCATCGCTGAATATTAAGTAATTAAAGAAGAGGAGAAGCTATGGGTCACGGCAAGGAAACGCCTAGGCAACAAATGATTGGCCTGATGTACTTGTTCTTAACATGTATGTTGGCTCTGAACGTATCAAAAGACGTATTGGATTCTTTTGTGCTTGTCAGTGAGAGTTTGGAGAAAACTGTTGAAAACTACAAGACCAAAAACCAAAAGGTCTATGATGAATTTGAAAAGCAGCTGACAATCAATGAGAACAAAGTAAGACCTTGGAAAGAAAAGGCTGATGGCTTTAAGGCGTTGACAGATAGCCTTTACAATCTTATAGAAGGCTACAAAAAAGGGTTTCTGACTTTGGCAGAGAACAGTAATGTTGAAAATGTAATCAAGGGTGATAGGTATGTCATTGATTCGATGAACTCAAAAGACAATATTGACTTTGGTGGTCAGTATTTTATTTTGGAAGGACGCGGTGAAATTCTTAAAAACAAGTTAAACGAGTACAGAGAGGCTGCATTGGCATTGATTCCGGAAAGTGAAATAAGTATTGTTGAGGGAATAAAAGGTACACTGAATACCGAGAGCCATACAGATAAGGAAGGAGCCATTCACACATGGGAAGCTCGTACATTTGAGCACATTCCGGCAGTGGCAGACATTGTAATGCTTGAGAAGTTGAAAACCGACATCAAGAATATTGAAACAGATGTAATCAACTATCTGTTCAAGCAAATCAGCGCAGGCGATTTCAAGTTCAACGCGTTATCGGCAACGGTAATTCCGAATTCAAACTATGTGATGAGAGGCAATGAATATACCGCAACGGTTTTCTTGGCGGCTTTCGACTCTACTCAAGCTCCTGAAATACTTGTTGGCTCTTATAAAAAGAATGGACCAGAGAATTACGAAATGGTTGGTGCGTATGAAACACTGACGGTGACAAGGGGTAAAGGTATATATAAGAAAGTCGCATCATCGCTTGGCGAGCGCAAGTGGGGCGGATTGATTCGCATTACCCGCCCTGATGGCTCGGTCTCGAGTTATCCGTTTGAGGAGTCATACCAGGTGGCTGAGCCAAGCTTGGTTATTTCTCCGACAAAGATGAATGTGTTCTACTATGGCATTGAAAACCCTGTTGCTATTTCCGTTCCGGGTATTCCAGCGGATAAAATAAAGGTCAGCATTCCTGATGGTGGTGCTACAATTAAAAAAGTTGGCAACAGCTATGAAGTCAAGCCTACTAAACGCAGCGGAACTGTGAATGTGGCTGTAGCGGCAGAAATCGATGGCAAGGCGAAGAATATGGGTAGCATGTTGTTCCGTATCAAGACTATTCCTGAGCCTAAGGCAAAAGTGATGGGCTATAACAGCGGAAAAATTGAAAAGGCAATGCTTAGCGCTGCCACTGGTGTTCAGGCAGATTTGGAGGATTTCGTGTTCGATTTGAAGTTCAAAATTACCAAGTATACTGTGACTACAACAGTTAATGGTATGACAAAAGAAATTGCGAAGAAGGGAGGAGCTTTTGACAACGAGGTTAAGACCCTGATAAAAGGTTTGAAAACTAATTCGAAACTTATCATAGAGGATATTGAAGCAGTTGGACCAGATGGTGTTCCACGCTCATTGTCAGCTATAGTGTTTACGGTTAAATAAAAAATGAATGTTATGAAAAAGTTATTTTTAGTACCGGTTTTGCTACTAAGTATTTTTCTGGGAAATAATACGATAGCTCAGGTTATGGATGATATATATGAGCCAGATCATATTCCAAACAGAAAGCCCATACCATATGCGTATTTGCGTGAGGCCGACGCCATGTATAAGAAACGTGTTTGGCGTGTTATTGATTTGCGTGAGAAGATCAATTTAAATCTTTATTATCCAACATCTCCGATTAAATCACGTATGAGTTTGATTGATTTGTTGCTGGATGGTATAGCAAATGAGGGTATTACCGCATGGAATACCGAAGACGATCGTTTTACACAGCCTATGGGGCGTTCACAATTGGAACAAAATTTTGGTGCTGTCGAACAAACTCGAACTTATACTGATGAAAATGGTGATGAGCAGACAGTAACCATTAAGGGTGAAATAAATAGTTCAGAGGTTAAGCAATATTGGTTGAAGGAAGATTGGTTCTTCGATCGCAAGCATTCTACAATGGATGTTCGTATTCTAGGTATGAGCCCCATTCGTTTTTATGTGAAGGACGATGAAGGTGAGGATGCTGAGCCTCGTAAATCTTACGCGTTCTGGGTTTATTTCCCCGAAGTGCGCCGTATTTTAGCTACTCATGAAGTGTTCAACAACAACAACGATGCAGAGCGTCGTACATTTGATGATATTTTCTTCAAACGTTATTTTAACAGTTTTATCGTTAAAGTGTCGAACGTTTATGATGATCGTAGCATACAAGAATATTCGTTAGGTATTCAATCTTTGCTTGAAGCAGAAGCGTTGAAGAAGCGAATTACTGATTATGAGCAGGACTTGTGGGAGTATTAGTTGACGTATTAATAAAATAAAGAAGCGGGAAGTTCAGCCGGTATTGGCGCGATTTCCCGCATTTCTTTTTATGTCTGCGTTAATTTGCGTATGGAATTTCAGTTGATCAATTCTAAAGTGTCGGTAGCGGTGAAAGAGCTGTCCGATTCTTCAAAATCCTTATAATCCGTTATTGCTGACGGATAAAGAATATCAAGTATGCGGTTGATTCCCACGCCGTTGCGGTTGTTGTTCCGCAGAATGACAATGGTGGCGCTGTCTTGCGGAATCCGCACCAACGATGTCTTGAAACCGTGCCACCAGCCACTGTGGAAGTGAATTGGAATCTCGCTTTGGCCAAACTTGCCTATACGCCAGCCGTAGCCGTAGTTTGAACGCGCTTTCGGGCGCTTGCCCATCGGCTGAAAGGCCAGTTGCAGCGTGTCGGGATTGATGATTTTTCCCGAATAGAGCCCTTGGTCCCAGCGGAACAGGTCGGTGGTGGTGGAATAGATGCCTTTGTCGCCCAGGAAATGGTCGAGATAGTTGTCATCGGCAGGTGTGCGGCCACGAGCGTATCCGGTGGCGCGCGGTGGATAACTGACGCTTTTCATTGCGCGGTAGGCGAATGTATGCGTCATCCCCAATGGCTTGAAAAAGTTTTCTTCCAGATAGTTCTCGAATTTCAACCCCGAAACGGCTTCAACCACTGCAGCCAACACGGCATAGCCCGTGTTGCTGTACTGAAATCGGCGATTGGGCAGGTAATAGCGCCCGGCGTTGGTTTCAATCAGCTCAGCCACAATCTGTTGGTTGCTGAAATAAGGGTCGTCAAGCATCTTCTTTCGGTCGCATAAGTAGTGGTAGTTTGGCAATCCTGAGCGGTGCACCAGCAGCTGGTGGATGGTGATGTCGGGATATGGGAAGCCCGGCAGGTATTTGGCAACACTGTCGGTCAGGCGCAGGCGGCCGCGCTCGTAGAGCTGCAGGATGGCCACGGCCGTGAACTGCTTTGAGACGGACGCCAGCTGAAACGCTGTGGTGTCGGTAATCGGCTCTTTCGTGCGGATATTTGCCAATCCGCAGCAGCGCCCATACAAAATGCTGTCTTTCTGCCCAACAAGTACGGCACCGCTGAAATTGCCGTTTTGGCAGAGCTTGCCAATCAGCGTATCGATGGATGCAATCTGCTCATCGGTATAAGTGAACTTTGTGGCTCTCTGCGGCTGCTCAACAACGGCCGGTTCCGCCGGTTCCGCGCGGTTCTGCCGGCATTCAATGTGGCACACAACCACCATTGCCACCGCTGCCGCAAGCATCGGCCAAACTTGTTTTATGCAGTTTTTAATCATCGCTTTGCGTTGTGGCTGCAAAGATAAGTTTCTGACCGATTTAATTAGAAAGGTTTTTGGCGAATCGTTTTTCGCAAGAATGGCTGAAACATCGCTCTGCCCAACAATTTGCTGGTGTTTTCATTTTGCGTTTGTGTTCAGGTTTTCGATTTTCCGTTTGCGTTTGCGTTAATCATTTGTATCTTGCAACAACAAAATCACACTATTGTGACAAAGCACAGATTCATAATTCTTGCGGCATTGCTGATTGTGGCGGCTTCGGCGGGCGCACAGGACGGCAATTTTGAAGCAATGGCCAACGCTTCGGTTATGCAGAGCGGACTTTGGTCGGTGAACAACAACCAGGCGGGATTGGCTGACTTGCAGCGTTTTGCCGTCGGCATCAACTATCAGAACCGCTTCCAATTGGCCGAGACAAGCACCAAATCGGTGGCTGCCGCCATTCATACCCACACGGGCAATTTTGCCTTGAGTTTCAATAGGTTCGGCTATTCGCAATATTCCGAAAACAGCTTCGGCTTGGCCTATGCGCGCACGTTTGGCGAGCGGGTGTTAGCCGGTCTGCAGTTCGACTATCTCAACATCAACCAACCATCGGCTTACGGCAAAAACGGTGTTTTTCTGTTTGAAGTGGGTCTGATTGCCAAACCCATTACCAACCTGCAGATTGGCGCCCACATTTACAACCCCACAAAGGCCAAAATGGCTGAATATGAAGACGAACGCGTCAACACATCGTTCCGGTTGGGCGCGAGCTACTTCTTCTCGAACATTGTGCAGCTTGCCGCCGAAGTTGAAAAGACAATGCAGACCGACTTGCGCTATAAGGCTGGTCTTGAATATCAGATAATCAGTAATTTATACTTGCGCACAGGCTTCCGTTCAAAGCCCAATGAGTTCTGCTTTGGCGCGGGCTACACCTTCAAAGGCTTGACGTTCGACTTCGCATTCTCGACGCACCAATACTTGCCAATGTCAACACAAGTTTCATTAAAATACTCATTATGAGCGCGTTGTTTGAGTTTTGGCCTTTCGTCGGGAAAGTGTTGCTGACCACCCTTTTCCAACTGCTCTCAATTTTCGGGGTGTTTTTTGTTTTCGGGCTGATACTCTATCTGTTAGCGCGATACACGCGGCGGCTTTTCGTCAACATTTTGGGCGAAAAATCCGACATCTACTTCACCGGTTGGATAGGCACGCCGGTGCACGAGTTGGGGCACGCCCTGCTCTGCATCCCGTTTCTGCACCGAATCACTGAAATAAAACTCTACTCGCCCAACGGCGAAGACGGCACTTTGGGCTACGTCAACCACGCCTACAACCCGCGTAATCCGTGGTCGCAAATCGGCAATTTCTTCATCGCTTTGGGACCGATTTTGTTCGGCTCGCTGATTATCTATCTGTTAGTCAGATTTTTGCTGCCGAGTAATCAGGCGCTGCTGACCGCACTTCACGGCTCGCCGGCAAGTTTTACATCGCTGTCGGGATTTATGTCGCTGATGGTGAGCGTTTTCGCATCGTCGTCCGATATGATTTACGCGCTTTTCACCGGCGGCCACCTGCACCAATGGCAGTTTTGGGTGTTTCTCTACCTTGCCATCTGCATTTCGGCGCATATGGAATTGAGCCCGCCCGACCTTAAAGGCTTGGGCTCGGGGCTGCTCGCAATAATCATCATTTTGCTGATAATCAATATTATATTGATTCTTTTGAATGTCGATGCGATGGTGATTGGCACGGCTGTGGGCCGATGGACAAGTCTCACAACCGGAATTTTCACGTTGGCGGTCGCCATTTCGGCAATGACCTGCCTTGCGAGTCTCATCATTCTGAATATCATATCATTGATAATCAATAAGAAAATCTTCATTTGATGCTTCGGTTTGTTCTTACATCGATGTTTCTTCTTGCAGCCGTCGGGCTTTATGCCCAAACCGATGGTGACGGGCGGCAGACGGTTGAGACTTTGATGGAAAATCTGTCGGAAGAACTCGAAGAAGATGCTGATATTGAGCAAATTGCTGAAGATTTGGAATATTTCTTGCAAAACCCCATCAACCTGAATACGGCCACGGCCGAAGACCTTGCCAAGCTGCATTTTCTGAACGAGTTTCAGATTGCAAGTCTTACCGACTATGTGCGGCGCAATGGCCCGATGCTCACTCTCTACGAGTTGGCGATGATTGACGGCTTCGACCAAACCGATATTTTCCGCCTTCTGCCATTTGTCAAGGTGGCCGATGCGGGCGACGAATCGAAATTCAGCCTGAAACGTGCCGTCAAGTATGGGCGCAACGAGCTTTTCAGCCGCGTGTCGCTCGTTGGCGAAGAGCAGGACGGTTTTGTCGATGTGCCTGATTCAGTGCGTATTGCCGAGCCCGAAAAACACTATCCGGGCAACCGCGCGAAGATTTTCAGCCGCTACTCATTCAACTTCAACCGCCAACTGATGGCCGGCATCACGGCCGAGAAAGACCCGGGCGAACAGTTTTTCCGCGGACATCAGCGCCACGGCTTCGATTTCTATTCGGCCTACGCCGCCATTCACGACATTGGCCACGTCGAGACGCTGATTGTGGGCGATTTTCAGGCGAAATTCGGTCAGGGATTGGTTGCGTGGTCGGGTATGTCGACGGGCAAATCGGCCTTTGTGATGGACATCCGCAAAAAGGGCGCGGGCATCCGCAAATACTCATCGGCCGACGAGAACTTTTTCTACCGCGGTGTGGCCACCACGCTCAAATTCGGACAATTCCGGGCCACTGTTTTCGGCTCGCACAAGAAGATTGACGCCACACTCGCAAGTCAGGACACGGCCGCGTCGGAAGAAGCCGGATTCACATCGTTCGGCACCGTTGGACTGCACGCCACACCAAAACAGATTGAGAAGGAAGATGTTGTAACCGAGAGCGTTTGGGGTGCAAACATCAATTTCAACCGCAACAATCTGCGAATCGGGGCAACCGGATTGGGCTATCAGTACGACAAGGCTTTTGTGAAACGCGAGACACCGCTCTACAAGTTCGATTTCGACGGCCGTAAGAATCTGAATGTCAGCATCGATGCGCAGTATTCGTTCAGCGCGCTCTATTTATTTGGCGAGTACGCGATGTCGGCCAACGGCGGGCGTGCGGCGATTGTGGGCTCGCTGATGAGCCTTGCGCCGGGACTTCGGGCATCGGTGCTCTACCGCAACTATAGCCGTGATTATCAAGCACAATACGCAGGCGGTTTTGCCGAAGGCGGAAAGACGCAGAACGAAGAAGGATTCTTTTTCGGCATCGAAGCCACACCCATAAAACGTTGGAAATTATCGGCTTACTACGACATTTACCGCTTCTCGTGGATAAAATACGGACTGAACGCGCCATCGCGCGGCAACGATTTTCTAGCGCAAGCCGAATTTGCGGCAAACCGCTCAACATCAATGGTTTGGAAGGTTAAATACGAAACCACCCAAACGCAAGGCACTGTCGATGGCGGCAAAATCCAACCGCTTGCCGACCTTTCGCGCTGGACGGTGCGCTACCATCTGAATTATGCTGTAAATCAGCGCTGGACGCTCAAGAGCCGCATCGAATTGTCGGGCTACAAAAACGGCAACGACGCCACCGAAACGGGCTGTATGTTCTATCAGGACGTGGCCTGCACGCCGTTCCGGTTTCCGCTGAACCTGGCGGTGCGTTACGCCATTTTCGAAACCACCTATAACTCACGCATCTACGCCTACGAGAGCGACGTGCTCTACGCCTACTCGATACCGATGGTGTACGGCCGCGGCACCCGCACCTACCTGCTCGCGTCGTGGTCGCCCGCCAAAAACCTGACCGTTTGGGCAAAGGCGTCGCGCACCTGGTACGCCGACAAGCAAACCATCGGCACCACACCCAATATGATTGACGCCAACCACCGCACTGAATTCAAATTTCAGGTAAGGTGGAAGTTTTGACGGAAAAAGATTGGCGGAATTAAAATGTTGATTGATCGATGCTGTTTGTATATTCTTGTTATAGAGAAGCATACAGTCATTCATCGGCATTTTTTGTGTTTAGAAACGTTTTGAAATAATCCCGTAGGTTCTTGTCCTCACAATACACATAGCAGCCTTTTTGACCGCGAGTTAGCAGTGTTTTGTAAGTGTTAAGCAAAAGACGGTGTGCAAGTTCTGGGCTTGTTGTTCTATTCCTGATGCCCGACGATTTGTCATCCTTTGATATCATTTCTTTGTGCGTTTCAACTTTATGCGTTTCGGGGTTGTAGGTTAAATCCTTTCCAATGAATACGCCAACATAGTCGAATTCAAGGCCTTGCGATGTGTGTATGCATCCAACCTCTTCGAATGAATTGGGATTCACAGCCCAAATATTGTCACCTGCAAGGTTCCATTTTGCCTTAAATCCATCCTCAAGATAAATGTCGTATTCGTCGCGGTTGTTCTTCACGTTCCAGTCGTAGCAATATCCAGCAACCATTCGAGCCTTGTTGTTTACTTGGTTTCTTTTGCGCAGTTCGTCGCGCAGTTCGTTTGGATTGTCAAACACTTGGAAATCAAAGTTCAATTCAGACAGTTCAACATCTACATTCTCTTCAGTGCGCTGCAGCAGTTTGTCAATAAATTGTATATAGGCATCGCTACCATTACATCTGAATTGAGAAACAAGTTTGGCTTCGGCGGGCATTACCAATTTGCTGCCAAGTGCTTCACACCATTTTTTCACTTCTGCAACTGAACCAATGTCATTGGTGGTTATTGCCTGGTCTTCATCAAGCATAAATATGGTTAATAACGAAGCGTTTATGCACTCTTTCACTTGGTTCTCACCGTTCCAATCACCATACATTTTCGCCACCAATCGATGCGCTTCGTCAATTATCAAGCAGTCATAGAAATTGCTTTTGCACGCCGAAAGTCCGAATGGTGAGCGGAACAATGCCTTGATGTCAACTTGCTTTTTAGCATCCGAATTCGACAGCAGCGACAAGAACACATTGCGCGGTGCGCTGTTTTTGGTAATATAACTTGCATTCAGAGCCTTGTTTATAAACTCCATCAGCAAGTTTATTGCAAGTACCGATTTGCCAGTTCCTGGCCCACCTTGTATAACAATTGTGCGTTTCTTGCCGTCCTTTTTACATTGCTGCATTGTTTTCAAGCACATATCGTAAACTACAGCCTGCTCGTCAAGCAGCATAAACTCTTTGTTTCCTTTTACCATCGAAACAAGCGAGTCTTGCAGAGCCTTTGTCGGGCGGATACGTCCGTTGTCTATCAGATAAAGCAGGTCACCCTTCGATGATTTCTTTGTAACATACTTCTTTACAAAATCCGAGAATTCCCTAACTTCATTCTTAATGAAGAATGGGGCTGAAGTGTACCACTCTTTGTAAATCGGGTTGGCCAAAACGCTCCTGCTTTCGGGTGCAAAGTTGTGCAGATACGCGCAAGGGACAATGTTTATATTTTCGTCAGTGACTGTCTGCGCATAGTTGTAAATGAATCGTGAATATGCATAAGCCTGATACGATGGATGGCTCACGATTCTTTCTGCGTTTGCCACGTATGTCCGAACGCAATATTGCATATCATCATCCACAACTTCAGCCGTTGACCATTGCTTAAGTTCAACAATTACCACATTGTTGTTGTTGTCGGTATCGGAACCAGAGATGATGAAGTCAACGCGTTTTGAAGTCAAAGGAATTTGATACTCGATGGCTATTCGAACATCGTCGTCAATGTCTTTACTATCGACAATGTTCCTCATAAACTGCATTGAATTCTGCCAAGAGATATACTCTCGGTCTTGCCCAGCGCAAAGGCCATATTTGCGTGTCAATTCAAGAATCTTGTCAGCAATTTCGTTGTTTATTACATCGCTGACAAACTGTGCTTTGGTTGAATTGTAAACTATCATGATGATTTTTGTTTAGGAGTGTGGATCATTGTTTTTTTTCAAAATCGAAATCGATCTTTGTGCTAAAATAATATCATTCAATATGTTATATATTAGTGTTTCAATTATAACAAAAGTAATAAAGCCTATTTATACGTGAAAGAAAAATGCCTTAAAAGATGTTTTTCATGTGCGTTAATTCCGTATCATTGCAAAATTTTTTTTATTCCGAAAAACGCAACAAAAATGGCAAAGATTTTCAACGACGTATCAAGAACATTTGGCGAGTTTCTGCTGATTCCGGGACTCACAACCAAACAGTGCATTCCCACAAACGTGTCGCTCCGCACGCCGCTTGTGAAATTCAAGAAGGGCGAGGAGTCGGCCATCAACCTGAACATTCCGTTTGTGTCGGCCATTATGCAGTCGGTTTCCGACTCGGGCCTGGCAATCGAGCTTGCTCGCAACGGCGGCCTGTCGTTCATATTTGGTTCGCAGTCCATTGAGTCACAGGCTGATATGGTTCGCCGCGTCAAGAAATTCAAAGCCGGTTTCGTTACCAGCGACTCGAACCTGAAACCCGACAACACGCTCTACGACGTGCTCGATCTGATTCAGCGCACCGGCCACTCAACCATCGGCGTGACCGACGACGGAACGCCAAACGGCCGCCTACTGGGTATGATTACCAGCCGCGACTACCGCACCGACAAGGATGACCTGAACGACAAGGTGGCGCAGCATATGACGCCGTTCGACAAACTGACCGTCGGCAAACTGGGCATCTCGTTGAGCGATGCCAACCAACTCATCTGGGACAACAAGCTCAACACGCTGCCTATTATCGATGAGAATCAAAAACTTATGTACTTCGTCTTCCGCAAGGACCACGACAGCCACCACGAGAATCCGAACGAACTGTCGGACTCGAACAAAAAACTGCTTGTGGGCGCCGGCATCAACACTCGCGACTATGAGCAACGCGTTCCTGCACTGATTGAGGCTGGTGCCGATGTGCTCTGCATCGACTCGTCGGACGGCTACTCGGAATGGCAACTTGAGACACTGAAGTGGATTAAGTCTAAATACGGCGACAAAGTGAAGGTTGGCGCTGGCAATATTGTTGATAAAGAAGGATTTGACTATCTGGTTGCAGCCGGGGCCGATTTCATTAAGATTGGCATTGGCGGCGGCTCAATCTGCATCACTCGTGAGCAAAAAGGCATCGGACGCGGTCAGGCTACTGCCGTGATGGATGTGGCAGCCGCTCGCGACGAATATTTCAAGAAGACAGGTATTTACATTCCAATTTGCTCTGATGGCGGCATTGTGCAGGACTATCACATGGTGCTGGCTCTGGCAATGGGTGCAGACTTCCTGATGATGGGCCGCTATTTTGCCCGCTTCGACGAGTCGCCGACCAAGAAACTCACCATCGGCAACCGCATTGTGAAGGAGTACTGGGGCGAGGGTTCGAACCGCGCAAAGAACTGGCAACGCTACGATATGGGCGGTGCCGCTGCTCTGAAGTTCGAGGAAGGCGTTGACAGTTACGTGCCTTACGCCGGTAAGATGAAGGACAACCTGGCGCAAACTTTGGGCAAAATCCGCGCCACAATGTGCAGTTGTGGTTCATTGTCAATCAAAGAGTTGCAGCAGAATGCAAAAATCACCGTGGTTTCGTCGACATCAATCATTGAGGGCGGCGCTCACGATGTGATTTTAAAGGACCAGAACTAACAATTCGGACACATATTTATACAAAACGGTCACCGCAAGGTGGCCGTTTTTGTATCCGGTACCTGCTCAGCGATTCAGTTGCCGATGCATCGTTACTACTTGCACAGCTTCCGGCACATCGTGCACACGCAGAATGGAAGCGCCGCTTTGCAGCGCAAGCAAATTAAGCGCAGTAGTGGCACTTAACGATTGTTCGGGAGTTATATCGAACAATTTGTAAATCATCGATTTGCGCGATATCCCCACAAGCAGCGGACGATTGAAAACCGAAAATTCCGAAAGGTGCGCAAACAGCTCGTAGTTCTGCTCGAGCGTTTTGGCAAAGCCGAATCCGGGATCGATGATGACATCGTGCACACCCATATCGGTAAGACGGCGAAGTGGCTGCGAGAGCTCGCCAATAACATCGGCAAGCAGATTATTATAATTAGTGTGCTGCTGCATTGTGGCTGGCGTTCCGCGCATGTGCATCAGAATGTAAGGTACTTGCAGACGCGCCACTGTAGCAAACATTTGATCATCGAGTGTGCCGCCCGCTACATCGTTGATAATGTCGGCTCCGGCCTCAACAGCCCGCTCAGCCACGCTGCTGCGGAAAGTATCGATTGATATGACGGCCTGCGGATGGCGGCGGCGTAGTTCCGAAACCACGGGTGCAAGACGGCTCCACTCCTCGTCAGCCGACACTTCGGCGGCTCCGGGACGTGTAGAGTAAGCGCCCAAATCGAGAATGTCGGCACCCTGCGCAAGCGCTTCATCGGCGCGCGCCAAAGCCGCTTCGGTCGACGGGCATCGGCTTCCGCTGTAGAAACTATCGGGCGTGACGTTCACAATCGCCATCACCTTTGGTTCCGACAAATCGATAAGCCGCCCGCGGCAATTTATTGTAGTCATAGTTCAGTCAGTTTTTTACTTTGCAAAAGTATGGATTTGCGTATGTATTAGCTATATTTGTGAGAATTTGAGCGCTGATAAAACAATTAATTACACAAATGAGGAACTTGTTACTTTCCATTTTGTTAGGTATTTGCATAATGGCTAATGCAAATGACAACAAACAATATGACTCTAAAATTTTGGACTACGAAAATATAAATACTGATATTTTTCTCGACATCAACTCGTTATCAAACATTGTGATTAGCAACGATTTATTTGAAGTGACCGACACAACTTTATCCAATGTCCGTACACTGCAGAAAGTTGATAGTAATTTAATTGAGATGCTAATAAGATTCAAACCAATAAATGGGATTGGGTTACGGTTCGCAAGAGAACAAGATTATTACTTTATCGGGCAAGCAAACATTTCTTCTGATTTCGATAGTTTTCTTTTTATGCAAACGTGGCAAAATCAAGATGACTTCATTTCAAAAGATATCTATCTTGTTAATCTGAAAAATGGGTATGTGAAATCCGTTATTCAAGTGTTTGATTATTATGATTATTTTGATGGCATTTCGGGTTTTTCTCATACATATTTTGATGGAGGAGAATTGATTTATAAAAAAATGGACCAGAAATTCATTACGCAAAATTCTCATTCGACCAACAGGGATATGTTGTTATAAAATAATGTGCTTATTATTGCATTCTAAAATAGAACTGACGATGAAAAAACTATCATTAATAATGGCAATACCATTCATTATGGCAAACACTACAAACGCACAAATACCCGAAAATTACGAAGTTGCCACTTGGCACAATTTCAGCCAAGCAGCCATCACCTACTCGTTCGACGACGGCACTCCGAACCAGATTCCGGTGGCCGTTCCACTGCTCGACAAATACGGCTTTCACGGCACTTTCAACCTGATTACCAGTTGGGTTAAGAATTGGGACGAGTGGAAAAATGTTGCCCAGGAAGGACACGAGATAGCGTCGCATACCATCAATCACCCCAATTTCGGGCAAATATCAGAGAGTCTGCAGGAAGAGGAACTTGCTAAATCGAAGGACACCATTGAAATGATGATTGGAAAGGAATGTATCACAATGGTTTACCCCTACTGCGTGACTGGCAACGACCAGATTGTGGCACGCTATTATATTTCGGCACGCGGTTGCAGCGGCCAAATTGGCAATCCGACACCTGAAAATATGTTCGACATAACATCGCGTGTTGTTGGAACAGAAAGCGATATGCAAACCGCCGACAATTTCAACAAGTGGGTGGCATCGGCCATCGACACCAAGGGATGGTGCGTGTTTCTGATTCACGCATTGGACGGCGATGGCGGCTATTCGCCCATCGAATCGAAAGAGTTTGACGCTCATTTGAATTACGTCAAGCAGTCGGTGCAGACTTATTGGGTTGGCACGTTTGCCGAAATATCAAAATACATTCTTGAACGCAACTCGCTCACAATCAGCGAGCGGGCCGAGATGGACTACATTGAGATAACCATTGGCTGCACCGCACAAAGCAAGCTGACCAAACTCGACCAGCCGGTGACCATCAAGCGCCGCCTTCCCGAGGGCTGCACCACGGCCCGCATTGTGCGTAACAACAGCGAGATTCCGTCGCAGATTGTCGATGGCTGCATCATCTTCGATGTGGTGCCCGACGAAGTTTATGTGCTGTCGTTCTGATATTTAATATTAGTATTAAGGAATCAGGGGGCTTGAAAGCCCCCTTTTTTGTTCACGAATAGATTATTTTAAAAAGATATCTTGACAATCAATTTGTTATCTAAGTCATCATCGATAATTCCTCGTTTTTTACCCACAAAACAGGTGTTTTGGGGCGAACAAGCATCATTTGTATACTATCTTGTTGATTTTCAATATAAATATCATCTAATCCATCGGTAAAAAGGGCTGTTTGGAGCGGTATTTGTTAGCTTGCGTGCCGCCAAACAGCGTTTTTATCGGCAAAAATCGCCCAAACATAGACTCAGATTGAAATTCGGCAACTTCAATCGGCAATTTCCAACCCTTCATCTATAAGAAAATTGCGGTTTGAACGAAACAAAATATAATTGCATCGTCGAAAATGACAAAAAGGAGAATGAAATTATAAACACATAAAAAACAGTGATATGAAAAAGTTGAGTTTAATTCTTTCGGTTCTGATTAGCAATGTGGCAATCGCACAAACCACATCCATTTCAGGTTATTTGGTTGACAAATCAACTAACGAGGCATTGCAGTTTGCCAATGTGCAGATTTATTCTTTGCCTGACAGTACCTTTTTGAAAGGTGATGTAACTAAAGAAGACGGTTCGTTCAATGTTGAGGGCATCAAAGCCGAAAAGTGCCTTGTCAGGGCATCGTTTATCGGTTATACCCCTGTTGACAAGAATATTAACGTTGTCAAAGGCCAAAACAATTCTGTGGGTAAGATTTATTTGTTGGAAGACAGCAAGCAGTTGGCTGAGGTTAGTATTATGGCCGAGGCCACACCAATGGCTGTTCGCGACGACACTGTGGTCTTTAACGCTGATGCATACCATGTTATCGAGGGTGCGGCACTTGAGGATTTGGTTAAGAAATTGCCAGGTGCTGAAATTAACGATGGTAAGGTTACTATCAACGGAAAACAGGTTTCCAAAGTGTTGATGGATGGAAAGGAATTCTATTCGAGCGACCCGCAGGTGGCTCTCAAGAACCTTCCGGCAAACATGGTGAAAGACGCAAAAACTTACGATAGGAAAAGTGAGCAAGCTATGTTGACTGGTATTGATGATGACGACGAGGAGTTTGTACTTGACTTCACCGTACGCAAAGGCTTCAAAGATGGTTTGGTAGGTAAGATTTGGGCATCTGGAGGCCACGATATTGACGGCGAGGATGATTATCGCTACGATGGCCATATTGACATGAACAAATTCACCGACAACGGCAACTTCTCAGTAACCGGTAATATCAACAACACCAGCAACGCCAGTATGATGGATGACGCCAGAAGCTCGATGAGCAGTGGTGCAGGTGCAGGTGGTGGTGGCAATGGTGGCCGTGGTGGCGGCTTCGGTGCTGGTGGCGGCTTCGATGGCTTCGATGGCGGCGGCATGGATATGGGCATGATGGACTTCGGCAGCTTTGATATGGCCGGTATGTTTGGAGGCATAACCACATCAGCCAGCGTTAGCGCATCGTTCGCACAAGAGCCTAGTAATACATTAAAGTATGGTGGTGATATCAATTATAGCCATCAAGAGAAAGACACCAAAACTGAGAGCACAAAGGAGAATCTTTTGACAGAAAAAACCACATTGGAATCAGGTGTTTCATCGTCAATCAGAAAGTCGGATATGGTAAGAGCATCGTTCCGCCTCAACTGGGGTATCGACAGTATGACAACCATCATATTCCGTCCGAATATCTCGTTCAATTATTCAAATACTGACAGTGATGGTGATTCAGATACTTATGGTGCTGTTGATTCTGTAAGATTAAACAACGGTGACTCAGTATATCGTGATTTTGTCAGCACAACATTAACCAATGGCGATCAAAAATCGACTAGCTTGAGTTATGGCGCAAACTTGAGGGTTGTCAGAAAACTCAACAACGAAGGTCGCAGTCTTACTTTGGGTGTCAATCTGAACGGTTCACTTACTCCACAGGAGAACCATCGTGGAACAAATACAAAATATCATTTATTAAGTGATTCTGTATTAAATACTTTACGTTACACTGACGGTGATGGTAATAGTTTCAGCATCCGCGGCGAGATATCGTATGTTGAGCCTATTTTCGAGAAAAACTACCTTCAGTTCCGTTACAGCTTCCAGAGCCAGAATTCTGATTCCCACTCATATGTCCATGAAGGCGATAGCGTTGGCAACAGCGTAGAATACAGAGATGAATATTCAGCATTTTTGAGTAGCGAAGTTGAGAACACATACCAAAACCATCGTATAGAGGTAGTATGGCAAGGCCGCTACGACAAGCTGCGCTATAATCTGGGTGTGTCGCTTCAACCACAGCACTCTAAGGTTGACAATTTGCTTGGTGTCAACAAAGGCAAAAATTATGACCAGAAAGTTTATAACTGGGCACCAAATATGCGTTTGGAATATCGTTTCACCAGCACTCAGAACTTGCAGTTACGCTACAATGGACGCAGCTCGGCTCCGAGAGCACAAAACTTGCAGGAGATAATTAATGTGAGCAACCCGCAAAAGTTGCAATATGGTAATCCTGATTTGAAGCCATCGTTCCGCCACAATGTTACGTTGAGTTTCAGCAACTTCAACCGTACAACATACAGGAACTTCATTGTCAACTTTTCGTATAATACCACTATAAACAACACATCTACAGTCACTTACTATGACTTAACAACCGGTAATACTATTACTGAGTTGGAAAACCTGAATGGTAACTGGGGTGCAAACGGCTTCCTGACATTCTCAACACCGCTTTCAAACCAGAAGTTCTCAATCACATCGCGCTCGATGGCCAACTATAGCGAGAATGGTACTCTGACAGGTGAGATTGTCAATGGTCATGCCGACCACAGCACCAAAAAGAAGAGTGTCACCAGCACTCTTATGCTGAACGAATCGTTGCAGGCTAACTATCGTTGCGATGTGTTCGACTTCTCAATCGATGGCTCGGTAATGTATCAGAAGAGCAACAATGCCAACACCAATTTGTCGAACAATGGTGAGACATTCAACTATACAATCGGATTCGACGGAAACCTCCACCTGCCGGCAAAGATTGATCTTTCGACCGATTTGGATTATCGCATCTATCAAGGTTACGGCGAGAACTCGAACCAGCGCAACACCGCCATCTGGAACGCCCAGATAAGCAAGCGCTTCACCGAGAGCAACAGTTGGACAGTACGTTTCAAGGTTTACGATATTCTTCAGCAACAAAAGCTTATCTCTCGTAACGTAAGCTCAATGGCTATCACCGACTCTGAAACCAACACAATCGGCTGCTATGCAATGGTTCAGGTTGTTTACAACATCAACACTCTTGGTAAGAAGGGCAACCAGCGCGGCGGATTCCCAGGCGGTTTCCCTGGTGGCTTCCCAGGCGGTTTCGGCGGTCCCGGAATGTTCTAAACAATACAATAGATTAATAGATTAGGTCACACAAAAAATCCCGTCAACGTTGGCGGGATTTTTTTGTGCATATGTCAAATTGCAAGTTGAAAGTACAAATCAAATAGATGCATAATTCATTGATGGGCTTTGTAAGGTTTTTATCCTGAAACGGCTCATTTTTTCTATCTTGCGCCCATATTACAAACAGCAAAAAAAGTTTTATGATGAACACACCAACAACCATTCTGACCATAGCGCTTGTCGCAATATGCACAACCGGCTATGCCGCAAACAATAATCAGGCAGTTACTGACACCGCTCAAACAGAAGAAGTGCTAACCATTGCTCAAGAAATGCCGATTTTCCCAGGCGGCGATTCTGCCATGTATGAATATATTGTTAACAATATGGTATATCCTGAAGAGGCGAGAAACAAGGGACTGGCAGGGAAAGTGTTTGTTCAGTTTGTAATCAACAAGAACGGTGAGGTTGTAAATCCTAGAATAGCCAGAGGTATTGACCCGATATTGGATAACGAGATTATTCGTGTGGTGCAGAATATGCCCAAATGGACTCCCGGCAAGAATAACGGGAAACCCGTAAGTGTGGTGAAGACAGTACCTGTCAGTTTCAAAAACGAGCCACAACCGAAAGAAACAGCCAGAGATATTAATCCCGCTGACAGCAATTATATTTTATTCAACCCAGAAACCAATGTTTGGGATACAGTCTACACAATTGTTGACGAGATGCCCCAATATACCAGCAACGAACCTGAAATAGAAATGGACATTATTTCGATTTTGCGATATCTAAATGTTGACGAGTTGCCCGAATATACCAGCGGTGAATATAAAATGAGAAGGGACATTGCTACGCATGTGCGATATCCAAAAGATGCTAAAAAGAAAAAATTAGAAGGTAGTGTTTTGGTACGATTCGTAGTTGACGAAAAAGGCAAAATTGGGAATATAAGTATAATAAACAGTACACACCCTATCTTTAACGAAGAAGCAATCCGCGCGGTGAAAACACTCCCAGGAAAATTCAAACCCGGGAAAAATCAAGGGAAACCGGTTAAAGTACTGTATACCGTACCTATTAATTTCGCTTACGACACTCCACCTGCCAGCAATTTTACATCCAACGATATTAATCTCGCTGACAGCAGTTATACTGTGTTACTCAACCCAGAAACCAATACTTGGGATACAGTCTACACAAGAGTTGACGAGATGCCCGAATATTCCGGCGGCAAACTTAATTTGGGAATGGACATTGATATGAATTTGCGATATCCCAAAGATGCTGAAAAGAAAAAAATAGAAGGTAAGGTTGTGTTACGATTTGTAGTTGACGAAAAAGGCGAAATTGGGAATATAAGTATAATAAACAGTACACACCCTATTTTTAACGAAGAAGCAATCCGCGTGGTGGAAACACTTCCTGGAAAATTCAAACCTGGGAAAATTCATGGAACACCGATTAAATCACTATATACTTTTACTATTAATTTCCAATTAATTAATAAACTCTAATAGGTTTATTATGAACACACAAACAACAATTCTGACTATTGCTCTTGCCCCATTTTGCACAACCGGCTATGCCGCAAACAATAATCTGACAGTTACTGACTCTGCCCAAACGGAAGAAGTACTAACCTTTGCTCAAGAAAAACCTATCGATTCCAATCCGGCTGACAGTTGTACTATTGTGTTATTCAACCAAGAGACCTATGCTTGGGACACCATATGGGTAAAACATAATGAGTTTGAGCTACCCGAATATCCTGGTGGTAGATTACTAACGTATATTGCTAGGCATACAAAATATCCGAGACAAGCAAAACGTTTAAAAATAACCGGGTGTGTGTTTGTGGGTTTTATGGTTAATGATAAAGGTGATATAGAGGATGTACATATAGCAAGAGGCGTTCACCCACTGCTGGATGCCGAAGCAATCCGCGTGGTGCAGTCAATACCAAAGAAATTTAAACCTGGCATATATCAAGGAACTCCTGTTAAAGTTCCGTTCACCTTACCTATAAATTTCCGAATCACTTATTGATAATGCTTCGGTCACTATTTGGTGACCATTGAAGATTAAAAAATCCCGTCCGAAACTCGAACGGGATTTCTTTTTATGAAGTTCAGAAAGTCTGTTGTCTGTAGACTGATGTCTGTTGCCCTACCTTATCCTTTCTTATTCGCCTTCACCCATTCAAACGCATTTCGCAGAGCGATTGCCCACGGCGACAGGTCGTCTTGTTTGCGGCCCTCGGGGTAGTGCGGCCACTGCCACGGGAACAGGGCGCGCTCGGGGTGCGGCATCATTGCCACGTGGCGGCCATCGGCCGAGCAAATGCCGGCAGCGTTGAACGCCGAGCCGTTCGGGTTGGCAGGATAGGTGCCGTAAGCGTATTTAACAGGAATGTTGTATTTGTCCTCGCTGTATGGGAAACTGAATTGGCCTTCGCCGTGAGCCACCCAAACGCCAAGCCTCATTCCTGCCATATTCTTGAAGAACACGCTGTTGTTCGGCTCGATAACAACATCAACAAAGCCCGATTCGAACTTGTGCGACTTGTTGTGCAGCATACGCGGCTTCTCAGCGTCGGCAGGATTGATAAGTCCGAGTTCAACCATCACCTGACAGCCGTTGCAGATACCCATACTCAGCGTGTCGGGGCGGGCGTAGAAGTTCTCGAGAGCCTTTTTGGCCTTCTCGTTGTAAAGGAACGCGCCAGCCCAGCCTTTTGCCGAACCCAGAACGTCGGAATTCGAGAATCCGCCGACGAAGATTATCATATTCACATCCTCAAGCGTCTCGCGGCCGCTCACAAGGTCGGTCATATGAACGTCTTTCACATCGAAGCCGGCGGTGTAGAGCATATAAGCCACCTCGCGGTCGCATTGGTTGCCCTTCTCGCGGATTATGGCAGCCTTAATGCCACTCTTTGTACGGCGTTTCAGGTCAATGCCAAGTGATTTTGCCGAGCCGTCGAAGGCTTTGAAATCGAACTTGTGTGCGTGGTTCTTGTAGTTGTTGAAGCGCTCGAGTGCCAGGCCGTTTTGAGTTTGGTCGCAGTCGAGCAGATACGAAGTGCGGAACCAAGTGTCACGCAACTTCTTGATATCGAATGAGTAATTGTTTGCGCCTGTGGCAATGTCGAGTTTGCCTGCAGTGCCCAGCGTGCCGATAGTCTTGAATGCCACGCCCGCTTTTTTGAGTGCGTCAGCGGCTTTGCCGTCGGCGGCAACTTGCAGCACAAGTGCCGGATTTTCAGCAAACAACAGTTTCACAGGGTCGCTCTCGCCAAAGTCGGCAAGGTTGATATTCAGACCAGTCACGTCGTTCGAGAAGGCCATTTCGAGCAATGTGGTAACCAGACCGCCGGCCGATACATCGTGTCCGGCAATCACCAAACCGCTTTCAATCAGGCTCTGAACAGCGTTGAACGCCTTTGCAAAATATTCAGTGTCAGTAACATCGGAGCAATCAGCACCCACGCCGTTGATTATCTGCGCAAACGCCGAACCGCCAAGTTTCAAGGCGTCTTTCGACAAATCGATATAAATCAGTTCCGATTTCACGTTGTGCAGCACGGGCGACACAGCCTTGCGGATATCGGTGGTCTCGCCAACGGCCGAAACAATCACCGTTCCGGGCGACAGAACCTTGTCGCCGTTCGGATATTTCTGCGTCATTGAGAGCGAGTCCTTACCCGTCGGAACGTTGATTCCCAACTTGATACAGAAGTCGCTCAGGGCCTCAACAGCCTTGTACAGCCTTGCGTCCTCGCCCGGATTGAAGCACGGCCACATCCAGTTGGCGCTCAGCGATATGCCTTTCAGTTTGTCCTGAATCGGCGCCCAGACAATGTTTGTAAGTGCCTCGGCCACAGCCATTCGCGAGCCTTTGGCAGGATTAATCATCGCGCAAAGCGGTGCGTGACCAACCGAAGTGGCAACACCGTATTTGCCCTGATAATCAAGCGCTACCACGCCACAGTCGTTGAGCGGCAGGTGAAGCGGGCCGGCGCACTGCTGCATTGCAACCTTTCCGGTCACCGAGCGGTCGACCTTGTTGGTGAGCCAGTCTTTGCACGCAACCGACTCAAGTTGAAGCACTTGCTCCAGATAATCGGCAACTTTAGCGGTGTCGTATTTCAAATCGGCATACTGTTCTTTGACGGTTTTGTCGTTCATTATGGTGCGCGGCGGATTGCCAAACATATCGGCAAGTTGCAGATTGATAGGGTCTTCGTTGGTCTGCTTGTCGGTGAATCGGAACTGCATATCGCCTGTGGCCTCGCCCACGACGTACATTGGCGCGCGCTCGCGGTCGGCAATTTTCTTCAGGTGGTCTATATCCTTGTCTTTCAGCACTAACCCCATACGCTCCTGACTTTCGTTGCCCACAATTTCCTTGTCAGAAAGAGTCGGGTCGCCGATAGGCAGTTTGCGAATGTCGATAACGCCGCCTGTGGCCTCCACCAACTCCGAAAGGCAGTTCAGGTGGCCGCCTGCGCCGTGGTCGTGGATAGAGACAATCGGGTTGTCCGACTGCTCGCTCAAGGCGCGGATTGCGTTGTAAACGCGGCGCTGCATTTCGGGGTTCGAGCGCTGCACGGCGTTCAACTCAATCGAGTTGTTATACTCGCCCGTGGCAACCGACGACACTGCGCCGCCGCCCATACCAATGCGGTAGTTGTCGCCGCCCAGAATCACCACCTTGTCGCCCGGCTCGGGGTCGGCCTTCAGGCAGTCCTTCTTTTTGGCGTAGCCCACACCGCCGGCCATCATTATCACCTTGTCGAAACCGAATTTTTTGTATTGCTCGAAGTGCTCCATTGTGAGCAAACTTCCGCAGATAAGCGGCTGTCCGAACTTGTTGCCGAAGTCGCTTGCGCCGTTCGACGCCTTGATAAGAATCTGCTCCGGCGTCTGATAGAGCCACGGACGCGGCTCGGTGGCCTTCTCCCACTGACGTCCGCCGTCAAGGCGCGGATACGAAGTCATATAAACGGCCGTTCCGGCAATCGGCATACTGCCCTTGCCGCCTCCCATACGGTCGCGGATTTCGCCGCCCGAACCAGTTGCGGCGCCATTGAACGGCTCCACAGTTGTGGGGAAGTTGTGGGTTTCGGCTTTCAGCGAGTAAACTGACTCGTAATCAGTCACTTCAAAGAAATCCGATTTCTCTTGTGCGGCCGGTGCAAACTGCTCCAGAGTGTGTCCCTGCATAAACGCGCAGTTGTCTTTGTAGGCCGAAACCACGTTGTTCGGGTTGGTTTTTGTAGTCTTTTTAATCAGGCCGAAGAGCGTTTCCTTCTTCTCCTCGCCGTCGATAATGAACTGTCCGCCAAAGATTTTGTGACGGCAGTGCTCCGAGTTCACCTGCGAGAAGCCGAACACCTCGCTGTCGGTGAGCGGACGGCCGAGTTTCTTTGCAAGGCCTTCCAAATAGTTGATTTCCTCTTCTTTAAGTGCCAAGCCTTCTTTTTTGTTGTAGGCCCTGATATCGGTTATGTGGACAATGGGCTGCGGCTTGATATCGACAGTGAAAATGCTTTGGTCCAATTGGTTATAGAACGATTTGAGCATCGGGTCGAAGTGCTTTTTGTCGGCACTCTGCGCCTCGAACTCCTCAATGCGGACAATGCCGCTGATACCCATATTTTGGGTAATCTCGACGGCGTTGGTGCTCCACGGGGTAATCATCTCCTTGCGTGGGCCCACAAACGAGCCGGCGGGCGCTTTCTGTCCCAGGCACTCCGAACGGCCGAAAAGCCAGTTCAGTTTCTCAATGTCGGCGGCTGCGATTTCGGCGGCCGTCTGCACTGCAATCACTTTGTTTTCAGGTGTTTTAAAGAAGGTAACCATCAAAATTCGTTTTAAAAATTACGGTTTCAAAATCAAAGCGCAAATTTAAAAAGAATAAGGGGTAATCAAGGGTGGTTTATTCACAAATTTCGCACACAAAAAACTTGCATTTTTTGCTTCGGACTTCTCAATTATTCAGATTTTAAAGCGGTTCGATATATCGCACAAGTCAGGCGATTTTGGCAAGATAGAGCGGTGTCAGCCAAGTCGGCAGATGCCATAGCCAAAATCATTTTTTTAGCGTTGGTTAATACTCATATCTACGCATTTCCGCCACACCCCCTAAGTATAAAATCGTATTTTTTACAAATTTCCCTACTAAACCGATAGGCAGAAGTAAAATCCTTGTATGTTTGCCGATAAATAACCTATCAATTTAATAGGTTAATAAAGATTGAAAAAACTAAAAACTATTTAAAATGAAACGTACAAATTTGATTATTACAGCATTATTGTTGTCGGCGGTGGGAGCGTTTGCTCAAACCGAAGGCGCCGAGCCAACCACGAGTGAACTGGCTGGGCAGATTAAGAAACTTGTCACCCCGTCGGGATTTTTACAGGCGGGCTACACTTACACCGACGCGCCGCAATCGACATTCCTTTTGCGCCGCGCAAGGTTGGTGCTGCAAGGCGACCTTTACAAGGGCGACGCTGGCAAGGTTGACTACAAGCTGCAACTCGAACTTACGGGAACGCCCAAAATTCTCGATTTGTTTGTGCGCTACAAGCCTATCAACGAGTTTGGCGTGCGGTTGGGACAGTACAAGTCGCCGCTCTCAATCGAGAATTCGGAATACAACCCCGTAAAACTTGAGTTTATCAACTATTCACTTGTTGTTCAGCGGCTTGTGCGAATGAGCAAGAATGACCTTTCGGGTTACAACCAAAATGGCCGCGACCTTGGCCTTGAGTTCTTGGGCAGCGCGTTCAAGAAGGACGGTTATTCGTTGTTGAACTACGAGTTGGCAATTTTCAATGGTCACACGCTCAACGCCAACGACAACAACGAGTCGAAAGACATTGTTGGACGACTGATTGTCAATCCGATAAAGGAACTTTCGGTTGCGGGTTACTTCCAATGGGGCGAAGGTGCGCTGCCTGGCTACAACGAAGCCACACGCAAGTTCACGGCGCAGGACACCAATCTCTACGTTTCGATGAACCGCTTTGGCGGCGGCGTGGCATACAAATCGGCAAAGGCATTTGCGCGCGCTGAATACATTGCAGGAAAAACTGGCGACTTGAACTCGCAAGGCTTCTATGTTGCTGGCGGATACCAATTTGTGAAAGGCTTGTCGTTGGTTGCCCGCTACGATTTCTTCGACGACGACACCGACAACAGCGACTATTCGGAGCAAGATATCACCGTCGGTCTCGACTATAACCCCGTGAAACCCATTGATTTAAAACTGAACTACACTCTCGAAAACAACAAGGGCCGCGACAACCGCAACGGGATTTACTTTATGGTGACGGTGAAATATTGAATTCAGAATTCAGAAGGTAGAATAAAGTGAATCAGGTAGATAATAATTAAAATGCGAATTTTAAACTTGTTAAACCTGTTAAACTTTCAACTTAAAACTTCGAGAACTTTAAACTTCAAATACTTAAAACTATGAATATGAAAAGGATTTTAAATTACGTGGTGATTGCGGCCGTAGCGGCGGCGTCACTCAACTCGTGCGGCGGTAGCACGTCGGGCAACAAGGTTACAAAAGACGGCAAACTGAAGGGCGAACTGTCGCTGTCGGGCGCGTTTGCGCTCTATCCGCTGGCGGTGGTCTGGGCCGAAGAGTTCCAACAACTGAATCCTGGCGTGAAGGTCGATGTGTCGGCTGGCGGCGCGGGCAAGGGGATGACCGACGTGCTGGCTGGCGTGGTCGATTTCGGTATGGTTTCGCGCGAAGTTTATCCGCAGGAGCAGGAGAAGGGCGCTGTTGGTTTCCCGTCGGCTAAAGATGCCGTGGTGCCGACAATCAATGCCAACAATCCGATTATCAGCAAGATACTTGAGCACGGAATCACCAAAGAGATTGCCCGCCGCATTTGGATTGATGGCGATGTGAAGACTTGGGGCGACGTGCTCGGAACCGATGACGAGACGCCGATTCACATTTACACCCGCTCTGACGCTTGCGGCGCTGCCGAAACGTTTGCCAACTGGTTCGGCGCCAAGCAGGAAGACCTTGGCGGAACGGCCGTCTTTGGCGACCCTGGGCTTGCCGCTGCCATTCAGAAAGATATCTACGGAATCGGCTTCAACAATATCGGTTACGCCTACGACAACGACACCCACAACCTGAACGCCGACCTTCAGATTTTCCCTGTCGATACCGATGAAAACGGCTCAATATCAGACGATGAGCAGTTCTACAACCTGAAGGACAACGTGACGAAGGCCATTGCCGAAGGCCGCTATCCGTCGCCGCCCGCCCGCGATTTGTATCTTGTCACCAAAGGCGTCCCGACCGACCCTGTGGTTGTGGCTTTCCTGAAATATGTGCTCACCGATGGTCAGAAAAAGAACGAGCCCGTGGGCTATATCGAAATCACTCAGGAAAAGATTCGGAAAGCGCTGGATTTGCTTGAAAATAAATAATACAAACGCTTTCGCGGATTGAACCCGCCGCAAGGGTGAAAGTGCTCTTGTGGCGGATTTTTTTGTGAAATTCTGCAAAAAAAACTGCGGCAATCAGTTACTTTTGCGCCATTGGATTAAAATCATTTTAATCTTTACACCTTAAATAAAACGCTATAAATGAACGATTTTAACAAATTCAAAAAGATTGACGCCCACACGCACATTGGAGCGTTCGGCAGTCCGTTCAATATCGATTTCAACACCGAGCGGCTGCTTGAGCAGATGGCGGAATACAATATCGAGAAGACCATTCTTTGCGCGTCGAGCGCCTACTCGAACGACGAAACGCTTGCCGCCTACAAGGCCCACCCCGACAAGATTGTGCCGCTGATGTGGGTGAACTGCGTGCAGGGACAGCCTGCCTACGACCTGCTTGAGCATTATTTGCGCGACGAGCATTTTGCGGGCGCCAAACTGCAGTCGCTCTTCGATGGCTACACCGCCGACGCGCCTTGCGTTGACCCTGTGGCCGAACTCTGCGAGAAATACGGCCGTCCGCTGTTTGTGCATTCGGGGCACCCGCCTTTCTCGCTGCCGTGGCAAATCGGGCTCTTGGCCGAGCGTCACCCGCACCTGCCCATTGTGATGATTCATATGGGCCACGCCCACGGGGTGTATGTCGATGCGGCGATAACTATGGCCCGCCGCTATAGCAATATCTGGCTCGAAACGTCGGGCACGTCAATGAGTTGTCAGATTAAGAACGCCTACGACACTGTCGGCCACGACCGCGTGATGTTTGGTATCGACTCGCCGTTCCACCACCCAACAGTTGAGATTCAGAAAGTTGCGGCTTGCGGCGTCGACGATGAAGGTCTTGAAAATATCTTCTACAACAATGCGAAGAAGTTTATGGACTTGTAGTGAGTATTGATTGTCAATACGATAACCATTAACGCCGTGCGAATTCTGATTTGTGCGGCGTTTTTGGTTTAATTGCCTTAAATATGTATTTTTGACAAAGAAACGGACAAGAAATCCATTTGAAACAATACCGAAGAAATGGAAAACGGCATACAAAACACAGGCGACATTATAATCTATCAAACCGATGATGGTTTGACTAAAATCGATGTGAAATTAGACGATGAGACTGTTTGGCTCAATCAGCAGCAGTTGGCAGAACTATATCAAAGTTCAAGAACCAATGTTGTAGAGCATATCAAACATATTTATGATGAAGGCGAATTGAGCGAAGATTCAACTTGTCGGAAATTCCGACAGGTTCGCAAGGAGGGTGGTAGAGAAGTAAGCCGTGAGTTGCCTTTTTACAACCTTGATATGATTATTTCGCTCGGGTATCGTATTAAATCAGCCATTGCAACACGTTTCCGCATTTGGGCGACACAGCGGCTGAAGGAATATATCATAAAGGGTTTCACGATGGATGACGAGCGGCTGAAGGGCAATGGCGGCGGCAATTATTGGAAGGAACTGCTCGACCGCATACGCGATATTCGTTCGTCGGAGAAGGTGATGTATCGGCAGGTGCTCGATTTGTACGCCACAAGTGTCGATTACAATCCGAAAAGCGATGAGTCCGTTATGTTTTTCAAAATGGTGCAGAACAAACTGCACTATGCCGCCCACGGACACACGGCTGCTGAAGTAATCTATGAGCGTGCCGATGCCAACAAACCGTTTATGGGGCTGACCACTTTTTCGGGCGAGTTGCCTGCGTTGAAAGATATTGGCATTGCCAAAAACTATCTGAACGAGAATGAATTGAAGATTCTGAATAACCTTGTTTCGGGTTATTTTGATATTGCTGAAATCAATGCACTTGAGCACAAACCTATGTATATGAGCGATTATATTCGTCAGTTGGATTCTGTGCTCACTTCGGGAAATCGCCCGTTGCTCGACGGTGCGGGCTCTGTCAGCCATTCGCAAGCATTGGAGAAAGCCACTACCGAATACCGCAAATACCAAAGCAATACTCTCTCGCCCGTGGAAGTAGCTTATTTGGAAACAATTAAAGATACGGTAAGGTTGGTAAAGAATAATGCCAAAACGAAAAAGTAATGAAAAATAACTGCATAAGTCTTTGTTTAATGGCTTGATTGTTTTTCATTCCAAATAATTTGCTTGTTTGCAGTATTTTCTTTCTATATTTGGAATGCCTTGCGTTCTAACGTGTAGGCAATAAAATTGATGTATCATTTAAATGTTATTGAACAAGAAGCAAAAATTTAGCTAACATATTATTAATCATTGCGTTTGCTATTATTCAGCACAGCCTTAGAACCTGAGAAATTTTAAGAATGCTTGAACGAATTGTTGAGAATAAGTCTGCGACGTCTACGCTTGCGTGGACGACGGCTTATCAACAATTCGGGCGATTCTCAGGGCCTTAAGGCGTGGATAAGACAATGTCCGCGCTTCTTTTTTGCCCTTAGAATTTGCTCGAATGCCTGAACGATAAGTAATCGCAGAAAAGGCAATTTTAATGAAAGACACCAATGCATATTCTATATCTGAAGTAGCGAAAAAATTAGGACTTACAATAAAGGCAACACGGCGGATGGTTGCCGCAAATCAAATTGAAAGCACAAAAATAGATGGCTCATATCGGGTTGATAAAGAGTATTTTGATGCAAATGTTGATGCACTAAAATTATTGTCGATTTCGGTTGAGGACACATTATTAAAAGACGGTGTTGAAAACAAAACAATTAACGACATAAAGAAGAAATCTGACATTATCAATTGGGCGGATATTTCAAATTATTGGAGCAATCCCAACCCTTCGGAAATGACGTATGTGGATTTGTTTTGTGGTGCTGGAGGACTCAGCAAGGGTCTTGAAATGGCTGGATTGAAAGGCGTTTGTGGTTTAGACTGGTTCAAGGAGGCAGGTAT
>CAMHPA010000020.1 GCA_946186925.1 uncultured Bacteroidota bacterium | reverse complement strand
CGGTGACGGCCGAGGATTTGACGGTGAAAAACTGGACTGTAAGCGTCGCGAAAGAGCCCGAGCCGCATCTGTCCTTCTCTCCTCTTGCCACAAACTCGTTCGGGACTGGGGAAACAATCAATCTGTCGTGGACGAGTTACAATATTTCAAAAATCAGTTTCACGCTTGATATTCAAAATAATACAATTCAATTGACCGATTCGGCAATAAATGCTGACTTGGGCGCGTGGAATTTTGTTGTTCCAGATGCAGTGTTCGGAAATGGATGGGTGAGGGCTGTCCGCAACGGTATTGCGATAGACAGTATCGCCGTTAGCATTGCAGACACAAAGGCGCCGATGGTTGTTCGGCAAACCCCGACAAACGGGAGCGCAGAACACACCAACTCACTGTATATTAGTATGATATTCGACGAGGCAGTTACCATTGCCGAATATGTAAAACTAAAAGTTGGCAACACTGAAGCATTGATTGTTGCAGTGAACGACTCTATGGTGAAGGCGTTTGTCAGCGATTTGAATTTCGGAACTGAATATTCTGTTGAACTGCCCGCTGGCGCAATCCGAGACTTGGCAGGAAACTCTGCAACTCTGCCAACTTGGACATTCACTACCCGCACCGCTCCGCGGCCCGACCTCTATTTCAGCGAGTATGCGAAGGGTTCGTCCAACAACAAATACTACGAAATTTACAACCCGTGCGACACGGCGGTCGATTTGAACCGATATTTTGTGACGATGGACGCTTTCAGTTCGAACGGCTCACGCAGTCAGGCGACGCTGCAACTGTCGGGGTGGCTGATGCCGAACGAGGTGCTGGTTGTGGCGAACAGCAGCGCGGCAACTGCAATCAAACAGAATGCAGATGTATCCACTACAAAAACAACCACTTTCACTGGCGACGACCTGCTCGGATTGTTCCGCAAAGATGGCTCTGACACTGTGCTAATTGATGTTCTCGGTCCATTCGGTGAATGTGATGCTGCTAATTACTGGTCGGCGGCGGGTGTCGAAAAAGTTTCGACAGACCACACCATCGTGCGCAACGTAATCATCTGCGGCACAACTTATTGGAACGAATCGGCGGGAACCGACTCACTCGACAGTCAGTGGATGGTGCTCGGCAAAGATGACTGGAGTGACATCGGGCGACACGGCATCGGGCACAACGCTGATATATTGAAAATGAGCATTGGCGGCATTGAGGCAAATATCTACCCCGCGGCTACGGGCGTTTTGGTTGAAGTGCCTTACGGAACCGACCTAACACGATTGGCTGTTTCTTACCGAATCTCGCAAGGTGCGCAAATGTTTATAAACGACTCACTTGCGGCTGACACGGTTGATTTATCGCAACCAGTAACAGCAACTGTCATTGCTGGCGACAGCGTCAATCAGAAAGTATGGACAATAATCGTGACTATGGCGCCAAAGCCAAGCTCCGACAATAACATTCTGACATTCAGCTTTGTAGAGACAGCACCTATAAGCGTTACGATTGACACGGCAAACGCAACAATTGACGCTATTATGGCTTACAATCTTGACAGTCTGAAACTTACGCCAGTCATAACCATTGCAGAAATGGCTTCGGTTTCATCAACTTTGTTCAAATCGAGTAAAAGAGTTTTCACGGCAAAAACAAAATGGGATTTCAACGAGCCGCAGACAATCAAAGTCACTGCCGAGGATTTGACAGAAAAAGTTTGGAGCGTGAGAGTTGATTGGGAAAAATCGAAAGAATTGACAATCAAAGACATCGCGAAACTCGATGGCGGCCTGATGGCGAACGTTGGCAAGCCAATTTCAACCGAAGGCATTGTAACTCACATTGTTATCACATCGAAAGGCGCGGAAATCCACATTCAGGACAGCACAGGAATGTGGTCGGGAATAATGGTGTTTGACGAGGGGAATCTTTACGCCGCAAATGTCGCGGTGGGCGACCGAATCAAGGTTTCGGGGGTAATAGCCGAAAACTTCGGAATGGCTTGCATCGAGCAAATCGAAGCCCTCGCAATCACCAGCAGCGACAATCGGATTCTGACCGACACCATCATTGTAGAAGACGCATTATCAACGGCTTACCAGAATGCGATTGTTACGATTGACAGCGTGGTCTGCACTGGCGGGTTCGAAAATCTGTTCGCGGTGAGCGACTCAACAAACAGCATTCTCATCTATAACAAATACAGAATCAGCGACTTTGCTCTCGAAATCGACTCAATGTACCGCATAACGGGAATTGTGTACTACACATCGGCCGACAACAGTTACCGAATCATTCCGCGGTCGGCTGACGACATTGTGAAACTCGTCAGGCCACTGAAGCCCGAACAAACGAAACCCGAAGAGCAAAAACCTGAGGAACAAAAGCCGCAAGAGCCCGACACCACAACGGTTGGCATCGCTGGCACGACCAACATCGGCTTGACCGCCTACACCATTGGACGCACCATTGTGGTTGAGAACGCCGACGCGACGGTGACCGTTTTCGACATTGCTGGAAGGCTGATTGCTACCGCCCGACCCGCCCGACGCATCGCGATAAGCGCGCCACACAGCGGCATCTACATTGTTGGCACGCAGCAGGGCGCGATAAAAGTGAGGATTGATTAGCCGCATTATTTTATGAGAATCGGCATAATGATTTGTTAAAATGATATTTTTGTGGACTTTTGAAATTCGATAACAATGAAAAAGACTTTTTTGATTGCCGCAATGGCTCTAATGTTGGGCGCGGCGAACGCACAAGCGCAAGAGTGGCAGCCAATTCCTGGTATGCACCTGAGCATCAACGAAATGACACACGATTTCGGCACTCATCCGCAATACACCAAAACCGAATTCGAGTTTAACATAAAGAACGACAGCACTTTGTCGCTGGTTATCAGCAACATCAGCACATCGTGCGGCTGCACCACGCCAACCTACTCGAAACGCCCCGTGAAGAGCGGCAAAATAGCAACCGTGAAAGTTGCCTACGACGCATCGCGCGTGGGCATTTTCAGCAAGACAATAAATGTGTACACCAACTTCAGCACCGAGCCTATCGAACTGAATATCAAGGGTACAATGGAAGAAACCGAAAATAAAGAATAGAAATGCCAAAAATATCAGAACGCGGAATAATTATGCCGTCGTCGCCAATCAGACGACTGGTTCCGCTTGCAAACGCTGCAAAAAAGAAGGGAATAAAGGTTTATCACCTGAACATTGGCCAGCCCGACCTTCCAACACCTGAAGTGGGTTTGGAAGCGATGAAGAAAATCGACCGTAAAGTATTGGAATACACCCCCAGCGAGGGACTTTTGAGCCTGCGAGCGAAGTTGGTGTCGTACTACGCCAAGTTCAACATCAACGCCAACGTTGAGGACATTATCATCACCACGGGCGGCTCGGAGGCGGTGCTGTTCTCGTTTATGTCGTGCCTTGACCCAGGCGACGAAATTATTGTGCCCGAGCCTGCTTACGCCAACTATATGGCTTTCGCAATTTCGGCTGGTGCGGTCATCAAAACCATTCCGTCGAGCATCGACGACGGTTTTGCGCTTCCATCAATGGACAAATTCGAGGCGCTGATTACCGAACGCACAAAGGGCATCCTAATCTGCAACCCCAACAACCCGACGGGCTACCTTTATACCCGCAAGGAAATGAACCAGTTGCGCGACATTGTGAAGAAATACAACCTGTTCCTTTTCTCTGACGAGGTTTACCGCGAGTTCTGCTACACGGGTGCGCCCTACATTTCGGCGTTCAACCTTGAGGGAATTGAACAGAATGTAATTTTAATCGACTCTGTTTCAAAACGATACAGCGAGTGCGGTATCCGCATTGGCGCGCTCATCACAAAGAACGAAGAGGTCCGCGCGTGCGTAATGAAATTCTGCCAGGCGAGGTTGTGTCCGCCGCTCATCGGACAGATAATTGCCGAAGCGTCAATCGACACGCCTGAAGATTATATGCTCAACACCTACGACGAGTTTGTTGAGCGCCGTAAGTTCCTGATTGACGGGCTGAACAAGATTCCAGGCTGCTACACGCCGATACCAATGGGCGCGTTCTACACGGTGGCAAAACTGCCCGTGGACGACATCGACAAGTTCTGCGAGTGGCTGCTGCGCGACTTTGAATATGAAGGTCAGACAGTTATGTTGGCCCCCGCAAGCGGATTCTACACCACACCCGAACTGGGCCGCAACGAGGCGCGCATCGCTTACGTGCTAAAGAAAGAGGATTTGGCGCAGGCTCTCAATGTGCTGGCCGTTGCGCTTGAGCAGTATCCTGGAAGGACAATTTGATTTAGGATTTAGGAGTTAGTAATTAGAATAAAATACGGGCGGCGCATTGCGTTGGCCCGTTTTTTTTGTTCCATCATCGGCCACAGCCTTCAAAAAGCAACGGCGGCAAAGCGGCGGAACAAAACAAAAAGTATCGCCTATCAGGTGGATTTTAAACAACTTTCTAAAAATTCCTGCACACAGTCCAAAACGCATTTTCCAGCTACAGATTAAATAT
This sequence comes from uncultured Bacteroidota bacterium, assembly GCA_946186925.1. Taxonomy (GTDB): domain Bacteria; phylum Bacteroidota; class Bacteroidia; order Bacteroidales; family SZUA-534; genus RUG13583. The sequence goes on along the minus strand of CAMHPA010000020.1, from coordinate 37,844 downwards.
CGGTTTGAATCGGATAAAATCGGTTAGAGAAAAACAATATCCGCCGGCGGAATTATTCCAAGTTTTCCCGTGTGTTCCGTAGTTATAAAATGTAAATTTGCCACTACACAAAAACTGCGGTATGGATGCGCGAATGTTAGACAAACTCAAGATTCTGGCCGAGTCAGCAAAGTACGATGTGTCGTGCTCGTCGAGCGGGACAGTGCGCCGCAACAACGGCAAGGGCGTGGGCAATACCGTTGGCGGCGTGGGCATCTGCCATAGTTTTGCCGAAGACGGACGCTGCATATCGCTGCTGAAAGTGATGCTCACCAACTACTGCATTTTCGACTGCGCCTACTGCGTCAACCGCCGCACCAACGATGTTCCGCGAGCCACATTCACACCCGCCGAGGTGGTTGAGATAACAATGGAGTTCTACCGCCGCAACTACATTGAGGGGCTGTTTTTGAGTTCGGGCGTGCTGCAAAACGCCGACTACACAATGGAGCGGCTTGTGCGAGTGGTGAAAGACCTCCGCGCGCAACGGTTCAACGGCTACATCCATCTGAAAAGCATACCTGGAGCCAGCCAGCAACTGATAACCGAGGCGGGGCTGTATGCCGACCGAATGAGCGTCAACATTGAGATTCCGACCGAGAGCAACCTGAAAATGCTTGCGCCCGAAAAGAGTTACGAGAGCATTTTCCAACCGATGAAAATCATTCATCAGGGTGTGCTCGAGAGCCACGAGGAACGCAGCCGACACCGCTCGGCGCCGCGTTTTGTGCCAGCGGGACAAAGCACGCAGATGATTGTCGGCGCCACCAACGACACCGACAAAGACATTCTGCGCCTGTCGTCGGCATTCTACCAGCGTCCATCCATCCGGCGCGTCTATTATTCTGGATATGTGGCTGTTAACACCTACGACACCCGTCTGCCTGCCTTGAAGCAACCGCCGCTTGTGCGCGAAAACCGCCTCTATCAGGCCGACTGGCTGATGCGGTTCTATAAATTCAAAGTGAACGAGATTGTCGATGACGCCAATCCGAACCTCGACCTCGATGTTGACCCCAAACTGGCTTGGGCGCTGCGCCACCCCGAGTTTTTCCCGGTCGATGTGAACACGGCTTGCTACGAGCACATTCTGCGCGTGCCGGGCATTGGTGTGAAATCGGCTATGCAGATTGTGGCCTCGAGACGATACGGTGCACTTACTTTTCTACAACTCAAGAAGATAGGCGTAGTTCTGAAGAAAGCAAAATACTTCATCAACTGCCGCGAACTGCCCATAATGGGCACCATCAACGAGTTGAAGCCCGAAAACGTGCGCTCACTGCTGGTGGCCAAACCCGCCAAAAAAGAAGCGGCTGGCCAGCTTGAGTTAAACTTCGACCAGCCCGTACAACTAGTAACACCCTATTGATGAGCGAGTTCGCAGATACGGCTTTTGTCTACGACCAGACATTCGACGGCCTGCTGACGTGCGTTTTCGATGCCTATCAGCTGAAAACATTTCCCTCTCACCTACTTGCCCCCGGTGAACCCGCACCGTTGTTTTGCACTGTGGCTCATACAGTTACAACCGATGAGCAAAAAGCCGAGCGCGTATGGACGCACCTTGAGCGCAAAATGTCGAAAATGGCGCTTCACAGCCTGACGGTCAGTTGGCTCGCCGATGGCATTAGCGATGTTGACGAACTGATTTTCAGATATATCCGCAAGATGATTGATGCCAAAGCAACCATCGAGACCAATTTTGGCGACCCCGATGTGTTGCGTCTGGCGCAAGTGTATAAGCAGGTCAGCTATGAGGCGCACCGAATGCTTCAATTCGTGCGTTTCCAAAAGACCGCCGACGGCATTTACTTCGCCGCCTTTGAGCCGCGCCACAACGTACTTCCGCTCACTCTCGACCATTTCAGCGACCGTTTTTCCGACCAGCAGTGGATAATCTACGACCTTCAGCGCCAATACGGATATATGTATGATTTACACGACGTTAACCGCGTGACCTTTGCCAACGACGCTAAATTCGGCCGCGACGGACGCCTCGACGCAAGCATTATGGATGCCGATGAGCAGCTTTTCCAGTCGCTTTGGCGCACCTATTATAAATCGATTGCTATCGAATCGCGCCGCAATCCACGCAAAATGAAGCAGGATATGCCCGTCCGCTATTGGAAGCATCTGACGGAAAGACAATGATTGAAGGATTGAAGGACTGAAGGATTGATTTTTTCAGTTTCCGTTTTTGTCTTCAGCCTTCGCTTTCAAAAAGCAACGGCGGCAAAGCGGCTCGTAACTGTCGGTTTCGCCAAGAAGCACCAACTTGTCGGTTTTGGCAAGACGGTGCGAGAATTGCGCCAGCGCGCCACACCGCACGCACACGGCGTGAACCTTCAGCACATCGTCGGCAATGGCCATCAGTTTTGGCATCGGGCCGAACGGGTTGCCTTGATAATCCATATCGAGACCCGCCACAATGACGCGCACGCCACTGTTAGCCAATTGGTTGCACACATCAATCAAGCCATTGTCGAAAAACTGCGCTTCATCAATCCCGACAACCTGCACGTTGCTGGCCAAAAGCAGAATGTTCTGCGCACTCTCGACGGGTGTGGAAGGAATTGAGTTATCGTCGTGCGAAACCACATCGACAGCCGAATAGCGCACATCGACAGCGGGCTTGAAAATTTCGACACTCTGCCGCGCGAATTTTGCACGTCGCAGACGGCGAATCAGTTCTTCGGTCTTGCCCGAAAACATTGAGCCACAAATCACTTCAATCCGTCCGCCATCGGCGTTGCCATTTTCAAAAAACATATCAGTCAACAAAAAAATTGGTGTGCGACAATTTGATTTAACATCAATCGTTATTTTTGGCAAAATAAATCTTTATCGAGAGCGATGCAAACAAAAAATCTTATCAAAATAATCAAGGCCGAGGCGACGGTTCTTGTATCGATGATTGAAAGTCTGCCCGACGATGGTGATATTCAGCCATTTGCAATCGAAATGCTGCAAAGCAAAATTCGCGATTTGAACAATATTGCCGTTCATTTGTCGTCAGCGGGGGCCGATGCCGCAAATGATGACAACGCTGCCGCGATAGCCGCCCAGGAAGCCGCACGCAAGGCTGCTGAAGAGGAAGAAAAACGGCTTTTTGCCGAGGCCGAAGCCGCAAAACGTGCCGAAGAGCTCGAAGCCGCACGCAAAGCCGCTGAAGAAGCGCAAAGAATTGCCGCACAAAAGGCTGCTGAGGAAGCCGCTCGCAAGGCTGCAGCCGAGGAAGAAGCCCGCAGAATTGCTGCCGAAGAAGCCAGAAAAGCTGAAGAAAACGCGCGCAGAATTGCTGCAGAAGAGGCCGCTCGCAAAGCCAAGGAAGAGGAAGCCCGAAGAATTGCCGAGGCTGAGGCTGCACGAAAAGCCGCCGAAGAATTGGCCCGCAAAGCCGCTGAAGCCGAGGCCGCACGAAAGGCCGCCGAGGAAGAAGCCAAAAAAGCCAAATCGCTTGCCGATATGTTTGCCGACAACACCGCCGACGTTGAGCAGACCTACAATGCTGAAAATGAGCAACAACCCGCAGCATCGGCACCGACCGAACCAGCCAAAACCGAGAGCAAACCAAGCACTCTGGCCGACCGATTCCAGCAGAACACTCCATCGGTGAACGATGTGCTTGCAGGACTCGAGAAGAAGGCCAATCTGGCATCGCGGTTCAACAGCCGCCCGATAACAAACCTTCGCAAAGCCATCAAAATCAACGACCGCATAAGGTTTGTGAACGAGCTTTTCGACCGCGACAGCATCCAATACGAGCAGACGATTGATATGATTGAAAGTTCAGCCAACATCAACGAGGCTTTAGACAAACTTTTCAGCAACCGCAACTGGAACCAGGAAGACGAGACTACTGTGGACTTCCTTGAACTTGTATATCAACGTTTTAAATCGTAAAACGATGGGCAAACTTTATCTTGTTCCAACACCTGTCGGCAATCTCGAGGACATTACGTTGCGCGCGCTGCGACTTTTGAAAGAAGCCGATTTCATAATGGCCGAAGACACTCGCACATCAGGCATCTTGCTGAATCACTACGAGATAAAGAACAAGCTCATCCCCTACCACAAATTCAACGAGCACCAGCAGGTGGCGCACTACGCCGATATGGTGGCCGCCGCAAAATCGGCCGTGCTCATCAGCGACGCAGGCACGCCTGGCATTTCCGACCCAGGTTATCTGCTTGTCAAACAGTGCATTCAGAACGATATTGAAGTTGAATGCCTGCCTGGCGCCACGGCTTTTGTGCCTGCGCTCATCAATAGCGGTTTCGCCAACGACCGTTTCTGCTTTGAAGGTTTTCTGCCGCAGAAAAAAGGCCGCCAGAAGCGCATTGAGGCCGTGAGGAACGAGGAACGGGCAATGATTTTCTACGAATCGCCCTACCGTCTGCTGAAAGCGCTTGAGCAGTTTGCCGAGGTTTTCGGCCCCGACCGCAGGGTGTGCGTATCGCGCGAAATATCTAAAATTCACGAAGAAAACTATCGCGGAACCATCAGCGAGGCCATTGCCCACTTCACCGAAACAGGCGTCAAGGGCGAGATTGTGATAGTTGTTGAAGGAAATAAAACGCGCGACAAAGTTGATGATGATGAAATTTAATCTATATTTAGCCACTTTTTTGGGGGAAAATGGAATCAGAGATTAAAGTTGTTATTATTGACGATGAGCCACATGGTGTCGAATCGATAAAAATATTCTTAAACAGCAACTATCCGTCGTTCAATATTTTAGGTACGGCCAATAGTGTCAAAACGGCTGTTGAGTTGCTATCGCAAGTTGAAGCCGACCTTGTGTTTATGGACATTGAACTCACCGATGGAAGTGGGTTCGACGTGCTTGAAAAACTCACGAAACGCGATTTTGATGTGATTTTTGTCACGGCCTTCAACCAATACGCCATTAAAGCCTTCAAATATAGCGCAATAGACTATCTACTCAAGCCATTTGACTACAACGACATGGATGCCGCAATCAAAAAAATAGTTAAACGCGGCAAAGCCAATGGCAAACACGAAGAGCAATTCAACGCTCTGCTGCAAAACTCAAAACTCGACAAACCCGAAAAAATTGTTTTAGCCACTGCCGAATCGATTGAATTTGTAAGCATTAAAGATATAATCCATATACAATCGGACGGCAATTACAGCACTCTGCACATCAAAGGACGCGACGATTTGCTGGTGTCGAAGAATTTGGGAGAGTTTGAGAATATGCTCGAGGATTTTCCCTTTTTCCGCACCCACCAGTCGCATTTAGTCAATCTGAATTTTGTCCAAAAAGTGTCGCGTTTCGATGGCGATGTGATAATGGAAGGCGGTTCCGTGGCCATTTTGTCGCGCCGCAAACGCAACCTCTTCCTTGAAGAAATGGCATCAAACATTCAGCGGAAAAACTAATTTGACCCGCTTCCCGCAAAATTTGCATGAAAATTTAAACACAAAAGTCGGATTTTTATAAGCCAACACTTGGCATTTTATTGAAAATTACAGACATTTGCGCCTTGAAATTTCAAATCCGATGAAAAACTCTTTTTTTGGCATTTTTTGCGCTTTAATACTGACGCTAGCCTACGGCTCTGCCAACGCCCAGAACATCAAAGGAAATGGCAAAATCAAAACTGATGTTAGACAAACAACAGGATTCAACCGCTTGGTTGTACAAGGTCAGGTTGAGTTGTACCTGTCGCAAGAATCCACTGAAAACGTGAAGATTGAATCAGAGGAGAACCTTATTCCTCTTTTTAAAACATCAGTTTCCGACAGTACGCTATATGTTTTTATTCCTTCAGTTAAAAAAGCGCTAAAACTCAACATCACCGTGGCTTTCAAAGATTTAAAGCAAATAGTGCTTCTCAACGAAGTAGAACTGAAATCGGAAAAGGTAAGCAATTTTGACGAAATCGAGTTTGTGTGCGGTGATGCATCGAAGCTAGACTTTGAATTCAAAGCCGCGAAATGCACCCTAAGGGTTCTCGACAACGGAAACGCATCGTTGCGCGGTTACGCCGAATATCTGACCGTCGATGCGCACGACGAAACTGAAGTAAACGCATTCGACTTACAATCAGACTATTGCACTGTCATTGGATCGGGTTATGCAGAAATTTCCGTCAACGCGAAAAAACGCCTGGGTGTCACAATTTCAGGCAGCAGCAACCTATATTATATGGGTGATGCCAATATTTGGCAACGCAACTTCACCAGCAGCGGTCTGATCACAAAGCGAAAAACCGCCGGCGGAAAATAATCGCCAATAAATTTAAAACTGTATACTATTGGTTGTTAGACGATTGCATTGGCAACTATAATCAAAATTGCCTCTGCATTTTGTCTGCGAAATGATGTCTACAATCAATAAAATCCGCTATATTTACGTGACTTAACGCAAAAACAATGAATCGCGAACAATTTGACGGACAAACCGACGAGCTTACCGAAAAGCAAGACCATCTGAACCTTGTCCTTTACAACGATGACTTCAACACTTTCGACCATGTGATTGAAAGTCTGATAGATGTGTGCCACCACACACCCGAGCAAGCCGAGCAATGTGCGCTCATAGTTCACCACAAAGGTCGCTATGAGATTAAATCGGGCAGCTACAAACGACTGTTGCCGATGAAAAACAGTCTGATTGACAGAGAGCTAACAGTTTCAATCGAGTAAAATGTCGCTGACAGGTATCGTTATAATTCTGCTGATAGCCTTGTTGCTAATATTCCTCGAGATATTCGTGCTTCCGGGTATCAATGTGGCTGGAATTTTGGGCCTTCTGCTGATGATTGCAGGCATATACCTGGGTTACAAACAAATAGGCGCGCCTACAGCTCACTACATTTTGGCCGCAACGCTTATTTTGGGAACACTGATTCTGTTTTTCGGACTCCGCTCGTCGACGTGGCGCAAAGTGGCGCTCGACACCGCCATTGATAGCAAAGTGGCCGGTGATGTATCTGAAAACGTGAAAGTTGGCGACCGCGGCACAGCCCTTACCCGACTCGGCCCCATTGGAACAGTGCTCATCAACGGAAAGACTTTCGAGGCAAAATCGGCCAACATCACCGATGCAAAAACCGAGGTTGAAGTAACGGATATTGATGGTAACGAAATAATTGTCAAACCTTTAACATAAAACAAGATGGTAATTTCCGCAACAACAACACTGGTGATATGTATCGTAGCCGGATTCATCGGCTTATGGATACTTTTCTACTTTATTCCTGTAGGACTGTGGTTTACGGCTCTCATCTCGGGTGTGCACATCTCGCTGCTGCAACTGATTCTGATGCGCTGGCGAAAAGTTCCGCCACAGACCATTGTCCGCGCAATGATTGAGGCGCATAAAGCTGGCCTTCAAGGAATTAAACGCGACGACCTTGAGGCACACTATCTGGCAGGCGGACACGTTGAGGCGGTTGTCCACGCGCTAGTTTCGGCCGAGAAAGCCAACATCGACCTCAACTTCAAAATGGCCACCGCAATCGACCTTGCCGGCCGCGATGTGTTTGAGGCTGTTCAAATGTCGGTTAACCCGAAAGTAATTGACACACCGCCTGTTACAGCTGTGGCCAAAGATGGTATCCAGCTTATTGCCAAAGCCCGCGTGACGGTTCGCGCCAACATCAAGCAACTGGTGGGCGGCGCCGGCGAAGAGACAGTTTTGGCCCGCGTTGGCGAAGGCATTGTGTCGTCAATCGGCTCGTCGGCCAACCACAAGAGCGTGCTCGAAAACCCCGACAGCATATCGCGCGTGGTGCTCGAGAAAGGTCTTGACGCAGGAACGGCATTCGAGATTCTCTCTATCGATATTGCCGACATCGACATAGGCAAAAACATTGGCGCCGTGCTGCAAATGGACCAGGCCGAAGCCGACAAGAACATCGCGCAAGCGAAAGCCGAGGAACGCCGCGCAATGGCTGTGGCTCAGGAACAAGAAATGAAGGCTCTGGCACAGGAGATGCGCGCCAAAGTGATTGAGGCCGAAGCCGAAGTTCCTCGCGCTATGGCCGAAGCTTTCCGCGCTGGTAATCTGGGAATTATGGATTACTACAAGATGAAAAACATTGAGGCCGACACGGCTATGCGCGAAAGCATTGCCACTCCGCCAACACAAGCCAAACCGAAACAGAGTAAATAAACTGTATTACAGGCAAATAAAGAAGGCGCATCCGTTGGTGCGCCTTCTTTGTATCCGGCAGCCGACAAAAACTAGTTGTGGATTGAAAGGACATAAAACCTATCGCCACCATTCATAAACCATACATCAAAAAAAATCTGTTTTTCAGGTTAAAAGCCTATCTTTACCAATGAATATGGTATGTGATTTACATTTTTAAAATTCATTAGGCTATCATGTAAATAGAAGAATTTCAATAACTAATAAACTCAATAATTATGAAACGCATTTTTACTCTTTTGTTTGCCGCAATGCTTGCCGGGCAAGCATGGGCGGAAGATTTTACTGTTGGCGATTTGAAATACACCATAACAGGCACCAATACGGTCTCTGTTGGTGCGGCTAATAAAGACATTAGTGGAAATATTGATATCCCGGAAGAAGTAGAGAATGAAGGGGTGACTTACACGGTTACTAATATTGGTGACGATGCATCATTTTATGGATGTTCAAAAGTGACATCAATAAACATACCCCAATCGGTAGTTAGCATTAATTCCAGATCATTTTTGCATTGCGGCAAATTAACTGAAATAAATGTTGAGAGTGGTAATACAAAGTTCTTATCGGAAAATGGTATAGTCTTCAGTAAAGACAGAAAAACAATAATATGCTACCCACACGGGAAAACTGATGAATCTTATTCAATTCCAAATACAGTAACAGAAATTGGGAATTATGCGTTTGCATATTGCAATTTGAAAACAATCAACATTCCAGAATCAGTAACCAGTATAGGTGAACATGCTTTTATATATTGCTTCGGATTTGAGTCTATTACATTCCCTAATTCATTAAAAAGCATTGGTACATATGCGTTTGGAGATTGTGGTAGTTTGAAATCTGTTATTATTCCTAATTCAGTAACATACATCGGGTCTCAAGCATTTGCTTTTTGTGACAATCTGGAGTCTGCCATTCTTTCGGAATCAATTACCAACATTTCTAACAACGTATTCGGAGGAGGCGAGAAGTTTGTTTACAATGAGTACGATAACGCTTACTATTTGGGAACTAACGATAATCCGTACTTTGCCCTCATCAAAGCCAAATCAACCGATATTACATCGTGCAATGTAAACAACCGTTGCGTACTGATTGCAGAATTTGCGTTTCAAAGTTGTGATAATTTGACATCCATTTCTATTCCAGAATCTTTAAGATACATCAACTTCACGTGGTCTTTCTTTAATTGCGATAATATACAAAACTACAATGAGTATGACAAAGCCCTATATTGGGGAAACGATGAAAATCCGTATGTTGCACTTGTTAAAGCAAAATCAGAAGACATAACATCTTGTGAGATTAACAGCGGCTGCAAAATAATATTTGATAATGCATTTAAAAGTTGCGGTAATTTGACATCAATTTCCATCCCCAACTCGGTCGTGAACATTGGTGATAGAGCGTTTGCCTCTTGTTATAATTTGAAATCTTTAATCATACCTAATTCAGTAGCAACCCTTGGCGCAAATGCGGTTGTGGGTAACTGTAATATTTATTGCGTAGCAGAATCACAACCCGAAGGTTGGAATGAAAATTGGAATTCCAGCAACAACTCTGCTGTATGGGGCTTCGACACCAACTTGAGCATATTTAATGTGGATATAAAAATCAACGACATTTTTATTGGTAGTGTGGGAAGGGATGGATATAAAACCATAGGCTTTTTTACACAAATTGCCGAAGGCTATTCTATAGAACTTATTGCAATTCCCAACGACGGCTACCGCTTTGTGAAATGGAGCAACGGTTTGATAGACGACACAATAACCGTAACAGTGACCTCCGACACAACCATTCAGGCTGTATTTGCCAGCGGACACATTACGCGCAACGGGTTGCATTACGTAACCACAAGTCGCAATACGGTTGAATTGGAGCAATCAGATGATTACAAGAACCTAACGGAAGTTATAATACCTGACACCATTATGGTGGACGGAAAAGCTTATTCGGTTACAAGTATTGGCTCCGAAGCGTTTAAAAATTGCTCAAAGCTTACATCAGTTACCTTCCCAAATACGCTTACTACGATTGGCAACAATGCATTTGAGAATTGCACCGGACTTTTATCGGTAAAAATACCAACCTCAGTTACAACAATTGGCAACAAGGCTTACTACAACTGTACTGGCTTGCAATGGATTCTGATACCGAAAACGGTTACAAGTGTTGGTGAAGTTCAATTCCTCTATTGCGATGACCTCACTATTTTCTGTGAGGCCGAATCGAAACCTGAAGGCTGGGACGATGCCTGGAATTCCGCTCGCAGCCCAGTAGTATGGGGTTTTGATACAAATTTGGGAATATATATGGTGACAGTAGCTGCCAACAATAAAAATTACGGCACCGTTAGTGGCAGCGGCACCGTTGTCGAGGATTCTGTGGTTACAATTACTGCCACACCTGCCGAAGGTTACCGCTTTGCGCAGTGGAGCAACGGCCTGACAAACGCCACCGAAACCATAACTGTTACATCGGACACATCGCTGGTGGCTTTGTTCGCCAAAATAAAATATTACGATGTTACTGTAAAGGCCGACGACAGCGAACACGGTACCGTTGCGGGTGGCGGCAACTTTGCCGAGGGTTCGGAGGTTACAATTACGGCCGAGCCGGGAATCGATTACCGCTTTGTGCGCTGGAGCAACGGCCAGACAAACGATACCATAACCATAACCGTAAATTCAAACATTTCGCTTGTGGCCGAATTTGCTGAAAAAGATTTGCACTATGAAATCACAAGCGATTCAACAGTGGCGGTTGTGAATTCTGATGAATATATATGGCGGGGAAAAATAACCATACCCGAAACAGTTGAAATTGACGGCAAGACGTACACCGTTACAAGCATTGGTGACATGGCATTCCAAAAATGCGCATTTCTGGAGTCGGTTGTCATCCCAAATACTGTTACCAGTTTGGGTTACGGCGCGTTTGAAAGGTGCGGCAGTCTTTTGTCAATTACGCTGCCCGACCATTTAGCTAAGATAGGACAATTGGCATTTGCCCAGTGCTCCGAACTGCCAAACATAATCATACCTATTTCGGTGGATACAGTTGATGCCCGCGCGTTTTTCCAATGTAGTAAAATCACAGTTTATTGCGAGGCGCCATCGAAACCCGGTGGTTGGAGCTCCTTATGGGATTCTTTTTGCCACGCTGTTGTCTGGGGATATGGAGAGGGACCGCAAAACTTGAAATATGAAATCACAAGCAGCAACACGGTTAAGGTTGTGCGGGCGAGCGTTTATGAAATGCTAACGGAGATTGAGATACCCGAAACGATTGAGATTGACGGCACAACATACACTGTTACCGCCATCGATGACGCGGCGTTCGCTTATTGCAGCAAACTGAAGTCGGTTGTCATTCCCAATACGGTAACAGACCTTGGTACTCAGGCGTTTATGGGGTGCGACAATCTTACGTCGGTAACTATGTCGAATTCTATCACGAGCATTGGCCAAGAGACGTTTGCCAACAGCGGACTGACGACGATTGATATTCCAATAGGTGTAACAAGCATAGGGCGAGACGCATTCACCAATTGCCATCTGACATCGGTTGCCATTCCTACCACGACAACCTCGATAGAGTATGAGGCGTTTAGCGAATGTGCCGATTTGCAGACCGTTATAATACCAAATTCAGTCACATCCATTACTAAGTTCGCATTCATTAATTGCTTCAATCTTACCATTTATTGCGAGTCCGATACGGCTCCCGAAACTTGGGCGTATGATTGGAACTTCAGCCAGTGTCCGGTTGTTTGGGGCTACACTATCAGAAAGGCGTGGACTGTCAGCCTTTCGGCCAACAACAGCGCATACGGCAGAGTGAGCGGCGGCGCCACCGTTTGGGATGGCTCAAGGGTGACTATTGTTGCCACACCTGCCCCTGGCTACCGCTTTGTACAATGGAGCAACGGCCTGATGACAGCCTCGGCAACCATAACTGTAACATCCGATTTGACGCTTGTGGCGGAGTTTGCCGAAAATACATCTTCCGAAACCTGGACCGTCACGCTTTCGGCCGACAACAGCGCGCACGGCAGTGTGAGTGGCGGCGGCACCTTTGCCGACGGCTCAGTGATTACAATTACAGCCACACCAGCCCCCGGCTACCGCTTTGTGCGTTGGAGCAACGACCTGACAACCGCCACAGCCCACATAACCGTAACGTCAGATATTACGCTTATAGCTGATTTTGAGCCGGTAACAATGTATGAGATTTCGCTGTCGGCCAACAACAGCGCATATGGCAGCGTTAGTGGCGGCGGCACCTTTGCCGATGGCACAACAATTACAATCAAAGCCACGCCGGCCGAGGGCTACCGCTTTGTGCAGTGGAGCAACGGCCTGACAACCGCAACCGCCACCATAGTTGTAGAGTACAATATGAATATTATGGCTGTGTTTACACCGGAACAAACCTCTGTTGGTTATTTGCAATACGAAATCACAAGCAACACCACAGTCAAGGTTGTGAAGTCGGACGATTACAGATATATGACAGAAATTGTGATACCCGAAACTGTGGAGATTGACGGCAACACATACTCGGTTACATCTATAGGTGAGGAAGCGTTTAAAGACTGCAGCGAACTGTCTTCGGTAACAATACCAAATTCCGTAAAAACCATTGAATCGTGGGCGTTTTATCGTTGCTATGGTTTGAAATCGGTAACAATTCCAAATTCTGTTGAGCGCATTTTGTATGGTGCATTTGAGAATTGCTCAGGTCTTGAATCGATAACCATTCCCGAAGGTGTCACCTTTTTTGACAACTGCGTGTTTGAAGATTGCGACGGCCTGACATCAATCACAATCCCCGAATCGGTTACAAGCATTCCGTATGGTTTGTTTGAGTATTGCGATAATCTGACCACAATCAGCCTGCCCAACACAATTGTGAAAGTTGAAGTTTCAGCGTTTGAAGGTTGCAACAAGCTGGAATACAACGAATACGACAACGCACTGTATTTGGGCAACGCGGAGAATCCATACGTTGTGCTGATTAAAACAAAATCGACCGACATAACCTCCTGTGAGATAAACAGCAATTGCAAAGTTATTTCCGGATCTGCATTTAAAAATTGCAAAGACCTGACATCAATCACAGTCCCCAATTCGGTTGAGAATATTGGATATTGTGCATTCTCGGGCTGCTCATCGTTGGAGTCGATAACGCTGCCGTTTGTGGGCGACAAGAGACACTCCTTCACCGACGCCCCTCAATATCCTTTCGGTTACATTTTCGGGGGCTATGACTATGAAGGCGGAATCGCAACCACACAATCTTACTATTATGGTGATGATGGTTATGTTAATTCCACATATTATATACCGTCATCGCTGAAATCGGTTGTCTTAACCGACTGTGAATATATTCAGTTTGATGCTTTTGATGACTGTGACAATCTGACCTCGATAACCATTCCAACATCTGTTACCCAGATAGAAGGCTCCGCTTTCAGTGGTTGTGGCGACAATCTGACTATTTACTGTGACCTGAAATCGGCGCCCAGAGGTTGGGATTTGTATTTGGATTCATACAATATTGTATGGGGCGATGTGGATGTTGTTGATACAAACAATGTTGATGGCGACTTTGCCTACAGAATCATCGATGGCACTAATGCTGAGATAATTGACTATGTGGGTTCCGATAGTGTAATTGTGATTCCAAGCGCAATCACCAAAAATGGAATCCAATACACCGTTACACGCATCGGCGACAATGCTTTCAAATCATACAGGGAGATGCAGTTTGTAACCATTCCCAACACCGTTACGAGCATTGGAAATAAAGCTTTCTCTAGTTGCTATAATCTCAAATCAGTTGAAATTCCCAATTCTGTGAAAACTATCGGCAGCTATACGTTTGAGTATTGCGGTGGCCTGACCTCGGTTGAAATTCCAAATTCTGTAACAACCTTTGGCAAAGGTGCGTTCCATAATTGCTATAACTTGACTTCGGTAGAAATTCCAAATTCGGTTACCAACATCAGCAATAATATGTTCTCAGATTGCAGCGGTCTGACTTCGGTAATAATTCCTACTTCTGTGACAAACATTAGCAAAGATGCGTTCGATGGATGTAGGAGTTTAACTACGATTGACATTCCAGCTTCTGTAACAAATATCGAAGAATCTGCATTCAGTTGGAGCGGCTTGACACATATTACCATTCCAAGTTCGATTACACGTCTCAATGGATGGACATTTAATGGCTGCAAAAGTCTTGAAGCGCTTATCATTCCTAGCTCTGTAACAAGTATGGATTGGATTGTTGTCAGAGATTGTCCAAAACTTACAGTTTATTGCGAAGCGGACTCAATGCCCGAAAAGTGGGATAGTTATTGGAATCCTGATAGTTGCCCGGTTGTATGGGGAGCCGACATCAACTCGATATTTTATTTAACTGTACTGCCCAACAACAGCGAGTATGGCGGCGTCGAAGGCAGTGGTGCTTTTTTCAGCGGCTCGCTGGCAACCATTGTTGCGAAACCCGCTATAGGCTACAGTTTTGTAAAATGGAGCAATGGTTTGACAAATGCCAATGCAACCGTAACAGTAATGTCTAATACAACGCTTGTCGCAGATTTTGTCAGAACAGGATTCACAAGAGATTATTATTACTTCACAAGTGACAGCACGGTAGAATTTGCAAGGTTGCGCGGTAATAACCTGAAGGAAGTTGTAATACCCGACACTGTTGAGCATTATGGCAAGAAATATGCTGTGACAAGTATCGATAGTTGGGCATTCGAGTATTGCGACAGTTTGATATCGGTAACAATACCGAACACCGTTACAAGCATCGAAAACGGAACATTTTACCATTGCACCAATCTTAAATCGATAACCATTCCTGGCAGTGTTACAAGCATCGGAGAATGGGCTTTTGCCGATTGCTCAAGTCTGACCGATGTAACCATTCCCGAGGGCGTTACAAGCATTGGCGACTTGGCGTTCGACGGTTGCAGCAGCCTGACATCCATAGTCATTCCCGAGGGCGTTACGAGCATCGGCAGGTCAGCGTTCAACGATTGCGTAAGCTTGAAATCGGTAACCATACCCAGCACAGTGACAAGCATCGGTGAATATGCATTCGAAGATTGCGATAGCCTGACTAGAGCCGAATTCGGGAGCATCGAGAACCTGTGCGAAATTGATTTTGGATACAGTAATAATCCTTTAAGATATGCTGAACATCTTTATATTGATGGCGAAGAAGTTACGGATTTGGTAATTCCAAACACAGTGACCAAAATCGGTAGCTATACATTCACTAATTGCAGTAGCCTGACATCGGTAACCATTCCCAATTCGGTCACGACCATCGGTCATTGTGCGTTTTCGAATTGCGAGAATCTGGTATCGGTGCAAATTGGCAATTCAGTTGACAGCATCGGATGGGATGCGTTCTTAGAGTGTAGAAGTCTGGAATTGGTAACTATTCCCGCATCGGTTACGACCATTGGAAATTGGGCATTTGGCGACAGTGATATATTGTCTATTTATTGTGAAGCTGAATCGCAACCCGAAGGATGGGGAGAGTACTGGAATTATCGTAGCAAGCAGATTGTATGGGACGCTGGCTCGAATTTGGTGATTTATAAAGTGCTTGCGGTAGCCGATAGTAGTGCGCATGGTAACGTGCGAGGCGGCGGTGCAGTTGTTGGCGGAAAAACCACTAATCTTTTTGCCACACCCGCCAAAGGCTACCATTTCACCAGTTGGAGCGATGGCAATACAAAAAAATCGCGCACCATAACTGTCACTTCCGACACATTGCTAACAGCTTTATTTGAAGCGCACACAGCTGTTGTTGATAGTGCCGTTGCCGCAACTTGCACTGAGAAAGGCAAATCCGAAGGCTCACATTGCTCGGTTTGCGGCGAGGTGATTGTGGCACAAAAAACAATTCCCGCTTTAGGCCACGAGTTCGCAAACTACATCTATAACAACGATGCCACCACCGAAGCCGATGGCACCGAAACCGCCGTTTGTGAGCATGGTTGCGGTGAAACTGACACACGTGTGGCTGAAGGCACAAGGTTTGGAACCGCCGTCGCCGAAACGGCCGCCACAGCCGTCAACATCTACGCCCACGGCAACACCATTGTGGTTGAGAACGCAACAGATGAAATCAGCGTTTATGATGCAATGGGACGCCTTGTTGGTAGGGACGCGATTAATCGCGTCCGTACAGAAATCCGCGTCAAAGTCGCCGGCATCTACATTGTGAAGGTTGGCGCCGAGGCCAAACGGGTAATGGTGAATGATTGATAGGTAAATAATTGATAATTTGTTTTTGTAGAGACGCGCCATGGCACGTCTCTACGTGTTTTATGCCGCGCCCTATCGGGCGGAATCCATGTGTAATTTTAATCCAATTTTGTCTGATTTTCTCGCGAGGCGATACCACAAAACCAATATCCACCTACGGATAAAAGCAATAGGAAACAAAAAAATGGCGCATTCGGCTCCGAGTGCGCCATTTATATGATTATCAATTATGCTTATTCCCCAGCCTTTTTAAGCGTAATTATTACTGCACCGTTGCCGCCGCGGCTGCCGTAAATCGCAGCGCCACCGTCTTTTATTACTGAAACATCTTTCACATCGCACGGCGTTACAAAATCGAGCGACTGCACTTCCTGGCCGTCAACAATCAAAAGCGCGCATTGCGGTCCGTTGAAGGTCTCGTTACCGCGAATGGTCACGCAACTACCATTGACAGAGAGACTTGTAAAGTTCTCACTCAGCAAATCCATCATATTGGTGTAGCGGCAGTAATCCTTGCCCTTCGGCAGACGCGAAACAGCCGTAGTGCGGTCTTTTTCGGAAATATAGCCATAACCGATAGCCACATCAATATTGGCTTCGTTCAGAGGGAAAGTCATTTCGGCATTCACGCTGTCGGCATTGCCTGGCTTAACTTTCTTTTTGACAGTTTTGAATAGCTCACCTTCAAAAACTATCACGTCTTTCTCGGCACAAACAAGTGTGTAACAGCCAGTTGTATCAGTTTTTGTCTTGCTGCCCAATACTTTTGACGAAACATTCAGACCGCGCACAGGCATATCGCCCATTGTTACGGCCTTGCCGTAGATGGCCTGTGTTTTTTCCTGCGAATTGGCGAATGCCGCATTCAGCAACACCGCCATGAGAATAACTATCTTTTTCATATTCAATGATGTTTTTATGTTTCGAAAATAATTGATTTGTCAGAATGTCGATGTTTTTTTCTATAAAGCCCTGAAGATTGTCAACCGCGCGGCCTTTTTTATCGCTGATTTTAGATTGATGTTATACAAAAACGCTCTACAAGTTCGTCGAATTGAGCCTGCTCGGCAAGAAATTCCACCTGAATTGGCAGATAATAGACTGGCACGCCGCTGAACCGCGCTGTCAGTTCGGGCGTCAGGCGCATTGCGTCTTTTTCGGTCACAACCACCATTTTTGAATCCGACTCAACTGATTGATAGACGGTTACAACTTTATCAATATCATCGATCGTAAAGAAATGATGGTCGGGAAATTTGATGCCGACAACTTTTGCGCCCGAATCGGTCAGATGCTGATAAAGCCGCTCGGGGCGGGCGATTCCTGTTGCCACCACCACCGTGGCACCGTTAAGTTCTGCATCAACTAGCGAATTGCCTATCGGGACAAGTTGGCCATAGCCGAAAGTTGTGAAAAAGACAGGCACTTCGGAACTTAACTTCAACTTGCGGCTAAATTCCTGTCTTTCAGTATCAGTCAGTGTTTTGGGGCATTTGGTCACCAAAACAACATTGGCTCGGTTGATGCCACAACGCGGCTCGCGCAACCGTCCTGCAGGCAGCATCAAATCATTGAAAATCGGTCGGTTATAATCTACCAAAACAATATTCAACCCTGCACACACATGGCGATGCTGAAAGGCGTCGTCGAGAATGAAGGTATCAGCGGCGTCAGCGGCCAAAAGGTGGTCGATGGCGTGGGTTCGCACTTCATCGACGGCCACCAAAACATCTGGAAACTTGCGTTTTATCTGCAACGGCTCGTCGCCAACGCTTCTGACATCCGACTCGGGGTGCACTTCAACAAATCCGCTTGTCGAACGCCCGTAGCCGCGGCTCACAACCGCCACCCGCCGTTTCGCGCCAAGCATCCTGACAAGGTACTCAACGTGCGGCGTCTTGCCCGTGCCGCCAACCGTGATGTTACCCACTACGATGACAGGCACGCCGTAGGCCTTCGATTTGAGTAAGCCCCAATCGAAAAGCCTGTTGCGGACAACGGCCACACATCTGTAAATGAGTGCAAAAGGCAGCAGCAGATATTTCATTCTAATAAATCTCGATGGTATTTTCCATTCGTGCCTGAACGCCCTGCGAGCCAATCAGGTTCTTTATGAACTTGGCCGATTCGGCAAACTCACCCAACTCTCTGGAAATCTTGCGAGTAGTCATCTCTTCGGTCAGCATTTTCATCATCGCTTCAAAGCCTTCTTCCTGCTTCGGATAATCGACAAGCGAATAATTCTCGGTTCCCGACATCTCGGCTGCTATTGAAATGGCATCGGTCAGGCCGCCATAAGCGTCAATCAGATGCAGACGCAACGCATCGACACCGCACCAAACTCGGCCCTGGCCAATGCTGTCAACACTCTCGGGCAGCAAGTTGCGGCCATTGCTGACGCGGTTCACGAAGGTTGAGTAGATTTTCTCGACACTGCTTTGCAGAATCTCTCGCTCGGCAGGTGTAACAGCGCGATAAGCGTTTCCGAAATCGGACATCTTATTGGTTTTCACCACTTCGGTGTTGATTCCCAACTTGTTGCTCATCAGTTTTTGGATGTTGAGCGCCAGACCGAAAACACCAATCGAGCCTGTCAAAGTGTACTCGTTGGCCACGATGTAACTGGCTGGACATGAGATGTAATAACCACCCGAAGCCGCATAATCGCCCATCGAAACCACAACTGGCTTAACCTGCTTTGTGAGTTCCACTTCGTGCCAAATGTTGTCGCTCACCTGGGCAGAGCCGCCTGGCGAGTTCACACGCAGCACAACGGCTTTTATCGACGAGTCGGCCCGCACTTCGCGCAAGGCTTCAACATACGGTTTCTCGGTTATTTCCTGCTCGCCGTAACCGCTCGACTGCTGGTTGATTTCGCCCGAAGCATAAACCACTGCAATTTTGTTGTCGGACGGCAGCGCGAACGGTTTGGTCTTGGCGTATTTGCCTATCGATATAAGATTCAGTTTATCAATATTTTCAGCGCCTGTCAGTTGCGCAAGTTCGCTCAGTACATCGTCGCGGTAAGCAACTTCATCAATCAGTCCAAACTGCTTGGCAGCCTGCGGGTCGTGCGACAAACCGCTGTCGGCAATACGGTTGAGTTGTGCAGCGTCAATGCCGCGCGATTCGGCAATGTTCTGCAGATAGACGCGCCACATGGCATCGAGCATTGTCTGATATTGCATGCGGTTTTCGGCGCTCATTCCGCTCAAAATATATGGTTCGACCGCACTTTTGAACTTTCCGTGACGAAAAACCTGCACTTCAACGCCCAACTTGTCGAGCGCACCCTTGTAGAACATCACCTGCGCCTGCAAACCTTTCAGAAGCATTTCGCCAGTGGGGTTCAACTCAATTTTGTCGGCCACGCTGGCCAGATAGTAAATGCCCTGCGACAAGTTGTCGGCATAAGCGTAAACGGGTTTGCCGCTCTGCTTGAAATCGGCCACTGCACCGCGGATTTCAGCAATGGTGGCCAGATTGGCGTTAATGTCGCTGTTATCGATGAAGATGCACTTGATGTTGTCGTCGGTTTTGGCGCGGCTGATGCTTTCCAGAATATCGTTCAAGCCAATGCCCGTCTGCAGTCCGCTTGTCAGCGATGTCAGGCTTACGTTGCCAGATGCGCGGTCGGTGATTTCAGATTTGAAACTCAGATGCAGCACCGAATTGGGCTTCACGGGCGCGGTTTTGTCACCAAAAGCGGCAACCATACCAGCAATGCCGGCAAAAAGGATAAAGAACACAAACGAATAGAGAAACAATGCGACTAATGTTGCCAGCACGCTCTTGAGAAAATCTTTCATTTTAAAGGATTTAAGTTGTTATAAAAAAGAGTGCCAAACCGGTCAATGAAACGCGATTTGGCACACCATAATATTGTCTTTTAAATGGTTTAACGTATGAACTGCGATGAGTTCGAATACTCGCAACCAACATAAACACCAATGCAACCATCAACCTTTTTGGCTGTTTTTTCAACGCTGACACGTATGGTTATATTCTGTGTTTTTCCTGGAGTAGCCTCCCAATAAGGTTGTCCTGCAGTTCGGCTGTCGAATACCAAATCGTTGATTGATGTTGTCTCGCGCGTCCAAATGGTGTCTTGTACGACTTCGAATCCATCAGGAATTTTCTCCCCGTCACTGTCATACAGATAGAATCCCATCGGGTCTTTCTTGTAAACTTGTATTGTTTTCTGTTTTACACCTTTAACCACACGGGTAAATTTTTTACGCGGAACGTAAATCTGGTAGTTTACATTGCCAAGCTTCTGCTCGCTGGCCACAAAAAGGCGATAGTTCTGCTTTGAGTATAGCACCACATTTAGTGTAGCCGAATCGCCACTCGCCATCGATTTAAACATCGACTGCCCACGGTAGTCATATTTTCCTTTCAACTCGTTGCTTGCAAGTTTCTTTTTTGAGCAGTTCTGGCCCATTGCCGCACCAGAGGCCAACAACAACGCCATAGCAATCAACATTATTGGTTTGCCCATTATCTTCTTCATAATCAATATCACAATACAATTTTAGAGTATAAGTTTGGCTCGCACATCAGCAACTGTGTTCACAATTTTCACAAATTGCTTTTGTGTAATGTTTTCGTCCTTGTTCTGATAGATAACATCATATGACGCCTGAATGAGTTTCAGCTCATCGAGCAGCTTTGCCACGTTGGCCGACTGCTTGTTCTGGTCAAGAAGTTCAATCAGATTCTCAAGCAGTACCTGATGGTCATGAACAAGTTCAAGAGCATTTTTGTCCAATTCCTGCTGCTTCATAGGCTCAAGGCAGAGATATAAACTCTCAATCCATGCGGCGGCAACCACAAGG
The DNA here is from genome assembly GCA_946186925.1 of uncultured Bacteroidota bacterium. Taxonomy (GTDB): domain Bacteria; phylum Bacteroidota; class Bacteroidia; order Bacteroidales; family SZUA-534; genus RUG13583. The sequence continues at coordinate 16,479 of CAMHPA010000020.1, read as the reverse complement.
CATTGAATATCAACCAATCCCTGATCCTCAATATAAGCTACCACATCGTGATACGAGTCGCTGGTTACACTGAGCAAAGTATCGGTTTCCGAAAGGTTGTTGAGCACGCGGTCGGCCAAACTCTTGTCGATGCTCTCATAAAGACCAATTTCAATCGAGAGGTTTTTCATCAGATTGAAATATGAAAGCGCGTTCTGAGCATTGCCTAAAATGCAGCAGTAAGCCATATCTGATGCGTAAACACCCATATTAACAGCTTGCTGATACTGAGTAACATACCTGATTGCATTTGAAGTTTTGTTAGGCAACTCCGCATTGAACCCCACGCCATGATTGCGCATACGCACAAACATTTCCAATGGTGATGGAATCTTGTAATTGATGGTTTGCGCTTCATCGTCGAAAATAACATCCTCAACGCTTAATTCCTCCATGCTACGTTTTTTGGTATCTTTTTTTCCGTCGCTGGAACATGATACTACAAGGCCTAATACCGTCATAGCCGTTAAAAGTGTCCTAAATCTCAGTTTCATATTAATTATTTTTTAGTTGTGTCCTATAATTTCAATGTTTCAAATATACCTATCGGCATGCAATTAAAAAATCTTTTTTCGGTTTTATTTTTTCTCGATGCCGGTCGGTGCCGATGCAGTGGCGGTTAAATTACTGATTTTGTCATAGTTGGTGATAATTTGGAATGTCTGCCCGTCGAAAACGCCATACGAGAAATTGGTGAGCCAGTCGCCAAGCTCAATCAATCTTGTGCCCTCAGCAATTTGCTTATCGACAACAAGATGCCGGTGCCCGAAAACCATATAGTCGTAGTTTTTTGTTTTCAGCAGCTCTTTCGAGTGAAGGACAATCTTCTCCTTGTCGTCGCCCAGATAGCCAAGCGGCTCAATGCCTTTTTTGCCGCGGCTCGAGTTCGACCATTTGTGCCCGTACCACACGCCCCAATCGGGAGGAAGCACATTCCTGAACAAAAATCTCACTATCCGGTTGTGGAACATCCACTTGATGAACTTGTACGTATAGTCGCCGGGGCCAACGCCGTCGCCGTGCGAGATGTAGAAGCGCTTGCCCCGAATCTCGGTCTCAAACCAATCGTCGTGGACAATCAAACCAATCTCGTCGCGCAGGTATCCGAAGGTCCACGAGTCGTGGTTGCCGGCGAAAAAGTGCACCTTGATTCCGCTCTCAACCATCTGCGCAAGCTTGCCCAGCGTGCGCACAAAGCCCTTTGGCACCACATTGTGGTACTCGAACCAGAAATCGAACACATCGCCAACCAGATAAAGCTCGTCGGCATCGGCACTGACGGCGTTTAACCATTTGACAAACAACTGCTCACGCCAGGCGCCCTGCTTCAAATCAGGGTAACCCAGGTGCATATCCGATGCAAAATAGACCTTGCCCACCTTGTGCGTTATTTTAGCAATTCGACCAGTTTGGCATCGAGTTGGGCCGGTGTCAGGTTTTTGGCCAGAACAACGCGGTCGGCGTCAATGAGCAGGTTGAACGGAATGGCGTCGATGCCAAGTTGGCGCGCCACACGGCTGTCCATATAGTTGAGCTCGCTCACGTGGTTCACCCAAATCAGGCGGTCTTCGCGGATGGTGTTTTTCCAGTCATCAAGACTGCGCTCAAGAGCCACCGAGTAGATGTCGAATCCGCGGTAACGGTAGGTGCGGAACACTTTGCGCAGTTCGGGATGAGCCTCGCGGCACGGTTTGCACCAACTGCCCCAAAAGCTGACCAGCAAATATTTAGACTTAAGATTTGACACGCGGATGGTGTCGCCGTAAGGATTCGACAAGGCAATGTCGGGCATTGTGTCGCCCACCTGAATCTGCCCGCCGCGTTTTGGCTGCATTGTGGCAACCGCGCGCGCCTGAGCAACATAGCGGTCGAGCATCAGGGTGATGGCGATGGTGTCGTAGTGATTCATCAGCGCAGTGTCGACCATTTCAAAATATTTGAAATCGTCTTGAATATTAAACAGATTGGTGCGCAGTCCCAACTTCGACGACAGAGCCACGTAGCTTGCCAGCGAGCCGGGCTTTTCTGCAATGAATCGTTCGTGCAGCTGGCGGTCGGCGCGGTAAACCGAATCGGATTTTGCGCGCACGTCGGCACGAATCTGCTCAAATTTTCTGTCGAGCTGATGCGCCATATAATATTGGTTGAGCGTGTCGAGCACGAAGTTCGACTGATGGTGCTTGCGCAGAAGTCCGGCCAGCCGTTCCGATTCGGGCGAACCGGCAACCGAAAACGTGGCGGCCACATTGGGATAAGCGGCGATAACAACCACATTCTCGTCGGGACAAGGCAGAACGCGGATGTTGTTTTCGGGCTCAATGTAGAGCACAAAATCCTTCGGCTCAGCACTTTTCTGGCTGAAAGCGAATCGCCCCGAATCGCCAATCTGAATTGAGTCAGGCTGAAATCCCGGCTTTGTCATATCGATGATTTTCAGGTATTTGCCAGCGGCACCGTCAATGGTTCCCGACACCGACAGCTGGTGCTCCGGCTCGTGCGATGAGTTGCAGGCCGCAAGGCTCGCCACGAACGCGGAAATGAATATTACTCCTCTACGCATAACGTTTGGTATTTTCGGCAAATATAGTGTTTTTAGGTTTTGAGGGTAAAATGTGCATTTTTTGAATTAATTGGCAATCCCAGTTAGGAAATGAATATCGGCAGAAATGTTCCGCAGTCAGGCGACTGCGCCGTAGGCGTTGCATAATTGTGCGTCTATTTCATTGAAATGCAACCAATAACGGGGTTGTTATTTGTTTTTCAATCTGGCATCAAAAAAAGCTTTAACCTTTCGTTAACTGTTTTTAACCCACCGTTAACCATCTGCTATTCAGGTGCGTTGTACTTTTACATCGTCAAAAAAAACAGAACGAATACAAAAGTTTCTTCATAAATAGTTTTTAGTTGCTAAAGCGGTTTCACCAGCCGCCAATCAAGCCGGACACCAAAAGTGAGCCGGCTTTTTTGTTTTCGGCCGCGACCGAAAAAGAGAAGAATGATTTTTTTCGAAAAAAACTGCAACCTTTTCCGAAATCCGCATCATAGGGGTGTAATAACTTTAAAAACTTAAACTTTTATAATATGAAAAAGATTTGTTTTTTGAGCTTGATGCTCATCGCTGCGCACGGCATTGCCAACGCGCAACTTTCAATCAACCTCAACGCCGGAAGCGGCTTGTGGACAGCACCTTGCGACAAACCGAACGTCAACGGGGAAAATGTCATAACCCCGAATTTCACACCAACATTGTCAGTCGGCGCATCGCTGAACAACACATTCCATTCAGGAATAATGCTCGATGCCGGCTTGAGTTTTCACTATCTGTCAGCAAATGGCAGTTATAAGTCGGCGTGCTCATCTGACGAGTATATTGGTTCAAACGGATACCGCAAGTTCGAATGGACCGATGACGAAGGTTATGGTTACGGGCACAATTGCGGCGATGCAGAAGGGGCAGCCCAGCATTTTCTGATAGCCATACCGCTGCGCATTGGTTACAATATAGGCAAATTCACGCCAAATGTGGGTGTAGAATTTGGCTACCGCATCAACACAAATGGAGTTTCGAACAACAACATGTTCGGTGTGACGGCTGGCTTGCAATATAGTCTGACAGAGCGATTGAACCTGACTTGCAACTATCTCAGCGGGTTGACAGCGGACATGAAAATGTACAGTACTGTGACAACCTATGACACCACCAATGACGAAGGTTGGGAAATCGTATCCCGCTCGTCGGAAACTCATATGTGGCGCACACAAAGGATTGATATCGGCATAAGCTACCGATTGGGGAAATCGGAATAATATTTTTATAAAAAAAGTTGCAAACAAACTGCAACCTTTTCAAAAATCCGCATCATATAGTCGAAAGAATTAAAAATTTTAAAACTCAAATATTATGAAAAAGATTGGATTTCTGGGCATTATGCTCATTGCAGCGCAAAACATCACAGTTGCGCAGACATCGTTCGATGTGAACATAGGTAGCGGCGTTTGGACAGCTATTTGCACACCGGCTGTGGTCAACGATAATATGGTTTGGAACCCGGGCGCATCAGTATCTACTCATTTGGGCTTCGGCGTGAAAACCGTTCTGAGCAGCCACCTTACCATCGGCATCGGCGTGCGCGGACACTATATGGCTGAAAACGACAGCTATCGCACCCAGAATGAAGGCAAATACGTGAAAGGTTCTTACTTTCTGCAACTGGGCAGCTACACGTGGCATTTGGACGATGATGACTGCGACGACCGTCAGGAAATGTTCATCAACTGGGATGAGCAGGACGGCGAAGGCGAGCGAATTGTTGGCAAGAAAGAGGCGTCAACCGACTATGCAATGATTTCGGTGCCGGTGAAAATCGGCTATCAGATTGGCAAGTTCAACCCCAACTTCGGTGTTGAGTACAACTACCGCAAAGGTATTTCCAAAAATGTTGGCGAGCTGCACTCGGTTGGTTTCACCACAGGCCTGCGTTTCGACCTCAACGACAAATTCGCCTTCTCAACCGACTTCTACGGCGGATTGACAAAGGATATGAGCCACAAGGGAACCGTTTACTACGGAACACGCGATGATGAGAATCCTGAAAAGATTGAGATTCGCGACTTCAGCTGGCGCAGCTACCGCGTTGAGCTGAGCGTTCACTACAAATTTGGCGGCGGCAGCGCAAATTAATATGGCAGAAACAGTCAGACAAGTCCGTTAAAAACAAAGGCTAAAATGTGCTTGCGCATTTTAGCTTTTGCCGTTGGTGGCGGTTCCAAATACCGGAACATACTATTTGGAATAAAACATCGTTAAACTGATATTCACTAATAAAAACACAAAAAATGAAAAAACTAATCTTTATGACAGCCATACCAATAGGTATCATTTCAAGCTGTTTGGCCGGTGAGCCTCATTGGGCAATGAATGTTTCTGCCGGAACAAATTTGGTTGGTGTTACTCTCCGTGAGATAGACAATATCAGAGCCTACCGCTCGACAGACAAATATTTGTACGATTGGGACCCGAAAATTGCCACGAGCGTATATTTAAGCTTTACGCCGGAATATTATATAACTCCGAAATTCAGTCTGTCGACAGGTTTGCGAATCACTAACACGCTTAGCAAATACGAGTCGAACTACTCTTATTTCTACTACAAATATAAAGAAGACGGCTGCGACACTTACTATTCCCGGATTAAATCAATCGATCAAAGCAATTTTTATGTCGGCATTCCGCTCGAATTCCGATTCACAATACGTGGCACAGGCCGTCCATCGCCGTATATACGTGCCGGCGCAGTATTGAATTTTCGCTGCTCATCTTCCACAAAAACCAATCTGTATCGCAACGACATTGATTATACCCCCGATACAGATAACATAATCCCCACTGCCGACAATTTTGCAATGCCCGTATACTGCGCAGCGGGTTGCCAGATTGGCCATCAAAAATCATTTGGCGTTGAAATTCAATTCCCTTACACTGTCGCCATAGGCTCAATGTCGAGTTTTGGCGACACCAACAATTTTGGCGGCGGTATTCAAATAACTTATCAATTCGCAAAAAACAAATCGGAGGAATAATTATGAAAAAGCTGATAATATGTATGGTTGCCGCAGGTCTGTTTGCCGCCTGCGAGAAAAGTGACAGTATCGATAACTCAATATGGATTGCTGACCCCGACGACTCCGGCCTTCCCAAATACACCGAATGGGGATACAACACATTTGGGGCACAGATGGGAACCTCGTATTTTTCATCGTGCTGGCGAGATATCCCCTTCACTATGGAGTGGCACGACAACGATTCGACTTTGGAACTCACAATGAATGGTTGTCAGACATACAAAGGCAGGTACGAATGGTTAATCGAAGAGGATATGTCATTGACGATAATCATCCCGTGTGACTCGGTTATCGACAGTTTCAAAAAACTTTACCTGCTCAACGGGAAATTTTTCGATTTGACAAACCCCGACATAAAAGTTTTAGTGAGACGCGACAATAATCCACAAGAGATTGTCTCCGACATCCGCAGCGGCAATTTTTATTTCAAACGAGTACAAATGCTCTATGTGGACGAGATTTTCGAGAAAGTTATTGTGTCAGGAACTTTCGACATCCGCTATGTGAGAGACGGAGAGAAGACTTGGCTTTCCGACGGACGTTTTGACCTTGGCGTGACGCAAAACTTATTCTGGTAGAGAACTTAAACTTTTATGAATATGAGAAAAAACAACTTTCTAAGAAAGGCCGTTCACCCACTGTTTGTAATAGGTCTTACACTACCACTGCTCGCCACACACTGCGAGGAATTTGAAGACATTCCGAGCATAAAAATATGTGATTCGAATTTTAAAGATGTAACAGGCGACACAATCGAGGTAAAACTCAATTCGTCAGCAAATATTAATATCGATGTGTATTACGAAAATGGGGAAAGAACTTATACTCGCAAGATTGATGATGGTGAATCGGAAGATTTAAAGAATAGCAACGATTTCCATCTGAAAAGCAACAATAGTTACGGCAATAGTTCACTTCGCGAAACATCAAAAGTCACCACTAATTTTGCCGATTCGGTAATGAATGTGGGTTCATTGGTGACAATAAAAGTCCAATTGGGAACCTATCTTTCGGAATCCGTCTATTTTAAAGTTGTTCAGTAACATAGCGTTAGAAACACAAAAAAGCGGCTCTTGCGGGCCGCTTTTTTTGTGCGTTTTGCGCGTCTGCGTTTAGAACGAGAACTGCAGACGGGTCTGAACAAAACTGTAGTTGTCGCCGTCTTTAACCGAGGCGAAGATATAGTTGAGTTTCAGGTTCAGATTCTTGCTGAAGAAATAGTTGGCGCCTAGGGTGAAGTCGGTCTGCTTGCCGGCTTTCACGTGGTCGGCATCGAGGTTGAGGTGGCTTATGCGGGCCAGAACCTCAAGGCTTTTGGGCGATGCGTTGGCTGCCAAACCGGTCTTTTTGTTATAGTTCTGCTTGTCGCCGATAATCATATAGCTGGCCTGTGCGTAAAAGCCGTCGAGATAGGCGCTTTCGGTTGTCGATGTGCTAATGCCGGCGGTGTCAACTGTAGTGAATTTAATATCGTTGACATTGGCTGCCATATAGTGGCCCTCAACGTAGAGTTTTCCGCTGATGAAGATTGCCTCGGCCTCCATACGCAAGTAGTTTTTGGGGTCGAGAGCGCCAGTGCCGATAAGACCGTTGCTCACAACAGTTGTCGGAATTGAGCCGGTGAACGAAACAGTGTTTGGCGATTGCACAAACATTGGAGCCAGACCGATGTGCAGCACTGTCGATTCGTCGAGAATCGGGCGGTAGATGGCCTTTGCGGCGAGCGACCAGCCTTTGTCGATGTTTTTGCCATTGTCAACATTGCCGTCGCTGAAAAGGCCGGCTGTGAAGTTGAACGGGTCGGAAGTGTAGGCGTACGAAACACCGATTTTACGCGACGGACAGAACGCATAGTCGGCCGAAGCATCTTCAACAAACTTATACGACAGGCCGAGTGGTTTTGCACCGTAAGGTTGGAAGTGGTTTCCCGCGGTGATTGTGCTGTTGTCGTTCAGCTTGTAGCCAATCCACAAGTCGCGGAACGAGATGGCTTTCGATGCGTAGCAGATTTCGATTTTTGCGCTGAACTTCTCGTCGAAATTTGCCAGAACGCCCAGACGGGTGTCGTTCATCGCCACGCCGTTGTGCTCATCGTTGACTTTTGCGTCGGAGAACAGATAGGTGCCGGCGTCGAAATTGGTGCGGCCCATAAAGCGGACGCTCATATCGCCGGCATCGGTTTTCACTTTGATTTGTGCCTGCGAGCTTGCCGAAACTGCAAGCGCAACAGCCGAAAGAATAATTGATTTTAACTTCATAATCAATAGTTTAACAATTGAACTTACTTTTCAAAAAAAACGGCACTAATATCGACAAAATGCTGTTACGCGCAAGAGAAAAAGCGCATACAATGATTATTTGATTCTCAGTCCGATGAGCAGAATGTCATCAACCTGGGCGCTTTGTTTGCCGGTTTTCGAGAGCGGTTTGCGCCAATCGTCGATTGTTTTGGTAATCAAGAGTTTCTGCTGCTCGAAAGGCTTCTGGTGAACCTCAACAAGCATCTCCTTCATACGGCGGATGGTGAATTTGCGCAGTTCGGGGCCGCCGCTGAACTGGTCGGCAATGCCGTCGGAATACATATAAAGCACATCGCCCGACTGCAAATCGACAATGTTGTTGGTGAAATGCGGCGATTCGTTGATGTAAACGCCGCACGGCATCTTGTCGGCTTTGTACTCAACAATTTCGCCATTGCGGATGATTATCAGCGGGCGGAAAGCGCCGGCGTACTGCATCTGCATTGATTTTGCGTTGAAGATGCAGAAAGCCAGATCGATGCCATCGGCAGCCTCGCCCGGACGACCAGTCTGGCGCAGCGCCTCTTTCAACTTGGCGCGCAACTGGTCGAGTACGCGGGCGGCGGTGAGTTTCGCGACATTCTCATGCATGACAATATCGTTGAGCAGTGTTATGCCCAGCATACTCATAAAAGCGCCCGGAACACCATGCCCTGTGCAGTCGGCCACAGCTAGAAATTTGTAGTTGCCCACCTGGACAGCCCAGTAAAAATCGCCTGATACAATATTCAGCGGTCGCCAAAACACAAGGCAATCACCAAAAAAGCCGTTCATCATATCCTGCGACGGAACGGCAGCATCCTGTATCTTTTTGGCATAGAGCAAGCTATCTGTCAATTGACGATTCGAATTGATAATCAATCGGTTTTGATTCGACAGATAGTTGCGCTGTCCCTCAATCTCATCGCGTTGCGACTGTATTTCCTCGTTTTTCTGGTTCAGCAACTTATTCTGCGCCAGAATCTCGGACTGTTGCTGCTCAAGCTTGCGGTTCTGTTCGTTGAGCAAAGCATTGTTGCGGCGGCGGCGCACGCTGTTGAGATAAATCACTATCACCAGAAGCGACAGCAGCGCAATAATCACTATAGATATCACGATGATTGCTATGAATTGCCTCGACCGTGCCTTGTAATTCAATTCGCGTTCACGCTCCGACATATCGCGCTGGCGCATCTCCTCGTCGAACTCGGTCTGGATTTTGGTCTGCGTCGAGTTCACCAAATAGCCGTCGTTGTTCTTGCGGCGGGCAATATCGCCCACTTTTCTGGCGTAGATGCTCGTTTTTTCATAGTTGCCCGTTCGGCCATAGTACTCGGCAAAAGCGGTATATAGCTCCACACCCGACAGCGATATGAGCTTTCCTTCCTCGTCGGACTTTTCGAGCCGTCTCAAAATGGGCATCGACGACTTAAAATCACCTCGTTCTAGCAGATAGCGAGCCCTCATGAGCTCAAACAACATACTATAGCCCGTAGCCCCCGACTGGGCAATGAATTTTTCTCCCTGATTGATGAAAAACAAACAGCTGTCGAGCAGGATCGCGTGGTTTGGTCTGTCGATTTTTGCCTGCTCCAGACAAATATCAGCCATCGCCTTGTAGATGCTGATTTGCATGTGCAAACCAACTTTGCCAACATTCTGATAGGCAGCCAAGATGTCGTCTTTGGCTCGTAGCAACTGGTTCAAGCTTCCTGCCTCATCAACGCATTGATATATCTGTCCCTGTCCTAGACAATAGCGATCTTCTGATTCGCCAGCAAGACTGCCAATTCGTTTGTCGATGCTAAGAGCCTGTCCAAAATACTCATACGCACGATCATATATCTTATAATCAAGACATTGCAACCCCATCAGCCGATATATTCCGGCAGTCAGGTCTTCACGCCCTAACTGTTTGTAGAGTTCGAGACCGCGGTTCAAAAAACCAACGGCATTAGCGTTCGCTCCACGCATCCACAGCAGCCGTCCGAGCCAATCGCAGCATTGCGCCTCACTGAGTGTGTCGCCGAGCGAGCTGTACATCTCTAGCGCCTGAGCCATATTCTCGTAGGCCTTATCAATATTCCATTTATAGCTATAAGCAATTCCAATATATCGAAAAGCGGCTGCGCGTTCAGCGGGTTGACTCAATTTCTGCGCCAACTCAAACTCAAGAGTAGCATATTTCAATACCGAATCGGAGTTTGTATGGTTACGTGCAATAGCGTCATAAAGCGAAAGACGCTCCAAACCATCGACGTTAGCAATTCCCGCCACAAGGCTATCTGTCGACTTATAATCGTCTGTGTTAGAGTATACTAAATTACCACTGATGGCCATTGCCACCACCAAACTCAATAATATTCTGAACCGCATAATCGCTGTTTTTTGCGCTGTAAATGTCGGTTATTTTTTGTTTCTGCCGACATTGATCTCCATTTTGAGGATATGTTTTTAGTCCCAAAAAAAATTGATATTCCGCTATAAGATGTGATCGCAATTTTTCCAATTTGAGCAACTCCTTTTTCGATTTAGAACTAATTTTCCGATTGAACAACAAAAAAATGCCGACCTCATCAGCCGGCATTTTTGTTGCATAACTATGATATTCAAATCTTCGCAAAAGCCTGTTCCAAATCGGCAATAATGTCTTCAACATCCTCAATACCAACCGAGAAGCGGATAAGGTCGGGTTTGACGCCGGCCTCGAGCAATTGCTCGTCGGTGAGTTGGCGGTGGGTGTGGCTTGCCGGGTGCAGAACGCAGGTGCGGGCGTCGGCCACGTGAGTTACAATGCAGGCCAGCTGCAGGCTGTCCATAAAGGTGATGGCCTTCTCGCGGCCGCCTTTAACGCCGAAGGTTACCACGCCGCACGACTGGCCGTTGGTGAACTGCTTCTGAGCCAACTCGTAGTACGGGCTCGACTTCAAACCTGAATAGTTAACCCAGGCCACTTTCGGGTTTTTCTCAAGATATTCGGCCACGGCCTGAGCGTTGGCGCAGTGGCGCGGCACACGAACGTGCAGAGTCTCGAGTCCCAGATTGAGCAGGAATGCGTTTTGCGGCGACTGAATCGAGCCAAGGTCGCGCATCAGTTGTGCGGTGGCTTTGGTGATGTAGGCGCCCTTGCCGAAAGCCTTGCTGTAGGCCAGTCCGTGATACGACGGGTCTGGCTCGGTCAGACCGGGGAACTTGTCGCGGTGGGCTTCCCAGTCGAAGTTGCCGCTATCGACAATGCAGCCGCCCACGTTGGTTGCGTGGCCATCCATATATTTGGTGGTGGCGTGAGTCACAATGTCGCAGCCGAACTCAAACGGACGGCAGTTGATAGGCGTCGGGAAAGTGTTGTCCACAATCAATGGAACGCCGTGCGAGTGAGCGATGCGGGCGAATTTCTCAATGTCGAGCACGCTCAGCACAGGGTTGGCAATGGTCTCGCCGAACAGGCATTTGGTGTTCGGGCGGAAAGCCTTGCTGATTTCCTCTTCCGAAGCGTCGGGGTCGACAAATGTGCATTCGATACCTAACTTCTTCATTGTCACGGCAAAAAGGTTGTATGTTCCGCCGTAGATGGTCGATGATGACACAAAATGGTCGCCAGCCTCGCAAACGTTGAAAACAGCATAGAAACTTGCCGCCTGACCCGACGATGTGAGCATTGCTGCCACACCGCCCTCAAGTGCGCAGATTTTTGCCGCAACTGCGTCGTTTGTAGGGTTCTGCAGACGGGTGTAGAAGTAGCCCGACGCCTTCAGGTCGAACAAATCGGCCATCTGCTCGGTGTTGTCATACTTGAAAGTTGTGCTCTGATAGATGGGCAGCACACGCGGCTCGCCCTTTTTCGGTTTCCATCCCTCTTGCACGCAGATGGTTCCCAGATTGTGTTTGTTACTCATTATGATTCAATATTTTATAGTTAGATGTATCTATTAATAATAGTGTTTGCTAAATTATTAAGGTTCGCCGATTGTCGGCACAACTTCATTAAAAATTTCGGTCTTGCGCCGATGGTGTCACCACTCCGCACCAAACAAGCGTTTATTGCTGAACATCAACACCTTGACCTTTGTAACCCGTACAATAGAAAACGCCATAAGCCTCAACGCCGGCAATCTTCACACTATGGATTTTCTTAATATCGTCGAAATAAGGCACAATCAGGTGGAATGGCGTGCTGCTGTTTAGCCGAGGCTTAACCAAAATGCCGTTTTTGCCAATCAGTTGCTTGGAGTCAATCCCCACATAACCAAAATGATACGGCGGTTGGTTAATCACCTGCGGACCGTAAATGGTATCGTTGCTGTAGAAACTGAGTTTCGATGCTGTTTTGTAACCGTCGGTGGCAAAAACAAACGTACCTGGATTGGCGGCGTGGACCGAATCAACCTCGCGGGCAAGCTGTTCCGAGTCAAGCCCCAAATCGTAGCGCACATAGGCCGATTGCGGGGCCAGCACTATAAAATAGATGCACACGGCGTAGAGTACCGATGTCAATATCCAATGCCACTTCTGCCAGCGCAGATTAAGGAACCGCGCTACCATAATAATGCCGGTTATATATGTAGGTATCAGCCAGTTATATTTCACTTCACCAAATATCGACACCAAATAAACACCGATGAACGTGGGCAGGAAGAAGCTCAGCAGAAACCACATTTCGGGGTTGGTTTGGTTGGGCTTTGTAACAATGCGCCACATATATTTTCCGAACAGCCACCAAAGCCCGACAAACAGCACCGGCATCAGTATAATTATCTGTGAAAGAATAAATTGAAAAAGATTCTGCGGTATGTCGCTGTCGAACGGCTCGGACCGGAGCACCGAATCGAGGCGAAACGAGACGAAATCGTTCTGCGCGTTCCAGATGAGCACCGGCAGGGCCAGCAAAAGCATTGTCAGTATCGAAATGTAAGGCCACGGCTTTGCAAGCAGATGGCGGTAACGGCCCGAGAAAAGAAGGAAAATAAGCAGACCCGCGGGCAGACCGGCAGCCGGATATTTGCTGTCGAAAGCCAATCCCATAAAGAGTCCGGCATAAATCCAAAAACGGTTTTCGCCCTCAAAAATGGCGCGGTAGAGCGCCCAGACTGAGAGGGTCCAGAATAGCGCCAGAACCACATCGGGGCAGTTCTGCAGCGAGAGCGATGTCACCATCATCGATGTGCAGAACATTATCCAGGCCAGATACTTGCGGCCGCTGCGCAACACCCTCGACGCCAATGCGAAAAAGGCCAGCTGCGTCAACAATGTAATCAGAAACGCCGCGAATTTGACGGCGAACATATTATGTCCAAACGCCTTCATAAACAACCAGATAGTGTAGCCCACCAATGGCGGATGGTCGAAATACGAAAGCGAAAGATGGTCGGCGTAGTAGGCGAAGTACGATTCCTGCGGCGTCAAGCCGATAAACGGCATAAACGCTAACCGCAACACATTCAGGACGATAACTACTATCAGAGCCTTTTTCATACTTCGAAATTTACGGCGCTAAGGTACATAAATAAATGAAAATGACTAAACAGGTAATTGGATAATCGCACACAATCGGGGCACACCGCAAAATAAGCGGTGCATCATTTCCCGCTTGACGGGCGAATTTAATTCCAGATGTTTTTTCTGCTATCGTCATCAGCCGAAAGCGACTCTAGAACTCCAAATTATCAGCAAAAAAGGGAACCCGAAGATTCCCTTTTTGATTGTTTCCCAGCGAACCCGCCAGAGCCTTACTTCTTCTCGAATCCCACAGGGTTGTTCAGTATCGGAAGTTGCTTGTCGCCGAGTCCCAGCAAAGCCTTGAGACCTTCAGTGTCGTGTGTTGCACGCGGCACAGTGGCAAGCCCCACCGACTGGCAGTAGAGATTGATGTTCTCGCTGACAATGCCAGCATCAACGCAGCCCATCATCTGGGCGTGGCTGTCCTGGCTGCCGAATTTCTCAAAATCGATAACCATAAGCAGCGAAACGGGACAGTCCATCACAAAATCCTGCTTGAACTGCTTGCCACCCGCAATCAGTGAACGCTGGTCGCCATCGGCCTTCTTCACAAGTTTGTTGTCCTTTGCAATGTACTCAAAGGCACCGCTTTTTGTGAAGACGAAAAGGCGAATTTCCTGCTTGTTCATCGCCGTCGGGGCGGTGATGTGCTGAGCGTCGCGCGACTGGCCGCAAGCAGCCCAGCACAGATTGCTCAACTGCTGGTTGGTCAGTTCCTTGTTGGTGAAACTGCGAACCGAGTGACGTGTTTTCAAGGCTTCAATAGTCGAAGTTGATGGTTGCGAGAAATCGGGGGCTGGCAGATTGATGTCCTGTGCGTTGGTCACTGCCACGGCTGCCACCGATGCGATTGAAAGAAGAATCTTCTTCATAGTTGTAGTGATTTAATTATTAACGAGTTTCAAAAATATTCTTTTCCCCATTAAATTGGTATGCTTATTAAAATAAATAGACCAATCTTTCCTTTATCTCTTTAAGATTTCTGTTTATCACGATGTGGAACGGCGAAGATTTCCCCGATTGGCCGCCCGAAGGATTGAGAAAGTGAATTATAATTAGTATTTTTGATACCAATATGACTAATAAACTATCCATACGATTTTTCAAGGACCGTGAAGTTCGTGCCATTTGGAACGACGATGAAAGCAAGTGGTATTTCTCTGTACTTGACATTATTGGCGCCATCAACGAGCAAGGTGATTATCAGAAGAACCGTAATTATTGGAAGTATCTGAAAACAAAAATCCAAAAAGAATCGAGCGAGTTGGTTAGTGGCACTAACCAACTGAACGGAGTCATTAATCGGATGAAACTCAAGGCGGCTGACGGGAAATCATATCTAACGGATGTTGTTGACCAAGCAGGCGTTGATTTGCTGGCAAAAAAAATCCCCAACAACCGCGCAAACGAGTTTCTCGATTGGTTTACCTATAGCGAAAACTCAATCGACGGTCAGAGCCGCAAGAAAGCCTATTCGCTGTGGGAGAGCAATCTGATTGCAGAAAACGAAGTCGGTACAGTAAAAGCACTGCAAAAAATCCACGCCTTTTTATTTGGCGGTTTGTACGATTTTGCTGGCAAAATACGCACAAAGACAATCTCGAAAGGCGGAACCTTGTTCTGCCGCGCCGAGTATCTGCCACAAAATCTGGAAATTATTGAGCAAATGCCGCAAACCACTTTCGACGAGATTGTGGAAAAGTATGTGGAAATGAATATGGCCCACCCTTTTATGGAAGGCAACGGCCGCAGCACACGAATCTGGCTTGACATTATCTTCAAACAATCTCTGAAACAATGCGTTGACTGGAGCAAAATCAACAAGAAAGCCTACCTGAACGCTATGCACGCCAGCACAACCGACTCAAAGCCAATCAAATCTCTACTAAAACAAGCCCTTACCAACCAAATTACTGACCGTGAATTGTTTATGAAGGGGATTGATTATTCTTATTATTATGAGCAGGAGGAATAAGCGTTTTTTAAGATAGAACTAATGATTCCTCATAAGCTTATGTGGTGTTGTGGGTTTTAATAAGGAATGGTGGTTTAATGATTAAAAAGTGCCACGAAATGGTAATGATTTCGTGGCATCAATAACTATTGTAATTGTTTTGTAGAATTAATCAAAGTCATATCCAATTAAATCCGAAATGTTATCCATATACGCAGAATTCCAATCACTGCTCCACGAATAAGAATTGTCAGAAATATTAAAGACAATGTCAAAGACTTTTACATAAACCTTTTTTTCGTGACTATTATATCCTCCCTGAAAATTCTTCTTCCTATAATACCACGTTGTCTCAAAATAACCAGAATATGGTTTAATATCATTGGTAATCACAATATTATCTATTGTAATATCATCAAGTTTGTATTTTTGTATGCGTAATGGCAAATCTTTTTCTTCACGTTCAATGATACCACTTTTAATAGCATTCAGATATTGCATATCTATCTCGTGTACAATTGATTTTGCATCATATTCGTTGATTTTATTATCATTCTCAACTTCTTCTCCGCTATTGCCAATTACATTTTCTTGAATGCCAAAGTCATTGTTATTATTTGAACGGGATTTAAAAAAACTTATAGTAAGTAAAATGATAAGAACACAATTTAGTGAATACGAACAAATATTGATGATTTTCTTAAAAGTACTCATAATAATTATGATTTGTTATATCCTACTCGTGAGGTTTTTCGGAATCACCGTATCAAAGCAAAAATACACACATAAAAAAAGCGTGATACTTACTTCGCTTTCATCGGAACTTTGAGGCCTTCGACTGCCAATATTCATCCAACTACAACAAAAAAGTCCACGCAACAAGGCGAGGATTCTCATTGCTTGAACTGGATGAATATTTTGAAGTTGTCGAAGTTTCAAAGTTCCAGATTAAGCTACTTGCTTTTCCCTATTAAAATATGTGCATTACTATCCGCTATTTCATTGGCAGTTAAAAGTTTAAATCATACAATCTATTATGTTTTCAAATAATGTTGCAAATAGTGTTTCTTTCCTTTTGCAAACGAATAA
>CAMHPA010000019.1 GCA_946186925.1 uncultured Bacteroidota bacterium | reverse complement strand
TCGGTGGGCACGTCGCCAATCTTCTCGCGGTTGAATTTGGCGTCGTAAACCAGCCAGGGGCGGCCGCCAAAATCGAGTGCCACGCTGCACAGGCAGTCGTCCATTGGCAGGCAGAAGCCGTAGCGCTCAATGCCGCGCTTGTCGCCCAGAGCCTTCAGAATGGCCTCGCCGAGCGCGATTGCGGTGTCCTCAATGGTGTGGTGCTCGTCAACGTTCAGGTCGCCCTTCACGCGGATTTCAAGGTCGCTGCCCGAGTGACGGCCAATCTGCTCAAGCATATGGTCGAAGAAGCCTAAACCAGTGGAAATGTTGCACTTACCAGTGCCGTCAAGGTTTATTTTGATATAAATGTCGGTCTCTTTGGTGGTGCGCTGCACGGTGGCCACGCGCTCGCCAGCGAACACAATCTCGCAAACCTCGTCCCAGTTCTTGCAGGCGCGGCAGTTGGGCAGTGTAACTTCCTCTGTGCCAAGATACAAGCCTTTGCAGCCAAGGTTCTGCGCCATTTGCATATCGGTGGGGCGGTCGCCAATCACATACGAGTTTTCAAGGTCGTAATCGCCTGACGTGTATTTAGTTAGCATAGCAATGCCAGGCTTACGCGTTGGTTTGTTCTCTTCGGGCAGCGACGGGTCGATAAGTATGTCGTCGAACGTTACTCCCTCGTTTTCAAATGTTTGCAGCATTTTTGCCTGAACCTTGTCGAAGTTCTCCTGCGGATTCGACGGCGTGCCCAATCCGTCCTGATTTGAAACGATAACCAATTCATAATCAAGGTTTTTGCGAATGAAATAGAGATTCCGCAAAACTCCAGGCAGAAACTCGAGTTGGTCGAGATTGTCAACCTGAAACGTTACGGGCGGCTCAACAATCAGCGTGCCGTCGCGGTCGATAAACAATGCTCTGCGTTTAGTCATATCATTATGTATTAATAAGTTAGCGTTATTTATGTCTGTGCCCCCGATAATTATCGTCCCGATAGCAATCGGGGCTGTGTAATCTGTGCACTCGGCGACAGCCGAGTCAGTGCGAGTTATTATTAACTGTTTAACAATGTTTTGCCAAATTCATTTAAAGCGTTAATCAAAGTATCGTCTTCGCCTGCTTTGCCCACCGTAATACGCAGTCCGTTGGTGCAGAGCGCAACGTTGTGGCGGCTGCGGACAATGATTCCGCGGCTCACCAGGAAGCGGTAGATTGCAGGCGCGTCGGTAACCTTGGCCAGCACAAAATTGGCGTTGGTGGGGTAGGTGCATTCAACACATTTACAATCGTTTAGCCGCTTAATGAGTTCTGTGCGGTTGGCAAGAATTTGCTTCACCATAGCGTTTTTCTCCGCCTTGCGGTCAAGTGCCTTAAACACAGTCTCTTGCGTGAGAATGTTAATGTTGTAGGGGTACTTGATTTTCAGAAGCACGTCAATCACCTGTTTCTGCGCAAAGGCCATTCCACAACGCAGCGCGGCCATTCCCCAGGCCTTGCTGAACGTTTGCAGCACAATCAGGTTGGGGTAGCGGTCAATCAGTTGCGTAAACGACTCTGTTTCAGCAAAATCGATATAAGCCTCGTCAACCACCACAATGCCGTTGAAACTCTCGATAAGTCGCACAATATCAGCGCGTTTCATTAGGTTGCCCGACGGATTGTTCGGCGAGCAGACGAAAATCAACTTTGTGTTGGGCGTTACCGCAGCCAGAATCTTATCGGTTTGCAACTGAAAATCAGGCGTCAGCAGAATCTCGTCAATCGGTGTCTCATTGATAGCGGCCTGCACCTTATACATTCCGTAGGTGGGCGGATTGATAATGGCGCGGTCAATCGTGGGGCGGCAGAAAGCCCTGAAAAGCAAGTCGATAGGCTCGTCGCTGCCGTTTCCAAAGAAGACCTGTTCGGGTTTCACGCCCTTTATTTTCGCCACCTTCACGCGCAGTTGCGTCTGCCGCGGGTCGGGGTAGCGGTTGTAGCCGTCGCCAGCCAGCGAACCGAGCGAATTCTCGTTCGCGTCCAGAAAGACGGCGGCTTCGCCCTCAAACTCGTCGCGAGCGCAGGAATAAGGCTCCATTGCAAGCACGTTCGGGCGGACAATTTTATTTAAATCAAAACTTGACATAACTATAGGTATTTTGTTTACTTTCTTGGTGTTGAGCATTAGGCGTTAGGCATTAGTCCGAAGTCCGTTGTCTGTAGTCTGTAGTCCATTTTAAACCTGTTAAACCTGTTAAACTTTAAACATTAAATCTGTGAAAATCAGTTAAATCTGTGTTCAAATTCAATCATTTACCGCCTTCAGCCTCACAGTCACGGCATTCTTGTGTCCGTCGAGCATTTCGGCGGCGGCCATTGTCTCAATCACGGGGCCCAAATGTCGGATTCCGTCGGCTGTAAGTTGCTGAAAGGTAATCTTTTTCATAAAACTGTCGATATTCACACCGCTGTAGGCGCGGGCATAGCCGTTGGTGGGCAGCGTGTGGTTGGTGCCCGACGCGTAGTCGCCCGCGCTCTCGCACGAGTAGTAGCCCATAAACACCGAGCCCGCCTGACGCACGCGCTGCGCCCAGTCGTCGGGGTTGCTCACCGACAGAATAAGGTGCTCGGGGGCGTATGCGTTCACAAAATCCATTGCCGTGTCAATATCGTTGAAGCAGACAAACCGCGAGTTGGCCAGCGCCTTCTGCGCGAACTCACGGCGCGGCAGTTCGTCGAGTTGGCGCTGCGTCTCCTGCCAAACGTCCTCAATCTTGTGCTGCGAGAGCGACACCAGAACCACCTGACTGTCAGGCCCGTGCTCGGCTTGCGAGAGCAGGTCGGCGGCAGCGAACTGCACAGGTGTTTGGTCGTCAACCACCACCAGCACCTCCGACGGGCCTGCAGGCATATCAATAGCCACGCCCATTGACGAAACAAGTTGCTTGGCGCACGTAACATATTGGTTGCCAGGACCGAAAATCTTATCAACCTGCGGAATGGTCTCCGTGCCGAACGCCATAGCCGCAATGGCCTGCGAGCCGCCCACCTTGAACACCCGCCGAACGCCCGTCAGCCTTGCGGCGAACAGAATGGCGGGGTTGATTTTGCCCTCCTTGTTGGGCGGTGTGCAGAGCACAACCTCGCCGCAGCCAGCAATCTGCGCGGGAATGGCCAGCATAAGAACCGTCGAGAAGAGTGGGGCCGAACCGCCAGGAACATAAAGCCCGATGCGGTTTATCGGCGTTGCCTTCTGCCAGCAGCGCACCCCTTCGGCGGTCTCCACTTCAACCTGCTTGGGCATTTGCGCCTGATGGAATTTGGCAATGTTATCTTTCGCCGTGCGGATGGCATTTTTCAGATTATCAGACAGTTTGGCCTCGGCCTCGTTGAATTCCTGCTCGCTTGCGAGCCAACTTTCGGGCACCACCTTGTCGAATTTCAGCGTCAGTTCGCGCAAAGCCTCGTCGCCGCGCTCGCGCACCTGCGTCAGCACGTCGTTCACCATTGGCGCCAGACTCTGACGGTCAATCAGCGGCCGCGCCACAATATCCTTCCAGGCAATTCTTTCGGGGTTGATTATAATGTTCATTTTGTGAGTTTTATGTTTTCGAAGTTTAAAGTTGAAACGCTTCGCTGTTGAACAGGTTTAAACGCTTTCGTTGTTTAAAACCCTTTAAACTTGTTCAACCTGTTAAACCCGTTCAACCATTAGTAAATCATTTTCTCAATCGGCATTACCAGAATGCCTTCAGCGCCAAGGTTTTTCAGTTTGCCGATGATTTCCCAGAAGTGTTTCTCCTCAATCACCGAAGCCATTGACGACCAGCCGTCGGTCTCCAGTTTGGTGATGGTGGGGGCCTTCATACCAGGCAGCAGTTCGCTTGCGGCGGCAATCTTGTCGTTCGGGATGTTCAGCACGATGTATTTCTTGCCTTCGGCGTTCTTGTACGAGTCGAAGCGGAACAGCAGTTCGTTCAGAATCTCGCGTTTGTCGGCCGTAAGTTTCTTATTTCCAATCAGAATGGCTTCCGATTTCATAATCACTTCCACTTCCTTCAGGTTGTTGCTCACCAGCGTGCTTCCCGAACTGACAATGTCGAAAATGCTGTCGGCCAAGCCGATACCAGGGGCAATCTCAACCGAGCCAGTAATCACGTGTATTTCGGCCTTGATGCCGTTTTGGTCAAGGAAACGCTTCAGGATTCCAGGGTACGAAGTGGCAATCTTTTTGCCATTGAACCACTCAAGTCCATTGTAGTCAATCTCTTTCGGGATGGCCAGCGACAGACGGCACTTGCTGAAGTCGAGCCGCTTGATAATCTCCGCGTCTTCCTGACGCTCCTCGTATTCGTTCTCGCCAACAATGCCCACGTCGGCAATGCCGCTTGCCACGGCCTGCGGAATGTCGTCGTCGCGCAGATAAAGAATCTCAACGGGGAAGTTCTTTGCGGGCACCAGCAGGGTGCGCTTTCCCGATTCCACCTTAATGCTCGACTCCGCAAGCATTGTCATTGTCTCGT
Source organism: uncultured Bacteroidota bacterium (assembly GCA_946186925.1). Lineage (GTDB taxonomy): Bacteria > Bacteroidota > Bacteroidia > Bacteroidales > SZUA-534 > RUG13583. Next base: position 38,909 of record CAMHPA010000019.1, on the reverse strand, counting down.
CAAACAATCGGCCTTTGGCCTGTACTGCAATTCGTAACATATTATATCTGTTTATATTAGTTTCGTTTATAAAATTTGCGGTTTCTCTCTAAAAAGAAAGGCCCGCATTGATGCGAGCCTTCTGTATATTCACATAGTATCACCCTCAATGCCTTTAGATTGATTTGCAGCAATGATGATGATGGTGGTGTTTCTGTAACATTTCAGTTTCATTTTTTTTGATGCCGCAAAATTAAATGTATAAATTAAATACGCAACATTATTTTTCGCCTAAATACAAGATGGTATATTTGGAAAATGTTGTATGAAATGAAAAAGGAGGTATTTCTGTTGTTAACCGATAGCTGAAACTCACATCGTTTCTCTGTATCAGAAAAAAATCTTTAGACCCTTGATTTTTTTGTTTGCAATATTAAAAAAACATCTACTTTTGCACCCGCTTGAAAGCCTAAGTGGCGGAATTGGTAGACGCGCTAGTTTCAGGGACTAGTGTTAGCAATAACGTGCAGGTTCGAGTCCTGTCTTAGGCACCAAAAAGTTCTTTAATCGTTTGCCCAGATGGTGAAATTGGTAGACACGCTACTTTGAGGGGGTAGTGGCCGTTAGGCTGTGCAAGTTCGAGTCTTGTTCTGGGCACTTTGAGGATAACCTTCTAACAAACTGAATTATAGGTTGTTAGAAGGTTTTTTATTGAAACTTTTTTGATTTCTTGAAAGTAATTTTATGCTAACAACCAAATGAAATGCGAAATTTAATCGCTCATCGGCCCTTCTGACCTTCCGACATTACTCAATCGCCTCAATCAGAAAACTTACGGGCCGGAAACCGTCGTTGCACGAAATCATTGCGCTTTTGGGGTTCTTCATCCAGCCGTCGTAGAAGTTCGATGCACCGTGCGCCAGAGCCAGAACAAAAGGAGAGAGGCTGTCCCACGCGCTCTGACAGAATCCGTCGGGCTTGTTCCAGCCGTCGGCTATAAAAACTTGTCCTTCTTGCATTTCGCAGGCGTGCTCAATCGGGTTCTCGTATTTCGCGGCCAAATCGGCGTAGAACGCTTTGCGCATCACGGTTATTCGGATTTTCTTCATAGGTGTTAGGTATTTGTGTGAAGTCCTTAGTCTTCTGTTTTCGATTCACCAGTTCACCGATTGTCCGATTCTCCTTTATTCCGTGCTTCCCCAAACGCCGCGGTAAAGGTTGCAGCCGACAAAGTTCCCGGCTACAATGCTCACGTAGAAAATCAGCACATCGGCCCAATTGTCAATCAGAAACGATGCGGGAACGGTCATATAGTAGAAGGCGTCGGCAACGCAGTGCGGAAAGCCGCACATAATGAACAATGGCACACCGAAAAGCAGCGGCAGGTTCTTCTCTTTGCGGGCAAAGGTGACGGCCGTGGTCATTATGAATCCGCAGCCGATGGCCAGGATTCCGCCTTTGAGCGGACCGCAGTTGAGACGGCCTTCCAAAACCGATTGCGCGGTCTCTTGCAGCGGCATCGGACTGCAACGGGCAATCATCGCAACAGCCAGACAACCAACAAGATTGCCCAGAAGAATTAGAAAAAGTTGTCCCACTTCGCCCTTCACAATGAATCCGGCAGTGCCGGTGTAGAGTTTCAGTTTGTAGTGAACCACGGTGAGCAGCCCGAAGGCGAAAAGCACCGCCCCGACAATGCTTTTTTCGGCCAGATAGCCGAACCCGGCAATGCCGATGCACACGCCGGCCAAAAATGCCGACCGAAGAATTTTGAATGTGTCCATTCTTGCAGTTTCTAATTGATTAACAAAATGTTGCCGTTTGCGGACCAATCTGCGCCAATCCGCTGTTCAAAAATAACTTTCGGATTTATGAAACCGTTGGTTATCTTTGGTAAGTTACACACAAATAAATAACAATATGACTCGTTTGCGTTTGGCCTGCACCACGGTTGCGGCATTACTGACATTTGGCGCGCTTGCGCAATTTCCACAAAGAGAGCAACTTCCCGAAGGCTCGGCGGCTCTTGCAACCAACATCAACCGCAATTCATATCCGCGGATTCTAAAAGATAACAGTTTGATGTTCAGACTGATGGCGCCAGATGCCAATTTGGTTCAGGTTGACATTTGCGGCAAAAAGTACGATATGACCCGCAACGACCGCGGCCAATGGTCGGTTACAATTCCGGCTCAAGTGCCTGGTTTTCATTACTATTCGCTTGTGGTGGATGGCGTTTCGGTGAACGACCCCGCAAGCGAAGTATTCTACGGATGCGGCCGAATGATGAGCGGCATCGATATTCCCGAAGCGGGAACCGAATTGTTTGAAGTTCAAGATGTTCCGCACGGCGAAGTTCGCCAGACAAACTATTTCTCGAAGGTTGACAACGAGTGGCGGCCGCTATTTGTTTATACGCCAGCTGGTTACAACGAGAGCAAAGACCGTTATCCGGTGGTTTACATTCAGCACGGCGGCGGCGAAGACCATCGCGGTTGGGTGCAGCAGGGGCGTTTGGCCAACATTCTCGACAATCTGATTGCCGCCGGCAAGGCCGTGCCTATGATTGTGGTGAGCGCCAACAGCAACATTCAGACGCGTGGCACAGGCGGTCCGGCATATTCTGCACAGGGTATGCAGCCGTTCCGCACCGAGATGGTTGAGAACATTGTTCCGTTCGTCGATAAGAACTACCGAACTAAAGCCGAGCCGCGATTCCGCGCAATGTGCGGCTTGTCGATGGGGGGCGGGCAGTCGTTCTACGTTGGGCTGCTTTCGCCCGATGTGTTTGCCAACGTTGGAATTTTCTCGACGGGAATGTTCGGCGGCATTTCAGGCGCTGCCAATTTCGACCTTGAGAAAGAGTGCCCCGGAATCCTTTCCGACACAAAGACTTTCAACAGCAAGCACGATGTTTTCTACATCAGTTGCGGCGAGCAGGACCCGCGCATTGAGTACAACAAGGCTATTGCCGAGAAAATGCGGCAAGCAGGTGTGAATGTGCAGTTTAACTCATTCCCCGGCGACCACGAATGGCAGCCGTGGCGCAAATCGCTTGCCGACTTCGCACAGAAATTATTCAAATAGTAGGCGCATTTTGGGGTAAGCTTTGACGCTGTTCTTGCTTACAAAAACATTCTGCCGCAAATAATTGTTTCCCATTTGTTTGCGGCTTTTTTTGTGTCGCGAAACGCTCAATCACTTATAATCCTACTGAAAACTTTTGCTGATTTTGTAAAAAGTTTTCAGTAGGCGATTCTTCCCTTGCCAAAGTTTTCAAACAAAAAAGCCCCCGGCGTATTGCCGAGGGCTTTTCTGTTGTGTTTGCGTCCTCAATTCGGACCACACGATGTGTCCCTACGTTAGACGTGGCACGCCGTATCCCTACTTGAACAACTCTTTGGCAGTCAGTTCAAGGTAGTCGCGGCAGTTCATCCAGGTGTGGCCGCCGCCTGGGTTGTAGAAGGTATGCTTCAGGTTCTGGTCGGTCAGGTATTTGTCAAGGCCGCGCGAAGCCTGAATCAGGAAATCTTCGGTGCCAGTGCCCAGGAACATAAATTTCAGTTTCTTCTGAAGGTCGGCAATGGGGGCGTAGGTGCCATTCTGGAAGTTGGTCTCGTACTCGTTGCCGAAGATTGCTGGAGCAAAAGCGGCCACATAGTGGAACTTGTCGGGATTGCCGAAGCCCGCAGCCAATGTCTGGCGTCCGCCGAGTGAGAAGCCCGCAATGGCGCGGTTGTCGGCATCGGTGAGCACATTGTAGTTGGCTTCGATAAACGGCACCACTTCGTCAATGAACTCGCTGGTAGTCAGTTTGGTATCCATCGCGTTATAGGCCTGCGCCTTGCCTTGGGCAATCATCTCGGGGTAAGGATTGGCGTATGGCATCACAACTATCATTCGTTTGGCTTCGCCTTTGGCAATCAGATTGTCGAGAATATTGTTCATCTGGCCAACTTTAAACCAAGTCTCGTAGGTGTCGGTCATACCATGGATAAGGTAGAGAACGGGCAGTTTTTCCTTGCCGTTAGGCTCGTAACCAGCTGGTGTGTAAACGCATAGCGGGCGCTCGATGCCGCAGGTTTTTGAGTTGTAGTAACGATACGAAACCTTGCCGTGCGGCACATCCTGAATGTCCTGAACTGATGGCGCTTCGCCACGAACATCGACAAGGCTGTATTTGAAGCCTTCGTTGGGGAACATATGCATATTGTTGGGGTCGGCAACCTGTGTGCCATCAATTTGGAATGCATACGGATAAATGTCTGGCACATCGGGTTTTACGGTGATTGACCAAACGCCTTTATCATTCTTTTCCATTGGTTTTGTGCCGTTGAACATCTGGCATTCCAACTCAACTTTTTCGGCGTTCGGGGCCAGGCAGCGGAACGTTACGGTGCCGTCGGGATTGTACTCTGGCGATTTGACGCCAGCAGGGAACAGATTGGCCATCAGAGCGGGGGTAAGGCGCGACTCTTCACCGCCAGCGGCCGAAGCCTGACGCACTTTCTCGGCTTCTTCAAGGCTCATGCCTTTCTCTGCGTCAATCACTTTCTGGTCTTGGAACAACAGACGGAACGACTTGTCGAGCCAGTAGCGGGCGTTCATCCAGGTGTGTCCGAACTTGTCGTAAGTGAATTCCTTTATGTTCTTAATACCGTTTTTGTCGAGCAGGTTCATCAGGTCCTTCGAGTTTCCGTAAAGGAAGTCATCAGTGCCGATTCCCGACCAGAAAAGGTGGATTTTGGCGTTCACAGCGGCGGCATCGTCGAACTGACCCGGACGAATCTGCGTGAACGAACTGTAAGAGCACAGGTACGAGAACTTGTCGAGATTGGCCAGACCGATTGACAGGCCTTGGTTTCCGCCGCGTGAGAATCCGCCGATTCCGCGGTGATCGGCATCATTGATGGTGCGGTAATTCTTCTCAATAAACGGCATCAGCACTTCAACAAAATCCTTGTTGAAATTGTAGCCGCCGAACATACCGAAACCGCCCATTCCGCCGCCCTGCGGTGCTGGCTGGCGCTCGGTTTTGAGCAGAGTGGGGTTGCCGTAGGGCAGAACAAGAATCATCTCTTTGGCCTTGCCTTCGGCAATCAGGTTGTCGAGAATCAGGTTCATTTTGCCCACCTTGAAATAGACTTCTTCGGTGTCGGTGGTGCCGCTAATAAGGTACATCACAGGGTACGATTTGTTTGGATTCTTGTCGTAAAATGGTGGTGTATAGACGATTACAGGAATAAACATCCCCAACTCGGGCGACCAATAGTTCAAGTAGTCAACGCTGCCGTGGGGCACGTCTTTCAGCGCGTGAATCAGATTGCCGTCGCCGCGCATATCGAGCAGGCTGTTTTTGAAGGTCTCGTTTGGAAACCAATCGGCGCATTGCGGGTCCATAACGCTAATGCCGTCAACGGTGTAGTGGTAGGGGTAGATGTCGGGGGCGGCAGGGCCGACTGTAGCGGTCCACAGGCCGTTCTCGCCTTTGGTCATCACGGCGTCGCCGCCAAATTGAGTCCAAACCTTCACTTCTTTTGCGTTGCGGTTCTGATAGTTGAATGTCACGGTGTTGTCAGCGTTGACAACGGGCGATTTAACCTGTTGGAACCGTCCGCCACCTGGTTGCGCCGTGGCTTGCAGTGCTAACGCGCCAATGGCGAGCACTAAAGCCGATTTTTTCTGAAAAATGTTCATAATTCTAAAAGTTTTGTTATTAGAGTATTAGTTTATTGTAAATAAATCATTTAGTCCATAAATTGATTTTTTGTTTCTTGCGCATATATCGTGTTTTTGGCGTTCAAACCGCGGCCAACACAATTATATAAAATATGCCGCAATGTATTAAAATCGGCGACACAAACGCAAATTGAAAACGATGACTATGACAATAACGATGACAAAGTCTGTGTCTGTAACGATTATGACGCTGCGGCACACACTCAATCCCGCTTTCGATTCCATCAATTATCCATTACGTAAAACCCATATTGAAATCACGTGAAAAACGTGTATTTTTGCACCCCGATAAAATTCACGCAGTATGAATCCGCAAGCACAGAATTTGAACGAGATTATCGCCGCAAAAAACAAGGCGGTATTTGATTTGTTGTCAGAACGGGGCAAGAACATTTTCTTCCCGAAGAAGGGCATTTTGGGGCAGGGCGCCGAAGCCAAAGGCACCCGCATCAACGCCACCATCGGCACGGCCATTGAAGACGACGGCTCGCCGATGCACCTTGAGAGCATCAGCTCGAAGCTGGGCATCGCGGCCGACAAGGCGTTCCTTTACGCACCAAGCTTCGGCCGTCCCGACATCCGCAAACGCTGGCAGGCAATGATTGCCGAGAAGAATCCGCGTCTGAAGGGCGTCACCATCAGTCTGCCCATCGCAACAAGCGCGCTCACTCACGGCATCAGTATGGCTGGTTATATGTTCCTGAACGACGGACAAGAGATTCTGGTTCCGAACCTTTATTGGGGCAACTACAATCTGGCTTTGAGCAACGCTTACGGCGCAAAAATTACACCGTATAACTTGTTTGAAGGCGATAAGATGGACATTGCGTCGCTCTCTGCCGCGCTGTTGGCCGATGGCGACAAGAAGGTGCTGCTGCTCAACTTCCCCAACAACCCGACGGGCTACTCGCCGCGCACCGACGAGATGCAGGCTCTGGTTGCGGCCATCAAAAACGCCGCCGAAAAGGGCAAGAAAATCGCCGTTATCTGCGACGACGCTTACTTCGGACTTGTTTACGAAGACGGTGTCGACCGTCAGTCACCGTTCGCTTATCTGGCTGATTTGCACGAGAATGTGCTTGCTGTGAAAGTCGATGGTCCGACAAAAGAAGACTACGTTTGGGGCTTTCGTGTGGGATTCATCACATACGCCGTCAAGGGTGGCGACGCCCAACTCTACGAAGCGCTTGAAAACAAGACCGCAGGCGCCGTGCGTGGCAATATCTCGAATGCAAGCAACCTTTCGCAATCGCTTTTGGTTCAGGCATTTGAATCGCCGACATACGCTGCAGAAAAGAAGGCAAAACTCGATATTATGCAGGCTCGCTACAACGCCGTGCGCAACACTTTGAACGACCCGAAATACGCACCGTACTTCAAGGCTCTGCCTTACAATTCGGGCTATTTTATGTGCATCAGGCCGACTGACGGAATCGATGCCGAAAAGGTTCGTATGCTGCTCATCGAGAAGTACAGCATCGGCACCATCAACATCAACGGACTCATCCGCATCGCCTTCTCGGCCGTTGCCGAAAAAGACATCCGCCCGATGTTCGACGGCATTCTGGCGGCTTGCAAGGAAGTGTCAGGAAAGTAAGTTCTTTTCGATTAATAGTTATGGCGGTTCGGCGCAAGTCGGACCGCTTTTTTTGTCGCCGGTGCGCCGTAAATTTTGCTACCTTGCGCTGTTTTTTAATTTGTATATGGGATTTTTCAAGAGTTACTTCACAAATCTATTGAGCCGCAAGTCGAAATTCAGTCTGGCTGTGGACTTGATAATCGTGCTGCTGGCCGTTTTCATTATGATTCCGCAGACGCGGAAATCGACCATCGCACTGGTGCTGAAACCGACGGTTTTTGTCTATCAGCCGTCGCTGCTCAAGCAGCCCATTCCGCTGTTCACATCGTCGCTCGACTGGCATCTGCGCACGCTCGGGGGCGATACTTGCACGCTGGCTGATTTCGCTGGCAAGCCGACAATTATCAATTATTGGGCATCGTGGTGCGCGCCGTGCCTGGCCGAGATGGGGCAGTTCCGCAGCCTTTACGCCGACTATGCCGACAAGGTGAATTTCGTCTTCGTGACCAACGAGAAACGCACCGATGTGGCTAAATTCGTCAATCGGAAGAACTTGGATTTGCCTGTCTATCTGCCAATTAAAAAGTATCCCGAGCAACTCTCGACAAGCACTCTGCCCGTAACCTTCCTGATTGACGCCGAAGGCAACATCCTGATGCGCAAAAGCGGAATGGCACAATGGAACGGTCAGAAAATGAGAACGATACTCGATGCGATGTTAACGCAAACACAAACTGAAAACTAAGACAATCGGACGCGATTAATCGCGTCCCTACCAACCCCCAACAACATTTGATAATAAATCTTAAATCCTAAATCCTAAATCCTAAATAATTCTATGGCTCTCAACTACATCTGGATAGCATTCTTCGTGATAGCGTTTGTGGTGGCGCTCATCAAACTGATTTTTTTGGGCGACACGCAGATTTTTTCGGCAATGGTGGCAAGCACCTTCGATATGGCCAAAACGGGCTTTGAAATCTCTCTCGGCCTGACTGGCGTGATGACGCTCTGGCTTGGCCTGATGCGGATAGGCGAGAAGGGCGGAATGATTAACGTCTTCTCACGCATTATGGGGCCGTTTTTCAACAAACTGTTTCCCGAAATTCCTAAAAATCACCATGTTAACGGCTCAATAATGATGAACCTTGCGGCCAATATGCTCGGCATCGACAATGCCGCCACTCCGCTCGGACTGAAGGCGATGAGCCAATTGCAGGAACTGAACCCGAAGAAAGACACCGCGTCGAACTCAATGATTATGTTCCTGGTACTCAACACTTCAGGACTGACGCTGATACCCGTGAGCATTATGGTTTACCGTGCGCAGATGGGCGCCGCCGACCCGTCCGACGTTTTCATCCCGATTCTGATTGCAACATTTTTCAGCACGATTGTCGGAATTCTGGCGGTTTCCATCTTTCAGAAAATCAATCTTTTCAACAAGGTTTTTCTCGGCTATTTCGCTGTCTTCTCGCTCATCATCAGCGGCCTGATTTGGTACTTTGTGACGCTGCCGCGCGAAGCAGTCAACGCGCAGTCGTCGCTCATTGCCAACATCATTCTGTTTTGCGTGATTATTTCGTTTATCGCATTGGCTATCAGGCGGAAAGTGAATGTATATGAAGCGTTTATCGAAGGCGCGAAGGAAGGTTTTGGCGTTGCCATCAAAATCATTCCGTACCTGATTGCGATACTTGTCGGGGTGGGCGTTTTCCGCACTTCGGGCGCGCTCGATTTCCTGATAGACGGCCTTCGCTCGTTCTTTGCCCTGGTTGGCTTGAACACCGATTTTGTCGATGCCCTGCCCACGGCGTTTATGAAGCCTTTGAGCGGCTCGGGCGCGCGCGGCGTGATGATTGAGACGATGAACCAAATGGGCGCCGACTCGTTCGCTGGCCGTTTGGCGTGCTGTTTCCAAGGCGCAACCGACACCACGTTCTACATTCTGGCCGTCTATTTCGGCAGCGTGAGCATCACCAAAACGCGCCACGCCGTGGTCTGCGGCCTGCTTGCCGACCTTGCGAGCATTGTGGCGGCAATTGTTGTGGCATATATTTTCTGGGGATGATATGAAACAATTGCTTTCAATAGCAACTTTTTTATTATTGATTGTCAATCCGATAAAGGCTGATTTTGTGCCTGTTGACAAGGCACAGACTGTGGCCGCCGGTGTGTTTGGAAAAAACACGCAAAAGTCTTCATCCACAATAAGTTTGCTCTATGTTGGTACTTGTGGTGCCGACACAGTCTATTATGTTTTCGGTCAAGCCGATGGCGGGTTTGCCATCATTGCGGCCGACGATGCCGTGAATCCTGTTTTGGGCTTCTCGCACACATCGCCTGCCGGTGAACCTGTTGAAAACAAGATGCTTATGCACCAACTTGACCGTTATGGGCAGAAAATATCAGCGGTGCGTCAGTCGGGCATCGGCTCGACCGCTAACCTTCGCAAATGGCGGGCTCGCGCCGATTCAACGCCGACGGTTGATTCCACGCAAGTAGCTGATACCGTATCGATTATCGATTCAGTTGTAACCGTCGGGCCACTGATCACATCCGCATGGGAACAGACAGACGTCTATAACGATTCGTGCCCGACATATGTGGGGTGCGTGGCCGTGGCCATGGGGCAGGTTATGCGCTACCACAAGTGGCCGGAAACGGGACGTGGTTGGCACAAGTACGTGCCATCGGAAAAACCTGAATATGGGCAGCAGTTCGCGAACTTTGGCGCAACTACTTATCATTGGGATTTGATGCCCGACAAGCTGCGAAGCCATCATTCGTCGGAAGAAAGGGCCGCCGTTGCACAATTGTTGTATCATGCTGGGGTGGCTGTGGATATGTCGTACACAGAGAACAGCGCCGGTTCATACACTTGCGATGTGCTGTATGCCATGCCGCAATATTTCCGCTATTCCGATTCGATTGAATTGGTTAAATATTCCGATTATTCTAACGAACAGTGGTTCTGTATGATGTGCGCTGAAATTGATGCCGGTCGACCTGTTATTTATTCTGGTGCCACCAAAAATGATGAAGGTCATGCTTGGATTGTTGATGGTTATAAATCAAATGGATATCTGCATATAAACTGGGGATGGGGTGGTGATTATGATGGTTTTTTCCTACCTGACCGAATGATTCTGCAAACTAATCTGTTTGATTGTGAGCTGGATGCTGTTATCAAAATAAAACCAGCGACTAATACCCCATTGCTTTGGACTTTACAGTCGTCGGGGTTTAGCCATAGCTATAGGGGAATACAGAATATTTCTGCTGTGGATGAGCAAGTAGCGTGGGCATCGGCTTATGATGGTATCATCAGTAACGGCCAGTGTATGGATTTCTGTCGTACGACCGACGGTGGTGAGTCGTGGTTGTCTGGAACGGTGAATATCCCTAAAAATGAGAGTTATACTATTTCGTCGATAAGCGCTGTGAGTGCCACCGAAGCATGGGCGTCGGTTTATGTGAGTGTCAACTCTAACACGCTGACAGGCGGCAAGATAGCGCACACAACCGATGGCGGAACTACATGGGCGGTGCAGCCGTCGGCCACGTTCAGCAGCAAGAGCGCGTTCCCTAATGCCGTTCATTTTTGGGACTCGCAGTCGGGTGTCTGCATTGGCGACCCCAACGGCGGCTACTTCGAAATATACACCACCACCGACGGTGGCAAGCAGTGGACGCGTGTTCAGGCATCGCGCATTCCGGCCAACAAACGCGACGAGACGGGCCTTGTAGGCAGTTTTGCAGTCTGTGGCAACACGGTTTTCTTTGGCACTAGCGCAGGGCGGCTGTTCCGTTCTATCGACCGCGGCGCAACGTGGACGGTTGTGCAAACACCTTGCAATACTGAATTCAAACTCGCTTTCCGCGATAATGACACCGGCGTGATAAGTACTTTGTCTGCAAATAATTATGCGGCATATCGCACTACCAATGGCGGCTCTGATTGGGAACAGATTCATCCGCAAGGTCTGTTCTTTACAACCGGTTTTGCTTATGTACCGGGTACAGACACACTTGTAAGCGTTGGGACGGAACTCAACGGGTTGCATACAGGGCTGTCGTTCAGCACCGACGATGGCGCAACTTTCAGCAATTATGCCGATTTTTATACTGATATTGACCAATTTACAGCCATTGGCATTGCGCCTAACGGCTGCGGAATGTGGGCCGGTGCTCTGAATTATGGCGAGCACTACGGCGGCATGTGGCACCGCGGTACGCTGCCGGTTTCGCTTGGATTCACGTCAGTGGCTCAAACTGAATGCCCACCGCAAAAAACGCTTGTGCTTTTCCCGAATCCGGCCACTGATTTTGTTACAATTGAGTTTGAAAGCCCAATAGCCTACGTTGACATAATCTCTTTGCAAGGCATTGTGGTTAAGCACGTTACTGCTGATTCTCACAAATGCTTGCTTCCTATTTCTGATTTGCCTAGCGGTGTTTACCTTGTGCGAACCACAATTGGTAATGGTGCGATTTTGTTCGACCGATTTGTCAAAAGATAGGGGATATCTTATTGCTTTTCAGTAAGTTTTCTTCGTCTGCTAAATATGAAAAGCCCTAGTGCGAACACCAGCACCGCAACATCGGCAAAGTAACTCAAATTTCGATTTTTGCTGCTGATTTTCAGAATGTTATTCTCGTCTTTGCTTTTTTGCAGCTCGGTGTCCTTTTCCTTCACTTTAATCTCGTAGAGCGATTGCAGTTCGAGCATTCGCCGGGTGTTTTCGCTGTTGCTTATCGAATCGCGGCAAGCGTTATATATCTTGTATATTTCCAACGCTTTAGCGCTGTTGCCCGTTTGGTCGTAGAGATTGAAAAGGTCGAAACTGACATTCTTTGAAATCTCAAGGTCGTTAATCTCTTGCGCGCACTGCAAAGCATTGCTGTAGAATGGTTTGGCTTCATTATATCGTTTTGCGGAATAGTAGAATTGGCCAATATTCTGCGATGTGATGGCAATGCCGCGTTTGTCGTCCATCTTTTCAAAGATGGCGAGTGCGGTTTTGTATTGAGCCACAGCCTGTTGGCCCTTGCCGATAAGTGTGAGAACATCGCCAATGTTGTTCAGCACAAACCCTGCAGCCTGCTGATTGCCAGACGATTGGTAGATTTCCAGCGCTTCGTTGAAGAAGTCGATGGCTTTGTCAGTGTCGCCTAAATCGCGGTAAATCAGCCCGATATTGTTCATCGAAGCGGCGCAACCGTTCTTGTCGCCAATCTCTTGACGGATGCGTAGCGCCTGCATATGGCTATCGAGCGCAAGTTGCAGATTGCCTGCCATTCGGTGCGTGCTGCCAATGTGATTCAGTACATAGGCCGTAAGTTCCTTATTTCCAGTGCTTTTGTGAATATTAAGTGCTCTTTCCAAAAAACTGATAGCCTTGTCATAGTCGGTTAAATCTCTGTAAATGAGACCGATATTTGTCAGTGAACTTGCGGCGTTTGCTTTGTCGTTCAACTCTTCGCGAATGTCAAGCGCTTGAAAATAGCATTCAAGTGCCTGTACGTATTTTGTTGTATTCCAATATATTGAAGCAATATTCGAAAGCGAGTACGCAATGTCGGGTTTGCTGCCCAACTCTTCTCTTATGGCCAGCGCCGAATTGTAGTAGTGCATTGCCGAATCGAATCGGCTGTTCATCTTGTAGGCATTGCCAATGTTGTCGTTCAGGCTTGCGGTTTTTAGGCGGTTGCCCATTGATTCATAGAGAGTTATCGACTGCCGATAGTAACAAAGCGAACTATCGTAAAGGCTGCGGCGCCAGTAAATGTTGCCTATATAGTTCATTATCTGCGCAATAGTGAGTTTATTTTCCCACTTTTCGGCAATCTGCATTGCTTGTGTCTGATAGGTTAGCGCATTGCTGAAATCGCCCATATTTTGGTACGTATTACCAATGTTAATCAGCGAGTTAACAATGTCAAACTCGTTTTTGTAGCCTTTGCGTATTTCGAGCGCCTGACAGTAGTAGTCGAGCGCTTGAGTGTAGTTTCCGCTGCGCCAGAAATGACTGCCTAAAAAGTTCAGGCTCACGGCTTTAAGTTCGGGATAATCGCTGTGGCTCTCAATCTCAATGGCTTTTAGAAACGATTTTTGCGACTGCTCGGCCATACTTTTTTCACGGTAGATATAGCCGAGTTGGTTGGCGGCAGTTATGGCAATATCGCAAAAGTCTGATTTTGAGTAGTCTGCAACCAGTTTCGTATAGATTTCGGCCGCCTTGTCTAATTTGTTTTCAGCCACAAGAATGTCGGCTTGGGCAAGAGTGACGCGAGCCTGCAATTCCTTGCTGCCAAAGCGTTTGGCGGCTTTCTCTGCGGTTTTCAATTGGTTTTCGGCTTCGGCAATGCTGTCGGCGGCGCAAAGCAGTTTCAGTTTGATTATCAGTGCGTTTACAAATGTTTCGTAATCGGTTGAGCCCTGCGATATGAAAATGGCTTCGGCAATCTGTTCGCGCGCAAGATTGGGATAGGTGTTGCGGTTTTGCTCGGCGCGCTCAAGCAGAATGCGGCTTTTGCGGCCATCGGGCTGATTGCTTAAATCGTCAATTTCCGCATTGGTTTGCCCAAAGGTGGCAGTTGCACTTACGAAAAAGATAAGTGTTGCTAAATTCTTGATTTTCATATATTAATAATCTGTGTTAATCTGTTAAATCTGTGTCATCTGTGTTCAATTTTGACGTGGAAAATGCATCAAAATTTTATTCCCATCACCGACACATCGTCAATTTGGCGATAGTCGCCTTTCCATTCGGTAAATCGCTGATAGAGAAAATCTTTCTGCGCTTCAATCGAGTTCAGGCTTGCTTCGGCCAGCACCTTCTTGAAGTTCTTCATCATCAGTTTACGGCCGTTGTCGCCGCCAAATTGGTCGGCAAAACCGTCTGAAAACATATAAATTGTGTCGTTCGGCTCAAGGCTGACTTCGGTGTTGGTGAAGTCGGTCTCGTCGAAAACGTGAATGCCAATTGGCATCTTATCGGCTTCATACTCAATAATTTCGCCATCGCGGACAACTATCAGCGGATTGTTGGCGCCCGAGTATTGCAGCCGCCTGTTTTCGAAGTCGATTACGCAGAGCGCGCAGTCCATTCCGTCGGACTGTGACGACTGCTTATCTTCTTGGTGCAGAGAGTTTTTCACCGATTTGCGCATTTGCTCGAGAATGTCGGCGGCGCTGCTGAATCCGTTCGTGACAATCTGCTCGAGCAGCGTGGTGCCCAGCATACTCATAAACGCGCCAGGAACGCCGTGCCCCGTGCAGTCCATTACGGTTGCAACCACCTGATTGCCAATCTTTTTCACCCAATAAAAATCGCCACTCACAATGTCGCGCGGCACAAGCAGAATGAAGTGCTGCGGCAGCAGTTGGCCGCACACATCGGCGGGCGTGAGCATTGCGTTCTGAATGCGGCTTGCATACTCAATGCTGTCCGTAATCTTCTCTTTTTGTTCGGCGATTTGGTCGCGCTGCATCGTCACATAATCGCGCTGCTGCTCAATTTCTTCGTTCTGTTGGATAATCTGTTTGTTCTGTAAATCAAGCATTTCGTTCGCCTTGCGGATTTTTTTGTTCTGCCGCGTCACCACCACCGCGAAGGCCAGCACAATCAGCAGCCCGATTGCCGCAAAATAGATAATTATGCGTTGGCGGCTGTTGCGTTCCTGCTGCTGTAGAATCTGTATGTCCTTGATTTTCAGTTCGCGTTCCTTCTTTTCGGTCTCGTAACTGATTTGCATATCGGCAATGCGCTTTATGCTTTCCAGGCTTAAAATGCTGTCTTTCAGCGCGGTGTAGTGTTTCATATTTGTGTACGCTTTCGCGAGATTGCCACTTGCGGCGTAAGTGTTTGACAATGCGAGCAGTACATCTTTTTCAAGTTCGCTGTTTTTGATTTTTCGGGCGATTCGCAAAGCGTCGTTCAGCAGCGGTAAAGCCTTGTTGTACAATCTTTTACTGATATAAACCATGCCAAGGTCGAGTTCAGAGTAGGCAATGCCCGTTTCGTGGCCAATTTGTCGGCGCATTTCAAGTGCCTTAACAAACTCATTTGCAGCCATTTCGGTCTCGCCGAATTTCAGATACAGGTTGCCAATATTGTTCACCATTGCCGCTTCATTCATTTGGTCGCCAAGTTCGCGGTAGAGTTCCAGCGCGCTGTTGTATTCCGCAAGAGCCGAATCGCGCTCGTTCAGACTCTTGTAGGCAAGTGCTAAGTTATTGTGCGACCGCGCGATATAGCGTTTGTCGCCAACCGCCACACGCATTTGCAGCACAGTTTTGTAAACATCCCGTGCTTCGGCGTAACTACCTGATTGCCAATAAACACCGCCAATCAAATTCAGCGCTTCTGACTGCAGAAACTGATTGCCACTTGCCCGATACTGCTCGAGCGATTTATTGTAGTATTCGAGCGCTTTGTCGTAGTTGCTCAAATCTTTGTAAATCAAGCCGATATTGCTCATTGTAGCGGCACTTTTCTCGTTGTTGCCAAGCCTTTCGCGAATGTCGAGCGCAAGCAGATAGTTGGCCAGCGCGTCCTTGTAGTTCTTGTTCTGCCAGAAGAGCCCGCCAAGGTTGTTGTAGCCTTCGGCCAGGCCGTTTTGGTCGCCTGTGGCGGTGAGTAGCGCAATGGATTTTTGCAGATTCACAAGCGCCGAGTCAAACAGATTTTGGTTCTTGTAAGCGGTGGCTATGTTGTTGTATGTCTGTGCGATAGCGATTGTGTCGTTCAGCTCGGCACGGATTTGCAGCGCCTTACCGTATTGCGTCAGCGCCGAGTCGAACAGGTTGCGCGACAGATACATACTGCCGATTTTGTTCACCGTCGAAGCGTATTCGGCAAGGTTTCCCGCCGCCTGCCAGCCCGCCGCCACTTTCTGATAGTAGTAGTTGGCCGAGAAATAGTCGCCCTGACTTTGGCTCACAAGCGCCAAGTTGTTCAGAATCCGTATTTTATCGTCCTGATTCCCGCTTCGGGTGCAGGCTTCGAGCGCCATTTCGTAGTAGTGTTGCGCCGAGTCGAAACTATTTGACCGCCAATAAGTTGAGCCGATATAATTCAGCGTTTTGGCTTCGCTTTCGGCGTTGCCCGTCTCGCGGCACAGTTTCAATGCTTTTTGGTGATAGTCGACGGCTTCGGCAGTGGCATTCGCATTGCGGGCCAGGTCGCCAAGGCGGTTCAGCAGTGTAATCTGCTCGCCCTTGTCGCTTGTGCGTTGCAGTTTCTGCAGCAGTTCGTCAGCACTTTGCGCCGCCGCCGATGTTGAAAGAAACGCGCACAAAACCGCCAAAAAGGCTTTTGTTGCATTTGTGGCAATCGGTACCGATTGGTATCTCTTCATAATAATATGTTGTAAATGTTTTAGTTACTACTACACCGACAGCCTATAGTCGCAAATCGGTCATCAGCATAAAAATAACCCGACACTCGAATTTTTCATCGCTCCAAATCGTTTGGTTATTAACTAATTGGTGTTGATATAGATTGGTATTGATAATTAATTTTCATTCCGCATAAAGTCGATATATTCCCAACATGGTGTATAAATCTGTTAAAAAATGTTCGGCATTTTTGTCTCCATTACATTTTAGTTTCTATTTTTGGTAAAAATTATTGTCATGAACGACTTAATAATAACCCCAAGTAAGCAAAAGCCGGATTTGCAATTCAGCGCCGAGAAAGGTGAGTTGATGATTGCCGGCCAGTCGTTGCCCGAAAATGCCACATTATTATATGGCTCTGTACTTGAATGGATTGAAGAATATGCCAAAAACCCGGCACCAAAGACAACAATGTCATTCAAAATGAAATATTACAATACGGCTTCGTCGAAAATGTTCTTTAGTATTATTAAACGAATGAACGCACTTTTCACTACTGGTGCCGATGTTGAGATTCATTGGTATTATCAGCAGGACGACGAGGATATGCTCGACCAGGGCGAGTATTTCCGCGATTTGGTCGACCTTCCGTTCAAATTCTTCCCGGTTGACAAATAGAAGGGTAGTTATACCATATATATAATAAAAGCAGGCTAAATCATCACGATTGAACCTGCTTTTTTTGTGTCAGTGCCGCGCTGAACGGCTGTGAATCAGTTTTTTTACAGCATCTCTTTTACTTCGAGCAGCATCTCTTTAATCGATTCGAGCGACTTCACCACCTCAAAGTTGTTTATTGTGTCCTCGCGGTTGTCGTGCATCTTCCGCTTTGCACCTTCGAGCGTCAGACCGCGCTCTTTCACAAGGTGATAGATGATGTAGAAGTTCTCGACATCCTTCTTCGTGAACAGGCGGTTGCCCTTCTTGTTGCGCTGCGGCTTGATGATGTCGAACTCTTTCTCCCAATAGCGGATTAACGATGTGTTCACCTCAAACATTGCGGCTACCTCGCCGATGGTGTAAAACAACTTTTCGATTTTTTGTTCTTTGTATGGCATAACTGTAAGATTTAGTCGAAACTCATTGTCATTTGGCTCGATACGTTAATCATCTCCTCATATTCCTCAGGCGTCAGGTCGGTGTAGTAGTAGTTCACCGGATTTTCGGTCTGGTCGTTTTTTCTTACCTCATAGTGCAGGTGCGGAGCGGTTGAGCGGCCGGTGCTGCCCACTTCGCCAATCACATCGCCGCGGGCCACGCGTTTGCCAACTTTCACATTCACTTTGTTCAAATGAGCGTAGAGCGTCTTGTAGCCGTATCCGTGGTCGATGATAACCTTGATGCCGTAGCCTCCTGTGGCATATCCGGCGCTGATAACCTTGCCGCCGCCCGTGGCGTAAACTTTTGTGCCGGTGGGCGCTGTCAGGTCAATGCCCTTGTGCATTTTCAGCGTGCGGTAGATGGGGTGGATGCGGTAGCCGTAGCCCGACGCAAAGCGTTTCAAATTACGGTCGGCGATGGGCGAGATAGCAGGAATCGACGCCAGGAACTTCTCTTTGTCCTGTACCAATTTCATAATATTGTCGTACGATTCGGTCTGCACAACCATTCGGCGTGTCAGGTTGTCAATCTTTTTCGATGTCTCGATAAGCAATTCCGATTTCGAGTATTGTTCAAGCTCCTTGTATGGGTTCGAGCCGCCCACGCCGGCTTTGCGGACATTCTCTGACACAGGGTCGATGCCGAAAATCAGCCGGTAGATGTTGTCGTCGTGCTGCTGAATTTCGTCCATACTCTGCTCCATCTTCTCAACCTTCTGATTCAGAAGCTCATACTGATAGAGCAGCTGCTTGTTCTCGCGTTTCTGGATTTTCTCGCCCGGAGTGTCGAAAAAGAGCGACAAAATCAGCAGAAAAACGAACGAAACCGACAAAAGCAGCACAGCGCCACGGAGAAATTTGAATATTTTCTGACGGGGGGAGAGCTTTATCTGGTCATAGCTCAGACTTTCCGGATTAAAACTATATTTCGGTTTCGACATTATTTTCTGAAAACACGATTTTTACATAGCAAAACTAATGAAAAAAGAAATAAGTTTGCAACTCTATGTAAAATGAAACAATTATACATATAATAATATGAATTCTAAAGAGATACGCAATCAATTCAAAGACTTTTTTGCGTCGAAGCAGCACCAGATTGTCAGCAGTGCGCCGATGGTTATCAAAGACGACCCGACTCTGATGTTCACCAACGCGGGTATGAACCAGTTCAAGGACATTTTCCTTGGCATATCGCCGCGCAAGTGGCCGCGTGTGGCCAACAGCCAGAAATGCCTGCGTGTGTCGGGCAAGCACAACGACCTTGAAGAAGTGGGCCACGACACCTATCACCACACAATGTTCGAGATGCTCGGCAACTGGTCGTTTGGCGACTATTTCAAGAAGGAAGCAATCGCCTGGGCGTGGGAACTTCTGACCGAAGTCTACAAACTGCCGAAAGACCGCCTGTATGCCACTGTGTTTGAAGGCGATGCGTCGGAAAACCTTGACCTTGACACCGAAGCCGAAGAGATTTGGCTGCAATATCTGCCCAAAGACCGCGTAATCCACGGCAACAAGCACGACAACTTCTGGGAGATGGGCGCCACTGGCCCCTGCGGTCCGTGCTCTGAGATTCATATCGACCTGCGCGACGACGCCGAACGCGCCAAACTGCCTGGCCGCGAACTTGTGAACCAAAGCAATCCGCTGGTTATCGAGATTTGGAACCTTGTGTTTATGCAATACAACCGCAAAGCCGACGGTTCGCTCGAACTTCTGCCGCACAAGCACGTCGATACGGGAATGGGTTTCGAGCGCCTGTGTATGGCTCTGCAAGGCAAGAAATCGAATTACGATACTGATGTTTTCCAACCCATAATCAAGGAGATAGGCCGCATTTGCGACTGCGAGTACGGCAAAGACCCGAAGGTTGACGTGGCAATGCGAGTTGTGGCCGACCACGTGCGCACAATTGCCTTCTCGGTGACCGACGGCCAACTTCCGTCGAACGCAAAGGCGGGCTACGTTATCCGCCGAATCCTGCGCCGCGCCGTCCGCTACGGATACACCTTCCTGGGACAGCGTAAATCGTTTATGTACAAACTGTTACCTGTTTTGGTCGACACAATGGGCGACGCCTATCCCGAACTGAAAGCGCAACAGGCTCTGGTTGAGAAGGTTATGAAGGAGGAGGAAGATGCATTCCTTCGCACGCTCGAGACAGGAATCCGCCTTCTCGACAAGATTATGGCCGACGCAAAAGCCGCTGGACAGAAGGAGATAACAGGTGTGGATGCGTTCACGCTCTACGACACCTACGGCTTCCCGCTCGACCTGACCGAACTGATTCTGCGCGAGAACGATTTGACTGTCAATCAGGCAGATTTCGATGTCGAGATGCAGAAACAAAAGGAGCGCGCACGCAACGCCGCCGCCATTGAGACTGGCGACTGGGTTTATCTGCAGGAAGGTGAGTCGGAGTTTGTGGGCTACGACCTGACGGAAGCCGACGTGGAGATTCTGCGCTACCGCAAAATCAAACAGAAGAATCAGGAACTCTATCAGATTGTGCTCAACCGCACGCCGTTCTACGCCGAAATGGGCGGTCAGATTGGCGACACGGGCTACATTGAGGCCGACGGTGAGCGTATCGAAATTATTGAGACTAAGAAAGAAAACAAACTGAGCGTGCACCTTGCCAAAAAGATGCCGAAAGACCCGACAACCACATTCCGCGCCGTTGTCGATGTGGAGCGCCGCCAACAGACGGCCAACAACCACACGGCCACTCACTTACTGCATTACGCTCTGCGTCAGGTACTTGGCACTCACGTTGAGCAGAAGGGCTCAATGGTGTCGCCCGATTGCCTGCGTTTCGATTTCTCTCATTTCCAAAAGGTTACCGACGAGGAACTGCGCAAGGCGGAGCATATCGCCAACAGGCTTGTCCGTCAGAATCTGGCGCTCGAGGAGAACCGCAATATGCCGATTGAGGAGGCCAAATCGCTTGGCGCGATGGCGCTGTTCGGCGAGAAGTACGGCGACACGGTGCGCGTTATCAAATACGGCCCGTCGATTGAGTTGTGCGGCGGAACGCACGTTCATTCAACTGGCGAGATTGGACTGATTAAGATTGTGTCGGAAAGTTCGGTTGCCGCTGGTGTGCGCCGTATCGAGGCTGTGACCGCCGAAAAGGCTGAGAATCTGTTCGACGCGCAGCAGGATGTTCTTCGCTCGCTGCGGGAGATGTTCAACAACGTGCCCAATCTGGCGCAGACCATTAAAAAGACCGTTGACGAGAACGCCGAACTGAAGCGCGAGATTGAAAAGTTTATGCAGGAGAAAATCCAAAAGATAAAAGCCGATTTGCTCGCAAATGCAGAGACGAAGGGCGATGTGAAACTGTTCCGTCTGCCTGTGGGCATTGAGATGAGCCCCGACGCGCTGAAGGATGTGGCCTTCAGAATCCGCGGCGAGGTTAAGGATAAGTTCCTGTTTGTGGCTGGCGCCAAATTCGATGGCAGACCATCGCTGACAATTGCAATGAGCGATGCGCTGGTTGCCACAGGCCTGAACGCTTCGCAGATGATTCGCGAGGCCGCCAAAGAGATTCAGGGCGGTGGCGGCGGCCAACCGTTCTTTGCTTCGGCAGGCGGCAAAAACGCCGACGGATTGGACAAGGCCGTGAATATGATTGTTGGAATGATTTGAGATACAGTTAATTGAAATGAAAAAGCGAAGTCAGGAGAGTGGCTTCGCTTTTTTTGTGTTGTTTAGAGTCTATAACGACGCACGAAACATGCCCTTTTATTTGATATACGGCAAATTAAACCCAATATTGAAATAGCGGTACGCATAACCGGCATAGGTGTCGAGGCTACGCATATAGCAAATCGGACCTATTGGTGTGCG
Organism: uncultured Bacteroidota bacterium; assembly: GCA_946186925.1. Classification (GTDB taxonomy): domain Bacteria; phylum Bacteroidota; class Bacteroidia; order Bacteroidales; family SZUA-534; genus RUG13583. The sequence continues at coordinate 17,251 of CAMHPA010000019.1, read as the reverse complement.
GAAAATAATGCCTATACCGCCACCGATACTCTTGACAGTTGGGTTCTGTATGTCTTCAAGATGATCGTATGTTACAACCATATTCGTCCGAAAAATGATACCGCCATACTTGAAAATCTCCTGTCGGAATGTTAACCCGGCAATGCTATAATTGTTAGCGCATAACTGGTTGGGTTGCAGTCCGATATACGGAGTCTGGCCGTAACGCAGGTAATATTCAAAACCACCGATATAGAACTTGTCTGGCTCAACAATATCTTTAGTGCTCAATCCAATGCTGGCCCATGGAATCAGTGTCGTTGTATTGTTGCTGAAAGTAAAAGCTTGTTCATATGTAGAACTGAATTTCAAATATTTGTGATGGCTGTCGATTTCGATGCCATTATCTTTGTAATAAACTGATTCATTTGAGTTAACAGCTTTAGCTTCAATATTCCAGCGCGATCCGTTTTTGGGAAATATGTTGTTGTCAAGTGTATTATGTTTTATCATAAAACGGGCTCCAACATGAATATAATCGCTGTTAAGCGCATATTGCGAATCAATATTGTCATTTTCATCTGTATCGAATTTGAAATACTCAAGAATCGGTGACAGTTCAACTTTTGTGTAGTTGCCAAGAGTACGGCTGCCGCCAAGTATATCCCAGCTACTGTGCATGAACCCGACATTGCCTAGTCTCTTACTGCCATTGTATAATGTTTTAAAATCGTTGTCCCATCTGATTCTCGTGTATACAGCCAACACGTCGTTTTTGCCCAAATTACGGCTTAATTGCGCCTGAATACCAGGATATTTGTTGATGTTGACATATACATACGCATCGTAGAGTTTCCAGAGAAAGTTTCGATGGCTGTATTTAAACGTGAATCCGATATTGTAAATGTTGTCATAGTAGCCGCCAAACTTCAACTGCATTGTTCCTTTTTCTTTAACATTGAAAATCAACGATATTTTATTGTCATCGCTAGTTTGAATGCTATAACTGATAGAGTTGTAAAGCAATGTGGCATACAGCCTGTTGATGGCATCTTCAATGATCTGCGGTGTGACAATCTGATCTTCATGTATATCTATAATACCATAGGCGTTCTCACCATTAGTCAGACTTAAACCATTTATAATCACATGATTGACTATGATAGTATCGTGACGGGGCAGTGGTTTCGGACGTTGGCGAGGCTCGATGGCGTTAAGTGAGTCTGCCAGTTTTTTTAGATCGGCAAGACGGTCAATGGCGGCCTCTTCACCGCGTCTGATAATCTTGTCGGCTTTTAAAAAGTCCGATGGCTGTATGCCTTTCAGGTTGGGCTGGATACGGTATCTCGGGTCCACTTTCTCCATCTGCAGCCTCGAATCGTTAACGCCGCCGAACATAAGCACGCGGCCGGTTATCTTGGCTATGGAGTTCATCTCGTTGGCAGACACTTCGTCTTCATAGCCCGTGTATGAACCTATCACGATGTCGGCTCCCATGTCACGCACCTCGTCGACCGGAAAATTATGCATCACACCACCGTCCACAACCAATAATGTATCATTGGGGTTTTCAATCAACACAGGCGAAAAGACCATCGGGATGGCCATGCTTCCACGAATGGCGCGCGCCAGATCGCCTTCCTTGAACTCAACCAACTTACCTTTTAGAATATCAACACCATAGCATCGAAATGGTATAGGAAAATCGCTGAACTTATTGATGCCTGACGTACACCATGTCAGGCGTGAGAAGAATAGTGACAGGTTGGGGGCTTCAATCACTCCCGATGACATCACTCGCCTACGATTGTCAAACGAAATCTCAATCGGCCACCAGCCGAAATCATCCTTTTGTTTGATTGACACCAGTTTGGCGTCTTGATTATTGGTCATGAGCTCCAGCCATTTTGAGTTGCGAGCTACATCTTCAAGCTCATCTATGCTGTAACCTATTGAGTATAGGCCGCCAACAATGCTGCCCATGCTTGTGCCCGTTATGTAGTCGGGGTATAGGCCGATTTCCTCCATTTTTTTCAGCACACCAATGTGAGCCATACCTTTCGCACCGCCACCCGACAGCACCAAACCCACTTTGGGCCTCACAAATGCAGTTTTTTGTGGTGAATAGCTTTTCTCTATATGGCTGTGTACCATAGTCGTGTCGGTTTTCACTATAGTTGCAGATTTGCCCTGTGCCCAAACGACCGATGTTATAAAAATTAATGTATTGACTAATAGTAGTTTACGTAGGTTTCTTTTTGGTTGCATTTTTCCCGTTAGAGTTTGTTTAGTTGATATAATTATACTTTCTATGGCATATTTTTTATATATAATTGGTTTTATTTTGTCTATTCATCTACAAAAAGCCAGAGACGCAAAAACTTGCGCCCCTAACCATATTTCTCATTCAATCATTCCGATAGCTGTCGGAACTTCCTTCAATCCTTCAATCATCCGCGGCTTGAGCAGTCCCAACAGTGGGTGCAGAGCTTCTCTTTCGGCAGGCCAATGGCCTCAATCAAATCCTCGAGCCGTTGGAATTTGAGCGATGTCAGGTTCATATCCTTGCGCATCTGCTCAACCATATTCTTGTATTCCTGCGAATCGGGGTCGGCGTACTTCGAGAAATCGACATCTTCTTTACCTTCAAGCTTAACAATGGCCTTGCGTGTGGCCAGCTCGAGCGACGAGCGCGAACGGCTGAAATTCAGATACTCACAAGGGTAGATGAGCGGCGGGCAGGCAACGCGCATATGCACTTCCTTGATACCGGCGTCCATCAGGTCTTTCACATTGTCTTTCAGCTGCGTGCCGCGCACAATCGAGTCGTCGAGGAAAATGCCCTTGCGGCCGTTGATGACCGATGCGTTCGGAATCAGCTTCATCTTGGCCACCAGGTCGCGCTGTTTCTGATTTTGCGGCATAAAGCTGCGCGGCCAGGTTGGCGTGTATTTTGCGTATGGGCGCATATACGGAATGCCCGTGGCGGCGCTGTAGCCCATTGCGTGACCGACACCCGAATCGGGGATACCTGCCACAAAATCAGCGTCTTTCACATCGTCATTCTCTGCAAGCTTCTGCCCGCAGCGGTAACGCGTTTGGTCAACATTGATGCCCTCGTAGCAAGCGGGTGGGTATCCGTAGTAAACCCACAGGAACGAGCAAATCTGCATCTCTTTATCTGCCTCACGCAGAACCGAATAGCCGTTGTTGCGAATCGACACAATCTCGCCCGGACCAATATATTTCTCAATCTTATAGTCAAGGTTCAGGAACGACGATGTCTCGCTCGCAGCGCAGTAGGCACCGTCTTTTTTGCCAATAACGATAGGGGTGCGGCCCAGTTTGTCGCGGCCGGCAATAATCTCGTCCTTGTTCAAAATCAGCATTGAGCACGAGCCTTTTATGCTGTTATAGACGTTCTCAATTCCCTCTTTGAAACTCTGTTTCTCGCAGATGAGCATTGCAATAAGCTCGGTGGGGTTGATGCCGCCCTGGCTAGTCTCTGTAAAGGTTTTTCCCTCGCGCAGGAAACGGTCGGCAAGTTCGTCAACATTGTTGATTTTGGCCACTGTGGTGATGGCAAAGCGCCCCAGGTGCGAGAAGATGACCAACGGCTGCGCCTCATTGTCGCTGATGCAGCCAATGCCCGACTCGCCGCTGAATCCGGCCATATCGCCCTCAAACTTGTTTCGGAAATAGCCGTCTTCAAGGCTGTGAATGGCCCGCTGATAGCCTAATTTTGTCGAGTAAATCGACATACCCGCACGTTTTGTCCCCAGGTGGGAATGGTAGTCGGTACCATAGAAAACATCGGAAACGCAGTCGGTATTGGTGACTGCCCCAAAAAATCCGCTCATAGATTCGTTTTATATTAATGCGACAAAAGTATTGAAAAATCGGTAGCCTATAGTATAAGTTATTAACGTATTATGAGGTGGTTTTAGAGGAAGGTGTTGCGGGGTGGGTGTTGGTAGGAACGCAATTAATCGCGTCCGTCCCGATAATTGGGAACAATTCTCAAATCTGCGAGAGTGACACCGACGCCCTCGACCGACACATCGACCGAATGCTAATCTTCAGCGCCAACCACGACGCTTCAACGTGCTGATTTCAAACAAAAAAGCCGAACTCAACATTCGGTTTTTCATAAAAACACTAACTTTGTAAAAACACGACAATGGAACGAATCAGACTGACACGGAACGAGAAGGTGGTGCTTCGGCTCACCGCAATGGGGAAGAGCAGACCCGCGGATTATGCCGCGCACCTTTACGTTGCCGCTGTGCGCTCTCTCGAGCGTCAGCAGCTTGTGAAGGCCGTTTGGGCGGAAGAGACCAAGGAGCCAATCCACGCAGCGCTGACACCTTACGGTGAAGCCTACCTGGCACAGAACCCCGCTCTGCGCAACCCTATCAACTGGGTGGCCATTGGTGCGATTGCTGGACTGCTCGGCTTCGGAATGGCTATTGTGGCGCTTTTCGTGGCGTGCAACAAGTAGCCTATTTAACAATAATTCCACAAAAATCGTCCGTCTACTGAAAAATTTTTGCTTTTTTCTATTTTACAATAAAAACTTTTGTATATTTGCAATGCGGGATGAATGAGGGAGGTAATGCCCCCGCATTCTGCACCAAAGTTCGGGCATTCCACTGGCTTATGTGGGTTGCCCGAAGCTATTTTTGAGGGTTCTTGAATAGATTGTGCAGCACGCCGTTTTTGTCTATGTAGAACACATTTGGTATCGTATCCTATTTACCCATTTTATTAAATTTACCTATTGTTCTGTTAATTGCACTCTTTAGACTATCAAGTCTGCTTTCTTCGTCCCAATAGAAAATGGCACACTGCGCTTTCCTCGCATCTTCGATGCACTTCCTAATGGTGTTTTCATTCGCCATTGATATATTTTTAATATCCCAAGTCTGTCCGTCGAACGCCATATCGGGTTTGCCTTTACCCTTACCATTTTCGGGCAGGAATTCTATTTGTTTTCCACTCTTGTCCGCCAACAGTCGGGCCACAAGTTTTTCCGTTTCTCCACCCGATAGTTTTGCTCCGACAGCTTTCGTATCCGAAAATTGGTGTTTAATATGCGAAACGTTATATCCACCCGTAGTGTCGTTGAAATAGTCTTTTGTCCAATTCTCATCATAAGATTCGTATTTCTCCTTGATTTGCACCATTTGTTCGGGTGCAGTTGTAGCATTCAAATCAATCACGTACCCGTCCTTCGTCATCTCTCCATTGTCCTGAAGGAAGAACGGCAGTGTCTTGGCTGATGCTATGCGGTCCTGGTTCTTCGCAACCCAAGCCTTGTAGTTGGCGGGGACATCGGTGATGATGCCTTGAGGCTGGTAGGTCTTGCCTTCTGCTCTCGCTTGGGCGAGTTTACGGCGCTCCTCGGCTGAAATGAGAATAGGTATCATCGTACAGCGGCAATGCGGGTGCCAGCCTGTAAATCTGAAAGTTGCGGGATATTTCCCCTGCAGTTCGTCGCAGACATCGTGAAGCGGATTCACCTTGCCAGGGTGGCGCGGGTCTTTCACAGTGTGGTTGTTCGACAGCCGTATCTCGTACCCAGCCACAAGCGGATTGTTGGCGTAGGCTGTGCTCTCGGCGGCTTGGGTGGCCATATTCATCTCGGTCACGGCCAGCCTTCGGGCGTTCATATAACTGCTTCGGTAGCGGCCTTGTCCAGGGTGGTATTGTATGTGTTAGGTGTTGGTCCCGATAGCTATCGGGATTAGGCATTGAAAAATTACGAATCATTAAACATTACTCAAATTTGTCTGTAGTCCGTTGTCTGTGGTCTGTAGTCCATTTAAACCTGTTAAACCTGTTAAACCTGTTAAACCCATTAAACTTTAAACTTTAAACTTTGAACTTTAAACAAATATCCAATTCCCCGTTTCCCCAATTAACAATTCGCCAACCCAAAATGATTTGATATATTTGGCCGTTTATTTTTCGAACGCAATGAACAGTTTTGCAATATACCGGTTGCCGCACGCCGAAAGCTGCACGCTCATTGAGCAGACGACAGGCGAGCCCGCAACGCTTACATCGTGCACCGAGCTTGACGGCCGCCGCGGGTTTGTGGTGGCGCCGTTCTGCGCCGAGCCGGGCCGGCCTATCGTGCTTATCAAACCCGACAAGGTGACCGAAATGCCTGTCGAAATCGGCTCACTGACCGATGCCGATATGCTGCCGGCGGTTGTCCGCAGACAGGAATATTCGGCTGATTTTGCGCGTTTTCACAGTCAGTTGGTGCAGGGGCGCTTCCGTAAGATTGTGCTGGCGCGATGTGCCACCGAGCAGACGTCGGCGCACATTCCGCCGATTGAGCTGTTCCAACGCGCGTGCAGGCTCTATCCGAGGCTCTATATCGCACTTGTAAACACGCCGCAGAGCGGAATGTGGCTCATTGCCTCGCCCGAAATTCTGCTCGAGAACGCCGGCGGCCACTGGCTCACCATTGCCTTGGCCGGAACAATGCAACTCGATGAGAATGAGCTGAATGGCGAAGGCGAGCAAATCCATTGGTCAACCAAGAATATTCAGGAGCAGCGCTATGTGGCCTCGTATGTGGGCGAGTGCCTGAAGCAGTTCAATATCGATTACACCGAAAACGGTCCGCGCACCGTGCGTGTGGCTAACCTGGTGCATTTGCGCAGCGATTTCGCCTTCGATATGGACCCAAGCGCAATGGGCGGCCTGCTCGACCGGCTGCACCCGACACCGGCTGTGTGCGGACTTCCGAAGGCCGAAACGTTCGATTTCATTCTCAACAACGAACACACGCCGCGCCTTTACTACAGCGGCTTCACAGGTCCGCTGGGCATTGGCGGCGAAACTCATTTGTACGTATCGCTACGCTGTATGAAAATAGTTGACAATCAATATAATCTGTACGCTGGCGGCGGCCTGCTCACCGAGAGCAACGAGGCAACGGAATGGCAGGAAACCGAAGCGAAACTCGAAACAATGCGAAAATGTATTGCAACAAAACAAATGTAAACATACTCACGTCGCTGCTGGTGGCTCACGGCGTGCGCCGGGCGGTTGTCTGCCCCGGAAGCCGCAACGCCGCTATTGTCCATAATCTGAACGAAAATCCTGATATTGAGTGCTTTCCGGTTACCGATGAGCGCTCGGCCGGATTTTTCGCCATTGGCATTGCGCAGGCAACCGGCGAGGCGGTGGCGGTCTGCGTCACTTCGGGGTCGGCGTTGCTGAACCTGGCACCGGCTGTGGCCGAGGCTCATTATCAGCACGTTCCGTTGATTGTTGTTTCGGCCGACCGTCCGCAGCAGTGGATTGACCAACTCGACGGTCAAACGCTTCCGCAGCCCGGCGCTTTGGGCTGCTTTGTGCGGAAAACGGTGCAGCTGCCCGAGCCCGCCAATGCCGACGAGCGCTGGTATTGCAACCGCCTTGTGAACGAAGCGCTGATTGAGGCGCAGCAGGGGCCCGTCCATATCAACGTGCCCATTACCGAGCCGCTTTTCTGTTTCGATGTGCCGCAGTTGCCCGCCGAACGCGTCATTCGCCGCTATTTTCCGAGTTCAGATGTCCGTTTGCCGGACGATTTTCTGACCGATTTGCGCCACTCGCACCGACCGCTGATTATCGTCGGTCAATGCAGCAAACCGCTGAATATCAATATTGATGAGCCCGATGCGCCGATAGTTTTGCACGAGGCGCTGTCGGTTTTCAATCGCACTTGCAATGCTGATGAGGCGCTGGCCGGAGCAACGCCCGACACCTTGCAGCCCGACCTTGTGATTTACGTTGGCGACGCCATTGTGAGCAAGCGCCTGAAAGCCTTTGTGCGCAAGTCGGCAGGGGCGAAGACGTGGCGTGTGAGTGCCGACGGAAGCGTCGAAGATACATTCCAAAACCTGTGCGGCATTATTGTCGGCCGCCCCGAGAGCGTTATGCCTGAGGTTTGGCGTGCTGTCAAGGCTTGCGCCGATACCGATGCTGATTTTGCAAACGCTTGGCGCACAACCATTTCCGATGCCCGCACCAAATCGCTGGCCTACAATCCCGACTATTCGCAGGTAATGGCCGTAAAGCTCTTTGAGCAGAAAATTGAGCAGGCGGCCGCCGATTGTTTTGTGCATTATGCAAACTCAATATCTGTCAGATTGGCAAATATTTACGCCGACCATTTTGTCTGGTGCAACCGTGGCGTGAACGGTATCGAGGGCTCGCTCTCGACGGCTGCGGGCTTTTCGGCCGCGACCGACAAAACCACCTTCTGCGTCATTGGCGACCTGAGTTTCTTCTACGACCAAAACGCACTTTGGAACCAAAACCTTAGGGGCAACTTCCGTATATTGCTGATAAACAATGGATGTGGCGCAATTTTCAACCAACTGCCCGGTCTTGATAAAAGTGCCGCCCGCAACCGTTTCGTGGCGGCCGAACACAACACAACGGCAATGGGTATCTGTCAGCAGAACAATGTTTTATACCTTTCAGCACACAATCAGTACGAACTTGCCGCCGGTCTCGACGAGCTGTTCACATTGCAGAGCGACAGACCGATACTGCTCGAAGTGCTTACTTCGGCGCAGACCGACGAGAAAAACTTCCGAGAAATTACTTTAAATAACAATCGATAACAATCAGAAAAACATATTATTATGAGAGAATGGAAAACAATTCGCGAGTTTGAGGAGATTCTGTTTGAGGAGTACAACGGAATTGCCAAGATAACCATTAACCGGCCGCGCTACCGCAACGCTTTCACACCAAAAACAACGTGGGAGCTGTCGCAGGCCTTCACGCTTTGTCGCGAGATGCAAGACATTAGTGTTGTGATACTTACGGGCGCCGGCGACAAGGCGTTCTGCAGCGGCGGCGATATGCACGTGAAAGGACGCGGCGGCTATATCGACGAGGCTGGAGTTCCGCGTTTGAGCGTGCTCGACGTGCAGATGCAAATCCGCCGTCTGCCCAAGCCGGTCATTGCAATGGTCAACGGCTACGCCATTGGCGGCGGCCACGTGCTGCACCTGGTTTGCGACCTGACAATCGCTTCTGAAAACGCCATTTTCGGACAGACGGGCCCAAAGGTCGGCTCGTTCGACGCTGGCTTTGGAGCGTCGTATCTGGCGCGGATTGTGGGGCAGAAGAAAGCCCGCGAAATCTGGTTCCTTTGCCGTCAGTATTCGGCGCAGGAGGCCGAGCGGATGGGACTTGTGAACAAGGTTGTGCCGTTCGAACGCCTTGAAGATGAATGCGTTGAATGGGCCGAGACAATGATGGAACGCTCGCCGCTGGCACTGCGTATGATTAAGGCCGGGCTGAACGCCGAACTCGACGGACAAGCTGGTATTCAGGAACTTGCGGGCGACGCCACAATGCTCTACTACTTCCTCGACGAGGCTCAGGAAGGCGGCCGCGCGTTCCTCGAAAAACGCAAACCCGATTTCAAAAAATATCCGAAACTGCCGTAGATATTTAGGAGGTAGGATTTAGGAATTAGGAATTAGGCATTAGTTAATTACGAATTACGATTCATTACACTTTACTCATTAAACATTAGGTTTTAGGCATTAGTCAATTCCAAATCTGCCTAACTCGCTCATTGTTAATTGTTAATTATTAATTGTTAATTCTCAATTGTCTGTAGTCTGTTGTCTGTTGTCCGTGGTCCGAAGTCCAAAACTAAACAATTCACCAACCAATGAAAATAGATATTCGTCTGCATATTCTTCATTTTAAGCAGCCTGCGGGCACTTCGCGGGGTGTTTACACCGAGCATAAGGTCTGGTTTCTGCGGATGCAAGATGACCAAGGCCGCATTGGCTGGGGTGAGGTGGCGCCACTGCCGAACCTAAGCTGCGACGATGTGCCTGATTTTGAGACGGTTCTGCACGATGTGGCGGCCACTTTCAACGGCACAATCGACTACGAGCGACTACGCAACTATCCGTCGATTCTGTTCGGACTTGAATGCGCGCAAATGGCTTGTAATCAGTTTGCTGCGATGGATTTAACCACACCTTTCGCCACTGGCGCCGACGGCATAAAAATCAACGGCCTGGTGTGGATGGGCAGTTTCGACGAGATGAGCGCACGGGTCGAGGAGAAGCTGCGGCAAGGTTTCAGCTGCATAAAAATAAAGATTGGCGCCATTGATTTCGAGAAGGAATATGAGCTGTTACGACTTGTGCGTCAGCGTTTTCCGGCCGACAAGATAACCATTCGCGTCGATGCCAACGGCGGTTTCAGTCCCGACAACGCGCCGCAGAAATTGGAGCGGCTGGCACGGCTTGACATTCACTCAATTGAGCAACCAATAAAGGCCGGACAATGGGCTGCAATGGCCGATTTGTGCCGCACGTCGCCAATTCCAATCGCTTTGGATGAAGAACTTATCGGCATAAACGACACTCAGCGCAAAATCGAGCTTTTAGACGCCATTAAACCGCAGTACATTATCCTGAAACCCACGCTGCACGGCGGTTTGAGCGGTTGCAACGAGTGGATTCGGCTTGCCCGCGAGCGCGGAATCGGCTTTTGGGCAACGTCGGCGCTGGAGTCGAATATCGGGCTGTTTTACATTGCGTTATGGGCTGCGGGGCTTGGAATCGACATTCCGCAAGGACTCGGCACCGGCGCTCTATACACCAACAATATCGATTTGCCGCTGCAAGTCGTAGGCGAGAAGCTAATGCTGAAAGGCGGCATTGAAAGCATTGATAATTTAGAAGTTAGGATTTAGAATTTAAGAATAAGAAAATGGTGTTAGGTGTTTGTAGGGACGCGATTAATCGCGTCCGCCATAATTAAATTAGGAACGTTGGTTTATTTCGAATTATCACCACTGACTGAAGTCTGTTGCCTGAAGTCCGTAGTCCGACAAACAATTCACCTATTAAACGATTCACCGATTCACCGATTAAACAATTCACCAATTAAACAATCCCCCAATGTCTCTCGACGATTTTTTAGCGGAATGGAACAACGCAGCCGACACCGTCCTGGTGCATACAAGCGGCTCGACAGGCGCCCCAAAACCAATGCGCGTTGAGAAACGCCGGATGGAAGCCTCGGCGCGCATTACGTGCGATTTTCTGGGGCTCAAGCCGGGCAATACAGCGTTGCTATGTCTGCCGCTCGATTACATTGCCGGCAAGATGATGGTTGTCCGCGCCTTGACGCGTAACTTGCAGTTAATCAGCATTGAACCCACCAGCCACCCGTGCCTGACAATGCCCGACGGTATCGATTTTGCGGCAATGACGCCTATGCAGGTCTATAACTCGCTGCAAAACAACGACGAACGTCAACGGCTGATGTCCATTCGCCACCTGATAATCGGCGGCGGCGCCGTCAACGACAAGCTGGCGGCAGAATTACGCACTTTCCCAAACAACGTCTGGAGCACCTACGGAATGACCGAGACGCTCTCACACATTGCTCTGCGGCGGATTAGCGGCAGCAGCGCAACCGACTGGTACACGCCGTTCAATTCGGTTCGTGTGTCGCTCAATGGCGATGGCTGTCTGGTTATCGATGCGCCAGAAGTGTGCGCCAACACGCTTGTTACCAACGATATAGCCGAGATTTCCGCTGATGGTAGGTTTCGCATTATCGGTCGCCGCGACAATGTGATATGCTCAGGCGGCATAAAAATTCAGATTGAAGAAGTGGAGCGCGAACTCGCGAAACATACTGATATTCCGCTGATTATCACCAAGTTCCCCGATGATAGGTTAGGAGAGAGCGTTGTCCTGCTCACCGAGTCGCCCGACACCGACACCCTGCGCCAAATCTGCGCAGAGCACCTTCAGCGTTATTGGTGTCCGCGTCACTACCTGACAGTCAGCAAGTTGCCCACAACCGCCACAGGCAAGCCCGCCCGCGCCGAAGCACAACGGTTAGCAGCAGTATTTTTAAATCAGAGATAATTGTAAGGACGTTGCGCGCCGCGTCCACAAAATGCGCATTAAAAAGTGGAATGTGAAAAATGTCCGTCAAGCGAGCGACGTTCACGTCGCACCCAACATAACCCCTAACACCCAACACCTAACACCTAATGCCTAGTGCCTAACATCCACCACAATATTCGTCATCTGGCTCACATTCACAAGCTCGCCGTTCTCGTTTCTGATTTTTATCTCGCAAACGTGAGTCGTGCGGCCTTTGTGTAGCAGCGTGGCTCGGGCCGTAACCACGCCTGTGGCGGCTTTCAGGTGGTTGCCCTTGATTTCCAATCCGCGCACATCCTGTTTGGTTGTATCGACATTTAGAAACGACAGTCCGCTGCCAACCGACTCGGCCAAAGCCATCAGCGCGCCGCCGTGCCCGATTTTTGCCGGTGTACAGCTGCGCTCGTTAATCGGCATTGTGGCCTCAAGAAAACCATCGCCACAGTTGGTGAATCGAATCCCCAGGAATTCCATCATTGTTCCTTTGCAGCGTTCGTTCATTATGTCTATCGCGTTCATATACAAAATATTTATGCAAAAACATCATTCGTTTTCAACCGCAAAAATACATCTTTTTGATCCTCTATTCACCTATATTAGTTATTAACAAACATCATTTGATATGTTCGTCAAAAAAACATACAAAACAGAATTATTTCAAAGGATCTAACTATATTTGTTAGATTTTAAAAATATTATTTAACCAAGTTATTTTTAACCAACACAAAATATTACCGTTATGTATTCTATTCGTAATTTTTTAGGGGCTTTATTCTGTTCGTTAGCAATGCTGACAGCCAATGCCCAAACCGACGGCTTCAATTATCAGGCCGTTGTAAGGAACTCGCAGGGTGAACTTGTGAGCAACACAAATGTCACCCTCAGTATAAAGCTGTACGACAAGAACAACAATCTATTGTACGGCGAAAAACAAACCACGCGGACCAACCAATACGGAGTATTATCGGTTACTGTGGGTGCCGGAACAATGACCGGCGGCCTGTCACTGAGTCTTGTCGATTGGAGCAATGAGGCGTGGATGCAAGTAGAAATTGACCCTAAAGGCGGCGAAAACTTTACCCTTCTTGGTAAAACCAAACTGCAGGCTGTGCCTTTCGCCTATTATGCGGCTAAATCAGGAGAAAAGGGGCCTAAAGGTGACAAGGGCGACAAGGGCGACAAGGGCGACAAGGGCGACAAGGGCGACAAAGGTGATCCAAGCGACGGCTTCAACTATCGCTACTATTGGTACAGCGAAGGCATATACAACAAAAACGACTATGTCTTTGCCCCAAGTTCGCAAGACGTTAATGTCAACTCTATGTGGATTGCTCAAGCCGACAGCCTGAAGGGAACCGAGCCGCGCCATAGCGGATGGCAATGGGTTGAGTTTGCCGCTCCCGAACCCAAAGGCTTCAACTATAGGGATGGTTGGAATGAAGACAACGTATACAACAAAAACGATTATGTCTTTGCCCCAAGTTCGCGAGACGCCACTGTCAACTCCATATGGATTGCTCAAGCCGACAGCCTGAAGGAAACCGAGCCGCGCCATAGCGGATGGCCATGGGTTGAGTTTGCCGCTCCCGATCCAAAAGGCTTCAACCATCGTTACTATTGGTACAGCGAAGGCATATACAACAAAAACGATTATGTCTTTGCCCCAAGTTCGCAAGACGTTAATGTCAACTCTATGTGGATTGCTCAAGCCGACAGCCTGAAGGGAACCGAACCGCGCAATAGCGGATTGGAATGGGTCGAGTTTGCCGCTCCCAGAGGTGAGAAAGGTGAACGTGGCGAAAAGGGCGAACCTGGCAGAGGCTTTAACTATCGCTACTATTGGTACGACGGCGGCATATACAACAAAAACGATTATGTCTTTGCCCAAAGTTCGCGAGACGCCAATGTCAACTCCATATGGATTGCACAAGCCGACAGCCTGAAGGGAACCGAACCGCGCAATAGCGGATGGCAATGGGTTGAGTTTGCCGCTCCCGACCCCAAAGGCTTCAACTATTGCGGCTATTGGTACGACAGTTACATGTACTTTAGAAACAATTATGTCTTCGCTCCAAGTTCGCAAGACTCCAATGTCAACTCCATATGGATTGCACAAGCCGACAGCCTTAAGGGTACCGAGCCGCGCAATAGTGGATGGAAATGGGTTGAGTTTAGCGCACCCGAGCCAAAAGCTTTCAACTATCGCGGCATTTGGCACGAGGGTTACTCATACAAAAAAAACGATTGTGTCTCCGCCCCAAGTTCGCAAGACGCCAATGTCAACTCTATGTGGATTGCCCGAGCCGACAACCTAATGGGAACCGAGCCGCGCAACAGCGGATGGGATTGGGGTGAGTTTGCCCTACCCAAAGGAGAAAAAGGCGATAAAGGCGATGCCGGAACCGGACTTATCTTCCGTGGCAACTGGTGCCAGGGATGCGAATATAAACCAGGCGATTATGTTTTCGCGCCAAGCCGAAGCAATCCGAATACAAACTCAATGTATATCGCACAATACGATTTTACATCAACCACACAGCCAAAAGATGATTCTAATTGGTCTGAATTTCAGGCTCCCGCCGGACAAAAGGGTGACAAGGGAGACAAGGGCGACAAGGGCGATCCGGGCATGATGGTGCAAGGTGTCAAAGGTCAGACGCTGGTGCACAACGGTACTACGTGGGTTGCCACCGACCAGCTCGCAATCAACAAACTCGATGTAAAAGCATCTTCCAGCACCGACACTGAGGAATCACTGTTCGAGGTGAAAGATAAGAACGGCAATGTGGTATTTGCAGTTTATCCGAACGGCGTTCAAGTCTACGTCGACGCTGATGCCTCAAAGGCCGCACGCCGCACTGGTTTCGTCGTGACTGGCCGGTCGGGCACCAAAGACATTAATGAGCAGGACTATTTCGCCATCAACGCCGATGGCACCAAAGTGTATGTCGACGACGACGCGTCAAAGGCCGCACGCCGCACTGGCTTTATTGTAACCGGACGCTCCGGCACCAAGGACGGAGAGAACACTAATTTCCTTACCATCAACAATGAGGGCACTAAAGTATTTGTCGACGACGACGCGTCAAAGGCCGCACGCCGCACTGTTTTCGTAGTGACCGGCCGCTCCGGCACTAAGGACGGCGAGAGCACTAATTTCCTAGCCATCAACGACGAAGGCACCAAAGTATTCATCGACGATGAACTTGAGAGTGGCAAGGCCGCACGCCGCACAGGCTTTGTGGTGACCGGCCGCTCGGGCACCAAAGATAATAGCACAAACTACCTGAAGGTGGCCACCGACGGTACGCAGGTGCGTTTTGACAATAACAACACCAAAGCCGCTCGCCGCACAGGTTTCATTGTCACTGGCCGCTCGGGCACCAAAGGAGGAACAGATTCCGATGTGCTTGAGGTTACCCGCGACAGTACTCGCGTGTACGTTGACGGTGGCAGCAGCAAAAGCGGCTTTGGCGTTGAGGGTAAAGGTGGTGGCGGTAAGAGCGGATTTGCTGTAGCCGAGAAGAACGCAAGTGGCAGTGCGGGCTATATGAATGTTACTGCAAAAAATTTTGCGGCAGGATACAATGCGGGAAAATTGGTTGAAACAGGTGAGAACAACACATTTATTGGAAATAGCGCTGGGAAAAACAACACCTTAGGTGCAAACAACGTGTTTGTAGGCTATCAGGCTGGTTTAAACAATGTTGGCGGCAAGAAAACGGTATCAAGAGGGGCTATAGACGCAGGTTACAACAATGTGTTTATTGGTTTAGGTGCAGGCAGAGGAAATACTGGAGGCAATAATAATGTCGCAATAGGATTGGAAGCTGGTAGTAACAACCAGCAAGCCGGCGAAAATGTGTTTATCGGATGGCGTGCCGGATGGTGTTTCAATGCATCAAATTATAACAATGCTGATAAGACAGGCAATGTCTTTATCGGTACTCTTGCCGGTGCCGGTGGCGACACATATTCGGCTTCAAGCCCAGCAACAGGTTTGTATAACACAGCTGTTGGCTATTATGCGGGATGGAAGCATAAGACAGGCAACAGCAACACGTTTTTAGGCGATGGCGCGGGCCGGAATGCTGAAGATTGTGAGTACAATACCTATTTGGGAACTTATGCCGGTCGTGGTAAGGGAGACGATCCCATCACAGGCTCAAACAACACGTATGTGGGCTATAGCGCTGGACGGCAAAGTGGCGGAAGTTATAATGTGTTTATAGGAAACAGTGCGGGTTACAATGAAACTGGCAGCAACAAACTTTACATTTCTAACAGCAGCACGGCGACTCCGTTGATTTACGGTGAGTTTAACAATGCCTTGTTGAAGGTTAACGGCAATCTGCTTCCGTCGTCAAACAATACCCGCAGTTTGGGAAATTCAAGTTTGAAATGGAGCGCTGTTTATGCCACCGCTGGTTCAATTCAAACATCCGACCAACGGCTTAAAACCAACATCAAACCGCTTGAGAAGGCGTTGGATAAAGTGCTTACACTCAATGGTGTGACTTATGAATGGCGTGTTAAGGAGTTCCCGCAGATGAATTTCGATAGCGACCGTCACGTGGGCATTCTGGCACAAGAGCTTGAGGCAGTTCTGCCCGAGGCTGTTGTTACAGGCGATGATGGCTATAAATCGGTCAACTACAGCAACATAACTCCGCTACTCATTGAGGCTGTGAAAGAGCAGCAAGGCATTATCAGCAATCAGCAGAAGGAGATAGATGAACTGAAAGCCGCCAACAGCAAGCTGCAGAGCCAGATAGATGAGATATTGAAGAGATTGAATAAATAAGAGGAGATCGTTTCATAATGTGGAAGGTCGTAGCCGTGAGGTTGCGGCCTTTTTTCATGCAAGGCAAGTCCCAGTATCTGCTATGCGTGGTGCGTTTGAAGAATGCTGTGATGCGTATCTTTCTGCCAGCTTACAGGAGAAAAGCCGATTGCTTTTGCACATTACCAGATGTTGAATTCACACTCTGCCAAGAATCGCATTTCATTTTATTATTCTCGCAACGCCAATACGCCATAATTGTGATATTCCACATATCTATTCAAACTATTTCAAAATATCGCATTCTCATGCACTTAAAACAAGCCGTATAAGTCACTATTAAATCTCGCAAAATGAGTCGCAGCATAGGATAGGGGACTTTATGCTTGACGCTTGAATGCTGTACAAAATTATGGCCAAAATAGAAGAGAATCTTATTTAACAATAATTATTTATTAGTAACGATCGGCGCATAGCATAAAATAGTGCCTTATAAAATTGTAAACATGCTGTTTTTTACATATGTTATATATAGCAT
>CAMHPA010000018.1 GCA_946186925.1 uncultured Bacteroidota bacterium | reverse complement strand
CTCCAATCAAACAAGTAAATGAAATTTTTATGATTTTGTTAATTGATTTTGCTTTTAATCGTTTCAAATAAAGAAATACATACAGACAACGGTTCGTGCTTAGGGTTAATTTTGTATGCCAGAAAGTATACCATCATCGAAATACAAATATGACTTATAATATACCCATTGCTCGTGAATAGAGCCAGATGTTATTGTTCTATTAATTTTGGTAGGTTCTCCCCACGACTCGATACACATTTCTTTACTCATTCCAATTTGAACCTTTGATTGCATTATTAATTGGGCATTATGTATTCCGTATTTTTTCGTAAGTTCGGATAGTCGATTGGCATCGGCTTTTTTCTTTTCTTCTTCTTCTTTTGCTTTTTCTAAAAGTCGCAGTTTTTCAGATTATTTCATATTGTGCTTGTCGCTTAAATTCTGTTGGGTCCATTATTGAATTAATAGATTCTTTGCCAGACACCCATCCAAAACTTTTTCCTGGGACAATGTTATAATAGACTTCTTCTCCTTTATGCATAAAAAATAAAACTGGGGAATAGAAGTATATCTCTGATAAACCAGGTTCGTAAATCTTTTTTTCTTCAACATAACTCAACTCTGTACATTCGTACACATCGTCAAGTACGCTTTCAATTGAAGAAGGTTCTTTCACATTAAAATTTCTATAATCAACGAAATTTCCACCAATATACTTTTTGTATTTCTCTATATATGAATACATTAATATTGGCATAAATCTGTAATCCGATTTGTCCCCGATATTTATTTTCGTGTTCCAGATGATTTCAACTCCATCACTATCTTTTAATAACATTTTTAAAATCAACCATCGTCCATTTTTTATTTCAATATTAGATATACAATTTATTATAGTAAAAACGTTACCTTCAATCATTGAAATAGGTGTCTTATATCCAGATTCTATCAGCGTAACGCTCGCATCAAGTTTTTCTGTTTCTCCAAAATAATGAACCTTACCTTCAATGACATAAACAGGTTTATATACATCGCATTGAACCATTTCTATCTTCTTGATTTTCTTTTTGTCTTTAGACCATATAGTATCGGGAATAGCTGTTGGTGTTGAAAGGGAAAATCCACCAAAATAATCGTATCTGTGAGAGCTATGAGGGAGAAATAGTATTCTTTCCCCGTCATAATAATGAGGATTCTTTGCTAATTCTTGTAAATCAAAAAAAGGGGAAACGCCGTCATATCTCGTCAATTTTATTGTGTCTTTTTTTTCTTCAGGAACATTTGATTTAACAGTTCTCACCCTAAATTCTTGTCCATTCGCATTCTTCAATGTTATACATAATATCGATGTATAGATAATTATGCATAGGGCGTTTTTGAGATTATAACACATATACTAACATTTTTAGCCTTTCAGTACCTTAAAGGCCTTTAAACAAAGAAGCGTGGCACTGATATACCACATCTTCTGATGGAGGTCGTAGGATAACCTTGTAACGTAGAATGAGTAATCAGTCCACGCATAAGCGTGGAACCATTACACTTTTCTTGCGTTACTGTTTGGAAGTTTCCTACGTTTCCATCAGCAAGTCGAGCATAACGCTTCGTACAATAAAATATGGTTGAGCCTAAACTCAAACCGTGTGCAATATACAAAAATTGATTAATTGCTTGCTAATTTATTTTTCTTGTGTCTTTCAAATTGTTACCAGTTGAAATTCAGAGTAGCCGATGGCAGGATGCGTTTGATGCAGAGCAATAGCAAACAACGTTTGAATAGGATGTATTAATCTATAAATCAGTGTAAATCAGTATAAATCAGTATAAATCAGTATTTTCGGTGTCATCTATGCGATAAATTCACCACAAACCGACAATTCGTAAATCATTATTCGTACCTTTGGCAAATGCCGAAACGCTTTGCGCGGCATCGAATTCAGAAGGTATAATGGTACGTTGCTACAAGTAACCATTGAATGCATACGTAAAGGCGGAATAATTTGAATTATGAAAGATAAATCGAATAAAGCGGCAGCCAGTAAAGAACTTGCAATTGCCGTTCAGACGATAAAAGACGCTGTTTTGCAGAGCCAGCAGCGGGCATTGAAAGCCGTGAATCAGGAGCAATTGGCTTTATATTACGGCATTGGGAGGTATATTTCATCCAATACCCGTAACAAGAATTGGGGGAAAGGATTCATTGATGCAGTCAGCGACCAATTACGCAAGGAACTGCCAGGCTTGAGAGGCTTTTCGGCGCGTAATTTGAAAAATATGCGGACATTCTATGAAGAGTGGAAGGGTCTCGAATCTAATTCGGCAGTTCCGACTGCCGAATTAGGGAATGAAAAATCCCCAATACTGACCGAAACAACCCAGAAAATAAATTCGGCAGTTCTAACTGCCGAAATTCCCGATACTCAAATTCATCAGTTACAACTGACGAATTTGGAAGATTTCCCTGTAGTTGCATTCCTTGGCATCAGTTTCACTCATCACACGGCAATTCTGACGAATGTTAAATCTTACAACGAACGCAAGTTCTACATACAATATGCATTTGATTATAAGGTGAAAGTTGATGATTTGGAGGCTCTTATGAAAGAGGATTTGTACAGTCATCGGGGCGAATTGCCCAATAACTTCAAAAAAGCCATTCCTGACCGACTGCAAGCCTATCGTGCCATTTCAATGTTCAAAGACGATTATTTGCTTGACTACATCAATGCCGAAGAGTTGTTTGTCCGCGACAAAGACCGCGATGAGCGTGTGATTGAACAAGGTATTGTCCACAATGTGAAGAACTTCATTATGACTTTTGGCAAGGATTTTACGTTTGTCGGAAATCAGTATCATCTCGAAAAGTTTGGTGTTGAGGAGTTTCCCGACTTGCTATTCTTCAATAGGGAATTATCGGCATTGGTCTGCGTTGAGTTGAAAGATGGACCGTTCAAAACGGCCTATCTCGGTCAGCTTGCGGGTTATCTGCGCATTCTTGATGATGAGGTTCGCAAGCCTAACGAGAATCCGTCTATCGGAATCCTACTTTGCAAAAGCGCTAACAAAAAGTATGTTGAGTATGTGATTCAGGATTATGACAAGCCGATGGGTGTTGCAACTTACAGAACGTCAGCAGAAATGGATGACAGGCTCAAGAAACTTTTGCCGCCAGTTGAGGAATTGGAGAGATTGCTGTAATAGTTTTTATTTGCAGAGTAAATCCGTGTCGTTTGTAATATATTGTAATTCAGGTTGCTCTTATTTGCAGGGTAAATCCAAACCGCAATTGGCGCGTGTTGAAACCAAAGGTATAACGGTACTTTTAAGGGAGTTTTAGGGTAAGTTTTGGAAGTAGGGAATCGCTTCTTATGTAAGATGTTGGCGGCCGATATATTAATAGGTTTATTTGTTTCGAAAACGAACAATAATATATATAAAAGTTTATTTTGTTGGTTAAAACTCTTACTTTTGAGCCTATTGCCAATGGTCGGTGACGGTTGGCTAAAATGTTGATACACAATTAAAAATATTTAACAATGGCAGAGTTTCATTACCAACCAATGTTCCCGCTCGGCGAGGACACAACAGAATACTACTTGCTGACAAAAGACTACGTGTCGGTGGGAGAGTTTGAGGGACACAAAATCCTGAAAGTGCAAAAAGAGGGCCTGACGGCTATGGCGAATGCCGCCTTCCGCGACGTTTCGTTTATGCTTCGCCGCTCGCACAACGAGCAGGTGGCCAAAATCTTAAGCGACCCCGAGGCTTCGGAAAACGACAAGTATGTGGCGCTCACATTCCTGCGCAACGCCGAGGTGGCCGCCAAAGGACAACTTCCGCTTTGCCAGGACACGGGCACGGCCATTATCCACGGCGAGAAGGGACAGCAGGTGTGGACAGGCTTCTGCGACGAGGAGGCTCTGTCGCTCGGCGTCTTCAAGACCTACACCGAGGAGAATCTGCGCTACTCGCAGAACGCGCCGCTCACAATGTTCGACGAGGTGAACACCAAATGCAACCTGCCAGCCCAAATCGACATTGAGGCCACCGAGGGAATGGAGTACCGCTTCCTTTGCGTCACCAAGGGCGGCGGCTCGGCCAACAAAACCTATCTCTATCAGGAGACCAAGGCCCGAATCCAGAACCACGACACATTGGTTCCGTTCCTTGTCGAGAAGATGAAAACACTTGGCACCGCAGCCTGCCCGCCGTACCATATCGCCTTTGTGATTGGCGGAACGTCGGCCGAGAAGAACCTTCTCACCGTCAAACTCGCTTCCACTCACTACTACGACAGCCTGCCCACCACGGGCAACGAGTACGGTCGCGCTTTCCGCGATGTCGAACTTGAGAAGGAAGTGCTGCGCGAGGCCCACAATATCGGCCTTGGAGCACAGTTCGGCGGCAAATATATGGCTCACGACGTGCGCATTATCCGCTTGCCGCGACACGGCGCCAGTTGCCCAATCGGCCTTGGCGTCAGTTGCTCAGCCGACCGCAACATTAAGTGCAAAATCAACGAGCAGGGCATTTGGATTGAGAAGATGGACGACAATCCAGGCAGCCTGATTCCAGCCGAATTGCGTCAGGCAGGCGAAGGCGATGCAGTGAAAATCAACCTTAACCAGCCGATGGCCAACATTCTGAAAGAACTGTCGAAATATCCAGTGGCCACACGTTTGAGCCTTAACGGAACAATCATTGTCGGCCGCGACATTGCCCACGCCAAACTCAAGGCCCGCTTGGATGCAGGCGAGGACCTTCCGCAGTACATAAAGGACCACCCGATTTACTACGCAGGCCCAGCCAAAACGCCCGCAGGAATGGCTTGCGGCTCGATGGGCCCGACCACGGCAGGCCGTATGGACCCCTACGTTGACGAGTTCCAAGACCACGGCGGCAGTCTGATAATGCTTGCCAAAGGCAACCGCGCCCAGTGCGTCACCGACGCCTGCCAGAAGCACGGCGGCTTCTATCTTGGCTCAATCGGCGGCCCTGCAGCCATTCTTGCCCAGAACAACATTAAGAGCATTGAGTGCGTTGAGTACCCCGAACTCGGAATGGAAGCCATTTGGAAGATTGAGGTTGAGGATTTCCCTGCCTTCATTCTCGTCGATGACAAAGGCAACGACTTCTTCAAGCAACTGAAACCGCGTTGCGCTTGCAAGTAATTGAAAAACAATTTTATTGCGATTAGATAAATCCCCGGCCGGAAACGGTTGGGGATTTTTTTGTTTTCTGAAAGTGGATTTTTATTGAAGGTGTATTGATTAGCAAAAAAAATCGGCTCAAAATCTATTGTTTTGAGCCGATTCACAAAAACTCTAAACCCTAAACTCTAACCACTTACCTTTTTTAAAAATTCACCTCAATGCCAAGGCCGAGCACACGGTTGGTGCGGGTGAACTTGTCGCTGATGAGCGGCTCAACCGAGGTCACCTTCTCGTAATCTTCGTAGTTGGTCTGGAAGTAAGCGGCGGTGAGCTTCATATTGTCAGTCACTTTATATGCCACGCCGAAACCGAAGCTGTACGAGTCAACCACAAACGACATATCGTTCATATACTCGTCGGTGAGGGGGTAGCGGGTGAGCTGCATGCCGGCCGAGGCGGTCAGTTTATCGTTAATGTCCCACTCAAGGCCGCCCAGATACTCGTTGGTGTTGCCGTCGAGCAGGTCCTGCGAGTTGTTGTACCATTTCACATTCTGGTCGAAGAAGTGGTGGTAGCCGAGGTTCAGGCGCAGATTGTCAAGAATGCTCCATTGGGCGCCCACGGTGAGCAGTGCCGGTGCGTCCTCGTCAATCTTGTCACCGTCGCGGAACTTGTTCACGGCCGGAATCTCGCTGGCCTCGTTCACGGTTGATTTGTTTTTCATCTTCATCGGGGTGCGGAACTCGTATTTGGCGGCAAAATTGAATTTCTCCAGCTTATAATCGATGCCGATGACCGGAGCCACGCCAACGCCCGTCTGGTCGCATTGCAGATTCACGCCCTGCGAGTATTTTTCCAGCGCGCCGAATTTCTGCAAAGTGCCCTCAATGGTGGCTTTTGTGGTGGCCAGTTCGGTCTGCTTGGCTGTCAGCTCGGTTTGTTTTGCCGAAAGCTCGGCAGGAACTTCGGCTCCGGCGCTCTGGTATTGGGCGATGCCCGCGTTCACCTGCTCCAAGCCGGCATTTACCTGTTCAAGTCCCGCGTTCACCTGAAGCAGATTGTTGTCGAGAGTAGCTGTGGTACCTTGCAGAAAAGCGCCAAACTCCACGTAGTTTTCGCCTGTTTTAACCATAATGTCGCTAATTTTGGCCTTATACGACGCCGTTCCGTATAGCACGCGCATACCGCCGTAAACCGACAGATTATCAGTAACTTTGTAGGCCGCGCCAAGCTGGAAGCCGAAATAGTACTGCTTGCCTTGCATATAGCCGTTCATATCGTAGCCGGTCACGCCAAGCGGTTGCAGCTGGCTGCCAATGTTGCCAACAACGCTCTCAAATGAGCCCAGGCCGTTGTCGAACTCGCATTTGCCGCCACCGCCCGGAACTGAGAAGTTGAACTGGATGCTCCAGTTTCCGGTGTTGTAGGCGCCTTGCAGCGAAGGAATAATTGGCGCGTCGGCCACACCCTCAAATGTTTTGGTTGCCGAGCCGTTGTTTTTCCGCCCAAGCGTGAAAAGCGGATTGGTTGATTCGATGGTGCGCGTCTGATGGGCGTACTGCCAGTTGAAGGCCAGATGAAAGCCCTCGTCGAGGAAAGCCACGCCGGCAGGGTTTGAGTAAACGCCGTCGAGACCGATGGCGCCGTCGCGTGCCGGATTACGCAGAAAGTCAACACTCTGGTTGGTGTTTGTCAGGATGCCGCCGGCCATTGCCGTGGCTGTTGCGGTCAGCACCGAGCCGACCATCAAAAGAAACTTCTTCATTCGTCTTAGTTTTAGTTTTTCTAATAGTCTATAGCCGCGCGTCGTTCTGGCGGCCGCGCCAATCTTACAAAAGCTGTGCCAATGATGAGCGATATATTGGATTTTGCCTAAAACCACGTTTTTTCATTGTCGCAGATAAGAGGAATCAAACAATAATTAGGAACCAAAATGGATTTGATTAGGTGTGAATCATAAAAACGAAAAGGCAGAGAAAAAAACAGAAAGATTCAATTTTTTTATTTTGGATTAATTGTCACCATAATAATTTTGCGCCATCGGCAACATTTTAGTGTTGTTGTGTGTAATATATTTAAAATCAAATAATTAATTACTAAATATCAATTAAATCATGAGAAATTTTTTTAAGCAAACAATGATCATTGCCATTGTGTTTTTGGTGTCTGCAGCAGCTTCTGCACAAACTGACGGTTTCAGTTATCAGGCCGTGGTACGTAACGCTCAGGGCGAACTTGTTAGTAACGCTAAAGTGAGCCTGCTCATAACGCTCACTGACGACAAGGGCGAACAAGTGATGTACCGTGAGACGCAGACTGCCGAAACAAATGCATTTGGCGTTTTGTCGACGACCATTGGAGCTGGCACGCCTGATAGCGGAAAAACTCTGGACAGTGTGGATTGGGCCGGCGGCAATGTGTGGATGCGCATTGAAATGGACATCAACGGTGGCACCAATTATATTTATATTGGTACGACCAAGCTACAGTCGGTTCCTTATGCATACTTTGCCGCTAACAGTAGCGGTGCTCAAGGCCCACAAGGCGAAAGAGGAGAAAAGGGCGACAAAGGTGATAAAGGCGATAAAGGAGATCCGGGCGAGCAGGGTGTCCCCGGCAGTGATGGAATGCAGGTACAGGGACGAGAGGGCCAAACTTTGGTGCACAACGGTTCCACTTGGGTGGCAACCGACCAGCTGTCTCTCAACAAACTTGATGTGAAGCCAGCCACTAGTACAGAGGATGCCCTATTTGAAGTGAAGGACAAAGATGGCAATGTCGTCTTTGCTGTCTATCCAGATGGAGTACACGTATATGTTGACACAGCAGCAAGCAAAGCTACCCGCCGCAGCGGATTTGTGGTAACCGGCCGTTCGGCAACCAAGGACATTGAAGGTCAAGATTACTTTGCCATCAACGCCGATGGTACGCAAGTCTTTGTTGACGATGATGAAAATAAAGCCGCCCGTCGCAGCGGATTTGTAGTAACTGGCCGTTCGGCGACAAAAGATGGTGAAAGCACTAATTTCCTGGCTGTCAACGATGAGGGAACAAAAGTCTTTGTTGACGATGACGAAAACAAAGCCGCCCGCCGCAGCGGATTTGTAGTAACTGGCCGTTCGGCGACAAAAGATGGTGAAAGCACTAATTTCCTGGCTGTCAACGATGAGGGAACAAAAGTCTTTGTTGACGATGACGAAAACAAAGCCGCTCGTCGCAGCGGATTTGTGGTCACTGGCCGTTCGGCGACAAAAGATGGAGAAAGCACTAATTTTCTGGCTGTCAATGATGAGGGAACAAAAGTCTTTGTTGACGATGACGAAAACAAGGCCGCCCGTCGCAGCGGATTTGTAGTAACTGGCCGTTCGGCGACAAAAGATGGAGAAAGCACTAATTTTCTGGCTGTCAACGATGAGGGAACAAAGGTCTTTGTTGACAATGACACCAACGATAAAACCGTCAAAAGCAAGTTTGCTGTGACGGGCCGCAGTATGGGTAAAGATGATAGTAATTTGTTCGCTGTTGACAAAAATGGAACGGTAGGTGACAACACCGCAGCCTTAGGCCTATACGCAACTGCAACAGGAGAGGCATCAACGGCTATGGGATATTCTGCATCAGCTTCTGGTGCGTTCAGTACGGCTTTTGGCCAAGGAAGCCAATCAGAAGGCGAGGGCTCATTTGCAGCCGGTAGCTATTCTGTGGCTTCCGGACGATTCAGTACATCATTAGGCCTGTATAGCTCGGCCGAAGGCTACAGCTCTTTTGCGGCAGGAAGTTCAAGTAATGCCTTTGGCAACGCAAGTTTGGCCATTGGACAAGGCGCTAGAGCAAAAGGCGAACACGCTATGGCAATAGGCAATAATGCCAGAGTTGACAGCGCTATAGTAACATACAACGAAGTACTTGGTGGTTGCAGAAATTGCGTTGAAACTAAAGAGTTAGAATCTTGGAATAGTTTTGCAATTGGTTCGTCGGCGCAAGCACTCGGAAATGGTGTGATGGCAATAGGTAACAGCGCAATCGCTAAAGGCGAATATACATTCGCTATTGGCAATTATGCTGATGCGTATGGTTCTGGCAGCATTGCAATGGGGCCTGGCACTAGGGCATATGGTTCAGCATCAGTTGCAGTAGGTAGCAGTTGCCAGGCAACTGATGCGGGCGTTGCCATTGGTTATGCTGCCAAATCAAATGGCGCTGGTTCGTTCGCAATTGGTACTGATTGTGAAGCCGAAGGTTGGGCGTCTGTAGCATTAGGTAAAAGTGCAACAGCTAAAGCAGACCTATCTTATTGCATAGGCGAAGCGTCAGAAACTACAGGAGAAAGCTCTTTTTGTCTCGGATTCCATTCAAAAGCCAGAGAAAACAATTCCATAGCGATAGGCAATTATATCAGGGCAAACAATCCTTGGGAGATAGTTATGGGCAAATTCAACGATTCGACCCAATATGAAGGGTATGATCGCTTATATTCCTTTGGATGCGGTCATGGCTGGTCCGATTGGAGAAATGCTTTGGTAATTCTTGATGGTGGAAATGTCGGCATTGGTACTTCAACACCCGATTATCAGCTTGAAGTTAATGGAGATATTAAAGCTAACAATTTTACGCAATCATCAGATGCCAGATTGAAGAACAATATCACGACTCTTGAAAACTCATTACAGAAAGTGCTGAAATTGCGTGGCGTCAGCTATTATTGGAAACCAGAGTTGGAAATAAAAGAGATTCTTGACTCTCGTGAGGCCATGCATTATTCGGAGTCATTGCAGATAGGTGTAATCGCTCAAGAAGTTGAGAAAATATTCCCCGAACTTGTGGAAACCGATAAAAAAGGCTTTAAATCAGTTGATTATACTAAATTTGCACCAGTGCTTATCGAGGCCATCAAAGAACAGCAGAAGGAGATTGAAGAGTTGAAGAGTGTTAAAGCTGAAAATGAGGCAATGAAAAAGGAAATGGCCGAAATGAAGAAAATGCTTGAGGAATTGATGAAGAAATAGGTTGTTTGAATGTTTGCCCTCAGTCTATACACTGAGGCTC
Source organism: uncultured Bacteroidota bacterium (assembly GCA_946186925.1). Classification (GTDB taxonomy): domain Bacteria; phylum Bacteroidota; class Bacteroidia; order Bacteroidales; family SZUA-534; genus RUG13583. The sequence goes on along the minus strand of CAMHPA010000018.1, from coordinate 33,665 downwards.
ACACAAACAAAGCCACCACACCGCAAAGGCTGCAGCCACATAGGTTGCGGCCTTTTTTGTGACATGGCAAGCAAGGTTAACGCTATGTTGGACGGAAAAAAGTAAGGGGCTGTCCAAACAATTTCGACAACCCCTTGTTTTGTTATAGGCGTTTATGCACCATTGTAATGCAACTGATTATTTTTCAGCTTCTTCCGTCTCTTCGCCTTTGTCCTTTCCGCCGCCCACTTTGAACACCAGTTTGTCGTCCTTTTTGTCGTACGAGCAGGTGATGGTGTCGCCATTGGCCACTTCGGCCTTCAGAATCACTTCGGCCATCTCGTCTTCGATGTATTTTTGAATGGCGCGCTTCAGCGGACGGGCGCCGTACTGTGCGTCATAGCCCTTGTCGGCCAGCCAGTCTTTGGCTTTCGGCGTGATTTTCAGCGTGTAACCCATTTGTGCCACGCGCTCGAACAGGCCTTTCAACTCAATGTCGATAATCTTGTGAATATCATCTTTCGAGAGTTGGTTGAACATTATCACATCGTCGATGCGGTTCAGAAACTCGGGGGCGAAAGCGTTCTTCAAAGCCTTTTCAATCACACCTTTAGCCAATTCGTCGGATGAGTTTTGACGCGCAGTTGTCGAGAAGCCGACGCCCGTGCCGAACTCTTTCAACTGTCGAGAACCGATGTTCGACGTCATTATAATAATGGTGTTGCGGAAGTCGATGCGGCGGCCCAGACTGTCGGTCAGGCGGCCTTCGTCGAGTACCTGCAGCAGAATGTGGAACACATCGGGGTGAGCCTTCTCAATCTCGTCCAAAAGCACCACAGAGTAGGGCTTGCGGCGCACTTTCTCGGTTAGTTGGCCGCCTTCTTCGTAGCCCACGTATCCTGGAGGTGCACCAACCAGGCGCGACACGCTGAATTTTTCCATATACTCGCTCATATCGATGCGGATGAGCGCGTCGTTGCTGTCGAACAGGTATTTCGACAGAACCTTTGCCAGTTGCGTTTTTCCGACGCCCGTCGGGCCAAGGAAGATGAACGTGCCGATAGGTTTGTTCGGGTCTTTCAGGCCAGCGCGGTTGCGTTGTATCGATTTGACAATCTTTGCGATGGCTTCATCCTGGCCAATCACGCTGCCTTTGAGTTCTTCGCCCATCTTGAGCAGGCGGTTGCCTTCGGTCTGCGCAATGCGCTGCACAGGCACGCCCGTCATCATTGCCACCACTTCGGCCACGTTCTCTGCCGTCACCACTTCGCGGTGCTTAATCAGGTCGTCTTCCCACTTTTTCTTCTCATTTTCAAGTTGTTCGATGGTCTTTTTCTCGCTGTCGCGATAGTTGGCCGCTTCTTCGAACTTCTGCTGCCTTACGGCTTCAACCTTCTTGTTGCGGATTTCTTCAATCGACTTTTCAAGGTCGGTTATCTTTTTGGGAACGTGAATGTTAGATATGTGAACCCGCGAGCCCGCTTCATCAAGAGCGTCGATGGCCTTGTCGGGCAGGTGTCGGTCAGATATGTAGCGTGTTGTGAGTTTCACGCAGGCGTCGAGCGCTTCGTCGGAGTAGGTGACGTTGTGGTGCTCTTCGTAGCGTGCCTTGATGTTGTTCAGAATCTCGCGAGTCTCTTCGGCCGATGTCGGTTCAACCATAACCTTTTGGAAACGGCGTTCGAGCGCGCCGTCCTTCTCAATATATTGGCGATACTCGTCGAGCGTTGTTGCGCCGATGCATTGAATCTCGCCGCGTGCAAGAGCGGGTTTCAGCATATTGGCCGCATCCAGCGAGCCGCTTGCGCCGCCAGCGCCCACAATGGTGTGAATCTCGTCGATGAACAGAATCACGTTCGGGTTGCGCTGTAATTCGTTCAGAATGGCCTTCATACGCTCTTCAAACTGTCCGCGGTATTTGGTTCCCGCCACAATCGACGCAAGGTCGAGCGTGATGATGCGCTTGCCGAACAGAATCCTTGAAACGCGCTTCTGCACAATGCGGATGGCCATTCCTTCGGCAATAGCCGATTTGCCCACGCCAGGCTCGCCAATCAGCACGGGGTTGTTCTTTTTGCGGCGGCTCAGAATCTGCGCAAGTCGCTCAATTTCAGTCTCGCGGCCCACAATCGGGTCCAGACGGTTCTCTTCGGCGGCCTTGGTCAGGTCGATGCCGAAATTGTCGAGAACAGGCGTGTCGGAGTTCGACTTCGGCTGCCCGCCGTCTTTCGGCTGGTTTTTCTTGTGGATGTTCTCGTAAACATCGTCATCATCATCGTCGTCATCATCGAAGATGTCCTGCGGCTGCTGGTGAGCCTGTTTGTGCGGCTCTTCGGCGGGACTTGCGATTATTGATTTGATTAACTGATAGTTAATATCTTGCTCGTTGAGTATTGTGGTTGCCAAGCTGCTCTCGTCGCGCAGGATTGACAGCAGCAGGTGACCAGTGTTTATGGTGTCGCTTTTCATCGAGCGCGCTTCGAGATAGACGATTGTGAGCGCGTTTTCGGCGGCTTTGAGCAACGGAATGGCGTCATTGGGGCGTACCGAGCCTTGTTGTTGCCGCAACTTGTCTTCAAGTTCGTGCTTGAGGGCGGGAATGTCTGCGCCAGCGCGGTTCAGCGCGTCGATGGCAATTCCGTCGCCATCGCGCAGAATGCCCAAAAGCAGATGCTCGGTTCCGATGCAGTCGTTGTTCAGCCGTACGGCTTCTTCCTTGCTGTAAATCAGAATCTTGTTGATTTTCGGAGAAAATTTCGAATTCATATATCATTGAAATTTTTAACAAGGCGAATGTACGGAATTATACAAAAGAAAGGGCAGTGGAGGGGATTTTTCTTTTGACAACGGACTTCAGACAACAGACAACGGACAATGGTCTATAAACTATGCGGGAAAATCTTGCGAAAATCAGACAAATCTGCGTCGCCTGCGTTCCGTTTAAAACCTTCGCTCAATTATCAACAATCGCCCCGTTTTTCTGTTGATAAAAGTTGGTTTTTGGCGCTTGGCAAAGGCGGTCTTTTGGCTCAAAAATAGTACTTTTAGGCACTTGAAAAATAAGACGAAATTATCAAAAAGTTTAATATAAATGATTGACGGACAAAGAATTATCAAAATCAATATCGAAGAGGAGATGAAGTCTTCGTATATTGATTATTCAATGTCGGTGATTGTGGCACGCGCCCTTCCCGACGTGCGCGACGGACTCAAACCTGTACACCGACGAGTGCTCTTCGGCATGAGCGGCTTGGGTAACACTTCGAGCGCACCATATAAAAAATCGGCCAGAATTGTGGGTGAGGTGATGGGTAAATTCCACCCGCACGGCGACTCATCAATCTACGGCACGCTGGTGCGTATGGCACAGGACTGGGCAATGCGCTATCCGCTTGTTGACGGACAGGGCAACTTCGGCTCAATCGACGGTGACAGCCCCGCAGCAATGCGTTACACCGAGGCTCGTATGTCGAAAATTGCCGAGGAGATTATCGCCGACATCGACAAAGAGACGGTGGATATGACAATGAACTTCGATGAGACGCTGCCAGAGCCCACCGTGATGCCAACCAAAATCCCGAACCTGCTTGTCAATGGCGCTTCGGGAATTGCTGTGGGTATGGCCACCAATATGCCGACTCACAACCTTGGCGAGGTGGTCGACGGCCTTTGCGCCACCATCGACAACCCCGACATCACCGTCGATGAACTGCTGCACTACATTAAGGGTCCCGATTTCCCGACAGGCGGCATAATCTATGGCTATCAGGGTATCCGCGACGCCTACGAGACAGGCCGCGGCCGCATTGTGCTGCGCGGAAAGGTTGAGATTGAGAACTCGGAGCACGGAAAGTCGCGCATTGTGATTACCGAGATTCCGTACAACGTGAACAAGGCCGAAATGATTAAGCACACGGCCGATTTGGTTAACGAGAAGAAGATTGACGGCATTACCAACCTGAACGACGAGTCGGACCGCGAGGGTATGCGCATTGTTTACGATTTGCGCAAAGATGTGGTTCCATCGGTGGTGCTCAACAAGTTATACAAATTCACCGAACTGCAGTCGTCGTTCAGCGTGAACAATGTGGCTCTGGTCGATGGACGGCCTTACACGCTGACTCTCAAAGAGTTGCTTACCAACTTCATTGAACACCGTCACGATGTGGTTACCCGCCGCACTAAATTTGAGTTGCGCAAAGCCGAGGAACGCGCCCATATACTTGAGGGATTGATAATTGCAGTTGACAATATCGACGAAGTGATTGCCATTATCCGCGGGTCGAAAACTCCCGACGAGGCTCGCAAGGGCTTGATGGACCGCTTCGCGCTGACCGAGATTCAGGCCAACGCCATTGTCGAGATGCGTCTGCGCCAGCTCACTGGACTAGAGCAAGATAAACTGCGCGCCGAGTACGAAAGCATCTGCAAACTCATTGAACACTTGAAAGCACTGCTCGAGAGCCGCGAACTTCGTATGCAACTCATCAAGGATGAGCTTATTGAGATGAAGCAGAAATACGGCGACCCGCGCCGCACCGAGATTGTTCCCGACGAGGGCGAGTTCAACCCCGAGGATTTCTACGCCGATGAGGACGTGATTATCACCATATCGCACCTTGGCTACATCAAACGCACGGCTTTGAGCGAGTTCAAGACGCAGAGCCGCGGCGGTGTCGGCTCAAAAGGCAGCAACACCCGCGACGAGGATTTCATCGAGCACATGTACAACGCCAATATGCACAGCACAATGCTCTTCTTTACCGAGATGGGCCGCTGCTTCTGGCTCAAGGTTTACGAGATTCCCGAAGGCACACGCACATCGAAAGGCCGCGCCATTCAGAACCTTCTGCAAATCGACCCGAACGACCGCGTGATGGCATATATTAATGTGAAGACTCTCACCGACGCCGAATACATTCAGAATCATTTCATCATGCTCATCTCGAAACAGGGCATTGTGAAGAAGACCAATCTGGAAGCCTACTCGCGTCCGCGTCAGAATGGTGTGAACGCCATCAACATCCGCGAGGACGACCAACTGCTGGCCGCTGCGCTCACCGATGGCAAGAACGAGATTATTCTTGGTGTGAAGAGCGGCAAGGCCGTACGCTTCAACGAGCAGGATGTCCGTCCGATGGGCCGCACAGCCACTGGCGTCAAGGGCGTAACGCTCGAAAACGGCGACGAGGTTGTGGGCGTTGTGAACGTGGGCGAGGAGAAGCAGGATATTCTGGTTGTTTCGGAAAACGGCTTCGGCAAACGTTCCGACCTCGACGATTACCGCATCACCAAACGTGGCGCTAAAGGTGTTAAAACTTTGAATATCACCGATAAAACGGGCGATATGGTAGCCATTATGGGTGTGGTTGACGATGAGGACCTGATGATTATCACCAAAAATGGTCTGACTATCCGCCAGACGGTGGCTGAACTTCGTGTGATGGGCCGCGCCACACAGGGCGTCAAACTTATCAAGTTGCGCGCCAACGACGCCATTGCAGCCGTTGAGGTTGTTCCGCACCAAGACGAGGAAGAAGCCGCTCAGGAAGGTGAAGCAGACGGTCAAGCTGAAGGCCAGACTGAAGGACAAGCCGAAAATCAGGCCGACGAATAACATCGCGAAAAGCATAAAAATGAGAACGGGTAGGGCGACTTACCCGTTTTTTTTTATTGATAATGGTGCTTTTCGTCGTTTTTTGTGTTTCAACTTTCAAAGTTAGGACTATATTTGTCGCATATAAGGACTAACTTAAAAACTTAATATCTATGAAACGTTTTGGATTAATGTTTACACTGGTTGCCTTCAGTGCTACTGCAATGGCACAAGGAGCCAAAGTTACAAGTGCCGCCAGCAATATTAAATATGGTGAGCTTGCTAAAGCAAAAGATGCCATCGAAGAGGCTATCGTTCACGAAAAGACCAAAGGTCAGGCTAAGGCCTGGATGGTTCGCGGTGATGTTTACAAAGCAATTGCCGAGTCGAAGAACCCAGACATGAAGGCTTTGTGCGCAACTCCGACACGCGTTGCTCTCGATTCGTACAGAAAGGCCATTGCGCTTGACGCAAAAGGCAATCTGCGTAAGCAGATAAACAACCAATTGAAGATGATGTCGTTCACGGTTAATAACGCAGCCTATGATTTCAACGATAGCAAGGACTATGCAAATGCATTTGACTGCTTTGAGCAAATACTGGCCATTGACAGCATCACTGAACCTGGCAAAATTGACTCGGCAAGTGTTTACAATGCCGGCATTACTGCCGAAGAGGCAAAATACTTTGAAAAAGCCCGTTATTATTACAATCGTTGTATCGACATTCGTTATGGTGAATCACCCGTGTTTGTTAAACTTGCCAATTTGGACAAGGATCAAGGCGACACAGTGGCTTACATGGCAACACTTGAGCGCGGTATGAAGGTTTATCCCAATGACTGCCAACCATTGCTTGTTGAAATTATCAACCACTACATTACTAGCAAACAATCAGATAAGGCGCTTGAGTATCTTACAAAAGCTATCGAATCTGATCCGAAAAATTCATCGTACTACTTTGCTCAAGGCGCACTGCTTGACCAGCTTGGCAAACCAGATGAGGCAAAGGCTTCTTATGAGAAATCTATCGAGATTAATCCCGAAGATTTTGCACCTTGGTTGAACCGTGGCGTTCAGGAGTACAACAAGGCTATTGAAATGGCTAAAGTGGCTAACGATATTCCGGCTAACAAGCCTAAAGAGTATGATGCCGCTATCGCCGCAGCCTTCGAACAAATGAACTTGGCTATTCCATACTTTGAGAAAGCCAACGCTCTCAAACCTACCGATGCTTACACAATGCAGTGCTTGAAGGAATGCTACTACAAACTTCGCAGCTCGCATCCTGAGTACAATGACAAGTACAACGACATCAAGGCAAAACTTGAAGCAGCAGAACAGAAGTAATTATTGTTAAAATTCTATAAAACGGCCGCATACATTCAGATGCGGCCGTTTTTTTTGCTGGTAAAAACAATAAAATCAGCATTTATATGTACGAAACGAATTAGGATAGATAAGTTCTTTTTGAATCATAATTAGTAATGTTTTGAGTTAATTCGACTCAGCAAAATACTTTTTTTGTAACAGCTTTCATTAAAAGTAACCCATACTTTTATATATTTGTTCGCCAAAAACACAACAGCAACAATGATTTTGGAATCATATAATAATCAGGAAAAATACTTGGTATCAATCGATTGTGCGATTTTCGGATACCACGAGGGGGAACTGAAACTGCTGCTTTTTCAGCGCGAAAAAGAGCCCGAAAAGGGTAAATGGTCGCTGATTGGCGGTTGGGTAAACCCCGACGAATCGGCCGAGGAGGCCGCAACGCGCGTGCTGCAACACCTTACAGGCTTGCACGACATTTTCTTGGAGCAGGTGTCAACCTTCTCAAAACCCAATCGTGACCCGGGCGGCCGCGTTATCAGCGTGGTCTTCTATGCGCTCATTGTTATCGATAGCGAGCGTATGAAACTCTCGTCGGAGTTTGGCGCGGAGTGGTGGCCTGTGAAGTCGCTGCCCACCTTGATTTTCGACCACCAGCAGATGTTCGAGATGTCGCTTGAGCGACTGCGGCAGAAGGCAAACTACCACCTTGTCGGGCGCGAGCTGTTGCCTGAGACGTTTACCATTACGCAGTTGCGAAATCTTTATAATTCAATATTTTCAAAGGATTTTGATCCGGGAAACTTCCGCAAGAAAGTGCTGTCGTTCGGTGTTCTCGACCGTCTCGACACTAAAGACACGAGTGTGTCGAAAAAGGGCGCCTTCTATTACAAATTCAACGAACAAAAGCTCAATGAATCAGAAAATTAAAGAAAAATTCATAGCACTTTTCGGCGCGGAGCCGGTGATGTATTGCGCGCCCGGACGGGTGAACCTGATTGGCGAGCACACCGATTATAATGAGGGTTTTGTGCTTCCTGCGGCGGTTGACAAGCAAATTGTTTTTGCCGTGAAGCCGAACAGCGTCGGGCGCTTCCGTTTCTTTGCCTACGATTTGAACGAACAGTTTGAGACTGAGGAAGATAAAATACAAAAAAGTGATACGGCTTGGGCCAATTACCTTTTGGGCGTGGTTGCGCAGTTTGCCAAGGCGGGCAAGCGCGTGCCTGCGTTCGACTGCGTTTTCGGTGGCAATGTGCCGCTTGGCGCGGGAATGTCGTCGTCAGCGGCAATCGAGGTGGGAATGGCCTTTGCAATCAACGATTTGTTCGGTTTGTGCTGCTCGCGGCTCGATATGACCAAATTCGCGCAGATGGCTGAGCACGAGTACGCCGGCGTCAACTGCGGCATTATGGACCAGTTTGCGTCGATGCACGGAAAGGCCGGCCACGTGGTTCGCTTGGACTGTCGAAGCCTTGATTTTCAGTATTTTCCGCTCGATACAACCAATCACTTGCTTGTGCTTGTCAACACAGGCGTGAAGCACGAGTTGGCGTCGTCGGAGTACAACAAGCGCCGTGCGGAGTGCGAGGCGGGAGTGAGGATTCTGCAAAAATACTACAGCGGTGTGCGCTCGTTGCGCGATGCCACAATGGATATGCTCAACGCTCATTGTCAGGAGTTTGGCGATGTGGTTTATCGTCGATGCTCGTACATTGTTGAGGAGAACGAGCGACTGATAGCAGGCTGCAAAGCCTTGGCCGACAACGATTTTGCCGCATTCGGGCAGTTTATGTACGGCTCGCACGAGGGTTTGAGCCACAAATTTGAAGTCAGTTGCAAGGAGTTGGACCAGTTGGTTGCCATTGCGCGGACAGTGCCTGGCGTTCTTGGCTCACGAATGATGGGCGGCGGCTTCGGCGGCTGCACAATATCACTCGTCGAGAAATTGAAAGTGGCTGATTTTGAGCGTGCTATCAAGGCAGGATACAAAACGCCCGACGGCGGAGAGCCTGTGATTTACGAGGTGGTGATTGGCGACGGAGCCAGGCGGCTCGGGTGAGCGCAAAATTCGCGCAGAGAACGCAGATGACACAGATTCTCACAGATTTTTAGGATTATTTATCGAACAAAAATACTCTAACTTTGTGCAGATAGGCCACGGCGCTTCTCAACTTATAACTTAAAACTTATAAACTTAAAACTATGAAGAATAAAATATTGGTTACCGGCGGCACTGGCTACATTGGCTCGCACACAGTTTGCGAACTAATCGGCCAGGGCTATCAGGTCGTGATTGTGGACAATCTGTCGAATTCCGAACGTTTTATCGTTGACCGCATTGAGCAGATTACAGGCACTCGTCCGGCGTTCTATGAGTTTGATTTGAAAGATGCCGCCAAAGTTGACGAACTCTTTGATAAAGAACCTGATATAAAAGGCGTTATCCATTTTGCAGCGTCGAAAGCGGTAGGCGAGTCGGTGAAGATTCCGCTCACTTACTACCGCAACAATCTCACGTCGCTTATCAATCTGCTTGAGTCGATGTCGCGGCACGGGGTGCAGAACATTGTCTTCTCGTCGTCGTGCACGGTTTACGGTCAGCCCGACAAACTGCCTGTTGATGAGTCGGCGCCAATCAAGCCTGCCGAATCGCCCTACGGCTACACTAAACAGGTGTGCGAAAATATTTTACGCGATACAATCAAGTCCGAAGGCGGCAACCTGCACGGCATTGCTCTGCGCTATTTCAACCCCATTGGCGCGCACCCGTCGGGGCTGATTGGAGAACTGCCGCGCGGCGTGCCAAACAACTTGATGCCGTTCATTACTCAGACGGCCTACGGAATCCGCCAGCAGTTGAGCGTCTTTGGCGACGACTACAACACACCCGATGGCAGTTGTATTCGCGATTACATTCATGTGGTTGACTTGGCAAAGGCGCATATCGCCGCCATCGACCGTATGATTGGCGGTAAGAATAAGACTGATTTCGAGGTGTTTAATATTGGTACGGGCAACGGATATTCGGTGCTTGAGGTGATAAAATCCTTCGAGAAGGTGTCGGGAGTGAAACTCAACTACAAGATTACCGGCCGCCGCGAGGGCGACATTGAGCAGATTTGGGCCGACACCACTATCGCCAACAACGAACTGTGCTGGAAGGCGCAACTCTCAATCGACGATATGACGCTCTCGGCTTGGAAGTGGGAGCAGAATTATAGGAAACAGCTTTAGTGTTTAATTGTTGTCATAGAAGAAACGTTATCAGCTAATTACTGATAACGTTTTTTTTATTTGTCCGATATCTTGCTTCAGTTTTTCTGTAATTGCTGTAAAATGAATGCTATTTATTTGGTTGTATATCAATTTATTGCGCTGTTATGATTTTTGTTTGAGAAAAATATACAAAAAAATCAACCTATCAACATAGTGGGTAATAGAAAAAGTATTATATTTGCATCGTCAAAAAACAGAAATTGAACTTTAAAAATATTACGGAAATGTCAAAAATCTACAAATCGGCCGACGAACTGATTGGCCACACTCCACTTCTGGAACTGAGCCGAATTGAGTCGGCGCACAACTTGCAGGCAAAAATCATTGCCAAACTTGAGTATTTCAACCCCGCAGGCAGCGTCAAAGACCGCATTGCAAAAGCAATGATTGAGGAAGCCGAGCGTGCCGGCAAACTGAAACCGGGGGCGGTGATTATTGAGCCGACAAGCGGAAACACCGGCATCGGCCTGGCCAGCGTGGCCGCCGCCCGCGGTTACAAAGCCATTATTGTAATGCCCGAGACGATGAGCGTTGAGCGTCGCCAACTGATGAAGGCTTACGGTGCCGAGGTTGTTCTTTCGGACGGCTCGAAAGGTATGAAGGGCGCCATCGCGAAAGCGCAGGAACTGGCCGCATCAACGCCAAACAGCTTCATTCCCGGTCAGTTTGTGAATCCCGCCAACCCGAAGGCACACCTTGAAACCACTGGTCCTGAGATTTTTGAGGACACCGATGGCCAAGTTGACATTTTTGTGGCTGGCGTTGGAACCGGCGGAACCGTTACAGGTGTGGGCAAATATTTGAAATCGAAGAAACCTGGTGTGAAAATCGTAGCCGTTGAGCCAGCTTCGTCGGCAGTTTTGTCGACCGGCGTTCCCGGACCGCACAAGATTCAGGGCATCGGCGCAGGCTTTGTTCCCGATGTGCTCGACACCAAGATTTACGACGAAATCATAACCGTTTCGAACGAGGACGCTTTCGCGACGGGCCGCGAGGTTGGCCGCACCGAGGGTGTTCTGGTCGGCATCTCGTCGGGCGCAGCTCTGTGGGCTGCAATCGAGCTGGCTAAACGTCCCGAGAACAATGGCAAAAACATTGTTGTTCTGCTGCCCGACACTGGCGACCGCTATCTGAGTACAACTCTGTTTGCTGAATAAAACTGAATATCAGCGCAATACCGCGCACTGCATCATCGAATGGTGCGGTGTGCGGTTTTTCGCTTTCGCGATAATCGACAAAAAAAAACAACCGCAGGACGGATAAAAATTGTAACTTGCTAACCCAAACCAATATCGGATTATGATGATTTCAACACGTGGCAGATACGCTATCAGAGTGATGATTGACCTTGCAGAACAAGGCTCTGCGGGCTATACAAGGCTGAAGGATATTTCGGAACGTCAGGACATTTCGCTGAAATATCTTGAAAGCATAACCACTGAGCTGTCGAAGTCGGGGCTGATTGACGGCGTTCACGGCAAGGGCGGCGGCTATCGGTTGAATCGTCCGCCGCAGGAATACACTCTGACCGAGATTCTGCACGCCACAGAAGGCTCGCTGGCACCGGTTGCCTGCCTCGGCTGCGATGCGAAACCCTGCGACCGCACACAAATCTGCCGCACTCTGCCAATGTGGAAGAAACTCTACGAAACAGTGAACAACTTTTTCGATGGTTACACCGTGGCCGACCTTCTGAAAACAAATGTCGATTTTGAGTATATGAGCGCGGGACTTTAATGGATTGAATGAGAGAATAACTGAATAAAGGATTCAATCCTTCATCCCGATAGCTATCGGGACTTCAGTCCCTCAATCATTCCATCCACCGCCGAATCTTGATTTTCATAGCATTGCTGACGGGTTTGTCGGCAATCAGAGCCAGATAGCCGCCACCACCCGCGCCCGCAAGTTTCCAACCCAGTACATTGGGCTTGTATTGTTCTATCACACTTAAAATCTTATCGTTAACCATATTCGGAAACATCGCGGTCTGCGCGTTGAACGAGTCGGTCACTGCCTGGCCGAAATCCGCCAGATTGCGCTCCATTATGGCCGTCCAGCAACGGTCGGCGGCAAGGGTCAGCGCGCCGATTTTTTCGGGCGTGATGTCGGTATTGCAGAGCAGGTCGGTGCCGTCGGGGCGCGGCCAAAGCGTGACAAGGTAGATGTGGTCTTCGAGCCAGGTTAGTATGGCTTCATCGTCGACGCGCTCAATTTTTTCGGGCCAATAAACACCATTATAGTAATGCCGCACAAGTCCCGGAACGCAGATTCCGATGGCGTCTTGAGCGCCTGAAATGATTGTGCGCCCCGGTTCGTTCTCGTAACGGAAGAGCAGCTCAGCCAGTTTCTCGGGCTTTTCGAGCGGCAGCTGGTACGGCCAGAGTTGCTTGGCGGCGTTGCGCGTAGAGGTTGACATTCCGCTGCGCTCGTTGTACTCCACAATCGGTTCAAGCGAGATGGTGATGGCCCATCCCGGGCGGATTTTCGACAGTTGCGGCTGGTCAATCCAGGTGCCGGCAATGTCGAGACGGTAGGGCAGTTGGCTGCCAGTGCCGCCACGCAGCGCGGTTGTTGAGCGTGTGGGCAGACCGGCCTCGGGCGTGCGTTTCAGCACAATATATTCAATGCCCAATTCCCGGCAAAGGTCGGCTTTGGCGGGCGAGTGGCCGTCTTCGTTCACCACGTAGCGGTCGGGTTTCAGATGGCGCAGCTCATCAACAAAATCGAGCAGTCCGCTGCCGCTGTTAATCCACGCATCGGTTACGTAACGAATTGATTTGACCATATATAACCGTTCCTGCTCGGAGTTGATGGTTTTGCGGCCCTTCAGTTGTTCAATGGTGCGGTCGGAGCCGATGCCAACATACAAATCGCCATACGTGGCCGCCTCTTTGAAAAACGCCACGTGACCGCTGTGGAGCATATCGTAACAACCCGAAACAAAAACTTTCATCGCTCGCAGGAATTATAACCGATTGATATTTAACGAAAAAAACAAGATTATTCCTCGCTCTTTTCTTTAGCGTCGGCCTTGTCGAAATCGTGCAGAATGCCGAAAATATCCATAATCGACGACTCCTGAATGGCCGGAATTGTGAAGTCGGCGATGCTTGTGCTCAGGGCCTTCGAGAGCACCTCATAGGCGTCTTTCACATCGGTGGCCTGCACCAGCATATTCGACGACGTGCGGCGCTCCTTGTTCGTCTTCTCGTCGAACGAGATGAAAACGGCCTTGCACTTGAACCAGCGGTCGCCCGACTCGTTTGGCACAATCTCCGAGTAGCTGGCCGTCTTTATCGACACCACATTGAACTCGCCCAAGCCGGCATACTGCTCCAGCTCTTTGGTTATCTGCGCCTCGGCGTCGGTAAACGACACTGCGTCAACCATATAAATTTCACTCACGGCCTTTTGTTTGCCGTTTTCGTCAACCTTTTGATATTTGACTTTGCATTCGTACCAATTGTTCATTTTCTTTTGTTTTAATTGCGGCCAAAGATAAGTTTTAGGTCGGTTTTCTAAACCGAAGTTTTTTAACTTGCGGCGCAAAAAATGAACAACGTTTAAAATCGAATTATGGAATTTTCAGAATTGATACGCAAACGCCGCAGCCACCGTAAGTTTACGGCGCAACCCGTTGAGCGGCAAAAGGTTGAGGCGATATTGAAGGCCGGATTGCTGGCTCCGTCGGGCAAATCGGTTTATCCGTGTGAGTTTGTTGTGGCCGATGAGCCCGATGTGCTTACAAAGCTGTCGCAGGCCAAAGCACACGGCGCGTCGCTGGTTGCAAACGCTCCGTTGGCCATTGTTGTGGTTGCCGACACTTCAAAATCCGACGTTTGGATTGAAGATGCCTCGATTGCCACCACACTTATTATGCTTGAGGCTGAAAATCAAGGATTGGGAGCCTGCTGGGTGCAGATGCGCCAGCGTGGTACTGAGAATGGCGTCCCGGCGACAGAGAATCTGCGCAAACTACTCAATCTCAAGCCCGAACACGAGGTTTTGGCTGTTGTCGCCATCGGTTACAAAGCCGAAGAGAAAACCGCTCGCACCGACAGCGATTTGAAATTTGAAAAAGTCCATCATCTGAAATTATAAACGCGTGATTATGAAACGATTTTTGATATTTGCAGCATTTGCGGCCATGGTTACCGTTGTTGCCGCCTGCAAAAAAGGTGCATGGTGTCCAACTGAAGTAAGCGTGCCAATGGTATGTGCAGATATACCAGATACTGTAGATGCCGGAAAAGAGTTTACTGCTGACTTTGTACTGCACAAGGGTGTGTGTATCAAAGAATACGGTGTGCATCCACAACTGAAAAAAGACACCATCTTTTTCGCTGGTGCCGCCATTCAGGATTATTGCGATGAGTTTCCCGACACGGCCAGCGTTGAAAAGTCAGTAAAGCTGATACTTGGCGATTATGACCGTTATCTTGTTGTGTATCATATGATAGATACGACAAGCAATCTGGTGAAAAATACATATAAATATATAGTGATAAATAAAAACTGATTGTTATGAACATGAAACCTTTCATACCTATTTTTTTTGCTGCCATACTTATGGCGGCGTGCGACATTGAAAGTAAAAATTGTCCGCGAACTATTGAAGTTCCGTTCGAAAGCGTCGAAATTCCCGATTCAGTTAAAGCAGGGGAGAAATTCATGATTGATATGCATTTGTTCGATTATGGTTGCTATCAAACGGCTGATGCGTATGGCAATAGGATCAACCGCGATACAATCCATCTGTTGGCGTTTGCTAAATATGATGAGTGCGGATGCCCTGCAAAATCCGCCAATCTTGAATGTTCATACGGAATATTATTCGACACATCAGCACGTAATACAATAAAACACTTCTTTTATATGCAGGTGAATGCTAGTAAGGATAGCGCCCATGTGGTACACGATTCGGTTGTATTTTATTGATGTATAGATGTTTGATTGGGTAGATAGAATCGGATAATCCATAAAAAATCCCGCCAAACAATGTTTAGCGGGATTTTTTTGTTTTTATGCGTGTTATTTAGAACATCCAACCAATGCTGGCGATGAATGAGTTGGCACGTTGGTCGGTTTTGAACGATTGTTTGCCAACGGTTACTTCGTCGCCCAATTTGCTCAAACCAAATTCATAGCGAAGGTCGAGAGTAAGCTTTTTCAGAATATCAAGGCCGGCACCAATTTGCATTGCGAATGTTGCGGTGTTTTTAGCCCCGTCGAGGCCTGAACCAATTTGCTCTTTCATCTGGTCAGAAACTTTGGTTTTCGATTTCAAGTTGAACGAAGCTACAGGGCCTAAACCTAAACGTGCAGGACCGAATTTTGCGCCAACAATCACAGGAATGTCAATGCGATGGTTTTTAACATCGGCAGTTTCAGATTCACCATTCCTTGTTGATGACAAAATGTCTTCTGTTGAAATTTTGATGTGCGAGCTCATATTGGTGTAGTAGATTTCAGGCTGCACAAACATCACCAGAGCATTGATGCGGGCAAAGCCACCAACGTGGAAGCCTAAATCGGAAGCGGCTTCTTCCATTGTAATTGTAGTCCTTGTTTCATTGCCATTAGCATCCTTAAGTGGTTGGACAACATCTTTCATTTTAAGTTTTGTAGAGTTCAAACCGCCCTTGATACCCAATGCGAAAATCTGACACATTGCCACATTTGCCGTGAAAAGCAATGCGGCTGCAATAAGAATCCTTTTCATAATCATTCGTTTTAAAATTATTGTGCAAGATAATGCCGATTTCTTTTCGGTGGACACGGCGGGCTGTAAAAAATGACGAGATGGCGCTTTTTTGTGCCATTTCGAAAAAAAATTGAAACAAGTGGCGGAAACATTAAACAAAAATTTACATTTGGAAAGTCGCTTTTTGCGGTTTTCACAACACCGTGGCGCGGCTTTTTAGAGTAATAACTTAAACTAAACGTAATGGAATTAAAAAATGAAGTGGAATCGAAAGGATTCTACAAACTATCGTGGGCTCAACGTATTGGCTTCGGCTCAGGCGACTTGGCACAAAACCTTATCTTTCAGACGGTTGCGTGCTATCTGATGCTTTATCTTACTACGGTTCTGAAAATCAATCCTGCATTTGTCAGCGGCTTGATTCTCACCGTCCGTCTTATCGACTGCTTCTGGAGTCCTGTAGTAGGAAAGTATATCGATAACCGCAATCCCAAATTGGGCAAGTATCGCACTTATCTTCTTTGGGGTGGTATTCCGCTCACAGTTGCCGCTTGCTTCCTGATGCTTCCCGCCGCAGCCACTTGGTCGATGGGAGCGAAGATGGTTTACGCCACATTGAGTTATACCATATTAAGTATGATTTATTCGGTGGTGAATATCCCGTACGGCTCGATTATGGCAAGTATGACCCGCGACAATGACGAGGTTCTTATCCTTACTTCAACCCGTATGGTTTGCGCCAATATCGGTCAGATTATTGTTCAGGCTGGTTTCCCTATCGGACTCGCCATTTGCGTGCACTCTGCAATCAACTGGGAGCAGGCGATTTTTATGGCCATTGGTACCATTCCTGCCTTCATTATCCTGCCGTTGCTGCCTGTTTTGAAGAAACTGCTGGGTAAAAAAGGTCTTTATTACACACTTCTCTCGATAGGCTTTATTGGCTTTGCCATTCTGTTCGGCATTGGCAAGTTCGGCGATGTCAAGAGTTGCACACTGCTTGTCCAGATTGCAAAGATTATGACTGGCGTTGGTCTGCTTGTTGGTTCGCTGATGTGGGCTTTGGTTCCTGAAGTTATCACCGAGTCGGAGCACCGCACAGGCAACCGTCCTGCCGCCACAGTGAACGCTTTGGCAGGTGTCGCTTTCAAGGCTGGTTTCTCAATCGCTGGCTGGATTACGCCGCTGGTTATGGGCCTTATCGGCTTTAACCTTGCAAGTGAGGAATCGGCTTTGGCAACTGACCCGAAAGCCTGGTTTACAGTTACTGCCATTTTCGCGCTCGTCGGCTTTGTGCTCTTGACGCTCTGCTTCCTTGGCAGCAAGGAGAATATCACCACAACACCCGAGAAACCCGTTTCGTTCGGCGATATGTTCCGTGAGTTCAAGGCTAACAAATGCCTTCAACTGGTGCTCGGCATTTTCGTTGTAGTGTTCCTGGCTTCGTTTATCAGCGCACCTGTAAATGCTTATTACACAGAGTTGGGCAAATATTCAGCCACTGCTCAAAATGCGATTCTGGTGTTCACAACCATAATCCCTGCAGCGCTTCTCATTGTTGTGGCTTACTTGATTAAGAAGTATCCGCTTACCGATGAGCGTCTCGACGAGATGAACCGCGAAATTGAGGCTCGCACAAAAGCATAACTATTGAAAACATAAGACGGGAGGGAAGCGTCCCTTCCGTCTTTTTTATTTTTAAAGATATGAATATCAGATTATTATCGATGGCTTTGGTGGCTACCGCTCTTGCGGGTTGCAGTCAGAAGACTCAGGAATGTCCGCCTCTCAAAGAGCGTTTCAGTGGTAAATTCTATATCGGTGCCGCCATCAATGAGGCTCAGATAACAGGAACCGACACAATGGGACAGGCTACTGTACTTAAACATTTCAACTCCATTGTGGCCGAGAACTGCATGAAGAATGAGTCAATCCATCCGGAGCAGAACAAATACGATTTTGAAGTTCCAGACAAGTTCGTTGAATTGGGTGAGAAGAACGGAATGTTCATTATTGGCCACTGCCTTGTCTGGCATTCACAAGCTGCACCTTGGTTCTTTGTTGATGGCAATGGCAACCAAGTAACAGCCGATACGCTCAAACAGCGTATCAAAGACCATATTTACACTGTGGTGGGCCGTTACAAAGGACGTGTAAAAGGTTGGGATGTGGTTAACGAGGCTATTATTGATGATGGTTCATATCGCGATAGTCCGTTGTATCAAATTATGGGAGAGGAGTTTATCCCCTGGGCGTTCCAATGCGCGCACGAGGCCGACCCCGATGCTGAATTATACTATAACGACTATGGAATGCACAATGCCGCTAAAGCCGATGCAATTGTCAATATTGTAAAATCGTTGAAAGCTAAAGGTTTGCGCATCGATGGTGTTGGTATGCAGACACACACGGGTATGGATTATCCTAATATTGACGAATACGAAACAAGTCTGATGAAATTTGCATCGACAGGTGTCAATGTTATGGTGACAGAGTGGGATATGTCAGCTCTGCCAACAATGAGCAGCAGCTCTAATATAGGCGACACTCTTCGTATTGGTGCAATTGTGAGCAAGGCACGCGATAAAGGTCTTTTGAGCGACAATCCGGACAGTGTTAGTTTCGACAAAATAAAAGTGGCTTCGGAAGAGGAGTTCAAAGCGAAATTTGCAGGCGAGTATCCTGATAGCGTGATCACGCGGATGCACTTTATGCTTTCACAGCTGTCACCATATCCGGTTGCTCTTCCCGATTCAATATCAACAATTTGGAATGACCGTATGGATAAATTCCTGAAACTGTTTGAGAAGCATTCTGATGTGATAACCCGCGTGACAGCTTGGGGTGTTTGCGATGGCGATTCGTGGAAAAACGATTTTCCGGTAAAAGGCCGTCACGAGTACCCGCTACTTTTCGACCGCGATTACAATTTGAAACCTTTCTTGCAGAAATGTAACTAAAATAGTAATAACCAAAAACTTAAAGCAATGACACAGAAACGTTATTTATTCCCTGCCGACTATATGGCAGACCCTGCCGTTCACGTGTTCAACGGCAAAATATTTATTTATCCGTCGCACGACTGGGAAGCAGGTGCCGAAGAAGACGACGATGGCGGTCACTTCCAGATGAAGGACTATCACGCTCTCTCGATTGACGGCGACCCGATGACAGGCAATGTCAACGACCACGGCGTAATCTTCGATGTGAAAGATGTGCCTTGGGCCGAAAAACAGTTGTGGGACAGCGACGTAGTTGAGAAAAACGGCAAGTACTACTACGTTTTCTCGGGCAAAGGTTACGATGGCGTGTTCCGTCTTGGCGTGGCTGTGGCCGACAAGCCCGAAGGCCCGTTCAAGCCGCAACCGCAGCCAATCCGCGGCTCGTTCTCTATCGACCCGTGTGTGTTCAAAGACGACGACGGCACCATTTACACCTATTTTGGCGGACTTTGGGGCGGCCAACTTCAGTGGTGGCAGCCATTTGCGCCAGGCTTTGAGCCGATTCACGGCAAGCACGGCGACGATAACGGCCTTGTTGATATGGGCGCAGAGCCCACACGCAACGGCGAACTCTTTGCCAAACCTGATATGCCAGCGCTTCCGAGTTTCGTTGTGAAGATGAGCGACGATATGCTGCAGTTTGCCGAGGCACCACGCCGTGTGCTGATTGTCGATAAGGACGGGCAACCGCTTAAGGCTGGCGACCCGCACCGCTTCTTTGAGGCTTCGTGGATGCACAAATACAACGGCAAGTACTACTTCTCGTACTCAACTGGCGACAGCCACTTCCTTTGCTATGCAATCGGCGACAATCCTTACGGACCGTTCACCTATCAAGGCGTGATTCTGACACCCGTTGTAGGCTGGACCACTCACCACGCCATTGCCGAGTACAATGGCAAATGGTATCTGTTCCACCACGATTGCGTTCCGTCGAACGACAAGACCTGGCTGCGAAGCCTGAAAGTCTGCGAGTTGCAATACGACAAGGACGGCAAGATTCAGACAATCGAAGGACTTGACAAGTAAAATTTAAGTTGTTAATAAATGGAAGAGAGTTCGTCGCGATGACGGGCTCTCTTTTTTTGTGCGTGTACTTGTATTGTTGCAGATTGCTGTATTGACGATTATTCTGCGTATGGTTGAAAAAGTAATAATATTTAATGCACAGTGTTGTCATAATCGATAGATTATTAATATATTTACACTGAATATAAATTGGGGGACTGTATATGAAAATAATGGTAGAAAATTCGGGTAAGGGCACATTTTCTAGAATGCTCAGGGGATTGTGTCTTGTTATGGCTATTGTGGCAGGAATGTGGAGTGATGCATGGGGAGATAATTACACAGCTTATGATAATGGTAATTGGAATGATGAATGGACATGGACACAATGGTTTTGGACAAATGGCTATCCAAATAGTGCGAACGATAATGTTACTATCAATGATGATTACACTATAGCAGTAAATGAAGCGGCCATTTGTAACAATCTTACTTTTTCGCGCGGAACCCTAACGATTTCTGAAGGTAAATCTCTTAATATTGGTGGTTCACTTAATATAAGTGGAAGCTACACAAATTTAATTGTTGATGGAACAATCACAATTAATAGAGTCAGCAATTCTACCATATATCCAGCAGTTACAGGCTCAGGTACTATAATTGTTGAAAATGGAGCATTCAACTGTAATTTGGATGGATTTACAGGAACGTTGGTAATAAACAGTTTAACACAGCAAGCTTGTGGCGATTTCCATCTTATAACAAATACATATACGGCAACATCTTATATTCCTGGCGGCACATATGAACGTTTAATTGTAAATAGAGATGTCGAACTTTGTGGAGATGTAACTATTACTGGTTCATTTGTTTGGAATTCGGGCAAAATAAAAATGCAAAATCACTCATTTTCTATAGAGAAAAATACAACAATAGATTATTCGGGTGAGTATTTTGTCTTTGCCGAAGGCGCTTCTTCCGGATTCCTTACCATAAAGGGTGATTTGTCGAGGTTGAATGGAGGTGTGTTGCCAGTGGGAAGCATCAAAGGAACCACATCTACCGACCGCTTCATGACTATTACGCCAGTGCCAACTGATGAAGACTGCTCATTCAGTGTGCGCTTAACCAATGTGTCGGGTACGGGAAGAGATAACGATATGAAATACCACTGGACGACTCAATCGGAAAACATCAGCGATGCAACATTGACATTCAATTTCAGACCTGCAGACATATCGGGAATACCAGCATCAGTGGTTCTGGAGCCATTCTGCGACCCGGGTAGCGATTGGGAGAAATGGATTAAAGACGGGAGTGTCCTTGATAAAGTACATGGTCAATTGATATTTACCAGTTGCACGCCAACAGGCAGATGGACTGCTTGTGATGATATTTTAACATTTTACTCATACGGTAACGGCAATTGGGGTGACGCCAACATTTGGACATTGGATCCGTCGGGCACCATCTACAAAAACCCTGAAGGTCATGTTCCTACGGCAGCTGACCGTGTTGTAATATTGGGAGGTAACGAGGTTCGGACTGAAGCCGATGGGAAAGGCTGTATATCGCTTACGATAAACGATGGCGGTGTTCTGTCGATTGGCACAACTGTAGGACACAACTTCGGACAAGTGAAAGGAAAGGGAAAACTTGTGCTGGCATCGACAAATTTCCCCGAAGGCGATTTTTCTGTTTTCGTAAAGAAAAATGGTGGAATTGTTGAGTATCAGAACGCAACCAGTTTTAATCTGCCCCCAGACAGAAGAATATATAACAACCTTATTATCAATATTCCAAATGGCGCCAAAGCGAGATTGTGCTCAAGTTTCAAGGTTAACGGCTACCTGACAATCGAAAGTGGAACATTCCAAATAGGTGACAATTCAGGGATTGGAAGGTCAATACTTATTGAGGATGATTTAACTGTCAAGGCCGGTGCTTCAATAATAACTGTAGATACAATTGTTTCCAATTTGGACAATTCGCTAATACCACACAGATATTATGATGTTGACCGTGATATTTTGGGGCACTATATGGTGATAAACGGTGACTTGATCAACTATGGCACTGTCAAATTCACAAATCTTACTCCTGCTACAGCTCCCGCATATTATGGTGCGATGCCGAATAGTGATTATCCAAATAGTGCTCGAGACCACGTTGATGTGTTCTTTAAAAATCAGACAAAAGACCAGAATATTGTGGCAAACGGCACGACATACTTCTATATGATTGATGTTGACAAGGGCGGTGTGGATCAGTGTGTAAATGTAACAGCCAATGCTGAAGGAAATTTCTTCCTGCTCGGTTATTTGTGGAATTTTCCTGAAAACATTGATGGCTCGGTTCACGCCGACCAATACGATAAGTATTATCACGCCTTGCGTTTGTCGAAAGGAACATTACGACTGGGAGAAAACATAAAGATAGACGCTTTACAATTTCCGCAACTATCATCAAACAGAATTGATTATAATAGTTATCTGATTCCGGAAACCGGTTGTTTGTGGATTGATGGCGCTGAGGTAAATATCGGCTATAACAACAATGGTAAACTGACAACAACATTTGCGGTTTATGGAAAACTGAAAATGACAAACTCAAAGAGTATACTAAACACCAATTGTACCAACGGTATTCTGTGGCGCGAGTATGGTGTGATTGAAATTGAGGATGGTACAATCAACACACAAAGTATCAACACATCAACAGGCACTGGCGGTGTCGACCACCGAGGATCGTTTGTCATGCGTGGTGGCACTATAAACCTGTCTGATAAACGAGAATTCATCAGGTTGCCAATCTTTGGCATGACGCACCCAACAATGAGTTTCAATATGAGTGGCGGTGAGGTCAATATAACCACAAACAATGGAGCAAATGTGGCTTTGGCCATTGGAATTGATGAAAACAACGCAACCATTACCGGTGGAACGTTCAATGTTATAACTAACGGCGCGAATTCAACATTAACAAGTACATTGCCGTTCTATAACTTAAGTATACAAAGCCAAAACAATCTATATACCAGAATAGCACAATTTAACAAGCCAAATGGTGTGAATGATGGGGGGCAAGGAACAAATAGTGTTGGTGTATATCCGCTTGTGGTGCAAAACAATCTGACCATCAACAACAATGGTTACTTGGATGCCAATAGTAACGACGTAACTATTGGCGGTGATTTCACTATAGCTTCCAGTTGCCAATATACACCAGGCAACAACGCAACAACATTTAATGGTACCGCCCGGACAGTAGAGTTCACTGCCGCAGGAACAATCAATGGCAACGGACTATACAATCTGACAATAGACGAAGGAACATCCCTTGTCTTGAACAACAACGTAGATGTGCGCAACAATTTAAGTCTGAAAGCCAATTCCACATTTGTTGATAACGGCAATACACTAACTGTTAGCGGAAACATCGAAAACAACGGTACACAGTACAACTCGGGTGCTGCGGCTGGCAGTATAACATTGGCTGGCACTGGCAACCAAACCATAAGCGGCAATGGCGAAGGAGCTTTCAACAATTTGTATATCAACAAGACAGGCGGCTCGGTAACTTTGCTGGCGGACATTAAGATAACGGGTGCTCTGCGAATGTTGAGCAATCACAACTTGAATATCGGCAGTTATAATCTGAATCTTGACGACGACGATGCTGTAATTTATTCCGACGCATCAACTGGCGCCAACTTCAGCAATACAAAAATGATTGTAACTTCAGGTTTGTCGTCGGACGGCGGCATAACCAAACGCTACAGCTCAACACAACCGTTCCTGTTCCCATACGGCTATGGCACCTACTATTTACCAGCCAGCATTCAAGTTGCCAACACCCCGACAGCTTTTGGCTCGGTAACATCCCGCCCGGTGAGTGGTAAGCATTTTGCTTTTGACGTCAACGCATATGCCCTTGATTGCTATTGGCACAATACAAGCAACGGTTTTGTTGGTGTGACCGATGTCCTACATAAATACACCTATGTGGACGATGTTATTAATGGAATAGAAGCATATGACATCATACCCGGTTGCTACAATATGTCGGGTTGGGAGTATATTACCAACAGCTCGTTAGTTGATAAGGGCAACAACCAAATAACCTATCCCGTTGCCAAGATAGACGGTGACTATACTTGTGGAACAGAAGCTGCGCTAACACATTCACCGCAAACGCTTTACAGCGCAACTGTGCTTGGTAACTGGGAAGACGCGAGTTCTTGGTCGGCTGTTGGCGTTGGCGAAGCTGGTGGTGGCAATGGAGTGCCAGGAGCCGGTACTATAGTGTATATTGGAGACGAATCGCACCCGCACACTATTAGAATGTCGAATAATAATGAACACAAAAGCGGTGTTTTGTGCATCGCCAAAAACTCAACTCTTGATTTGAGAGCTACCAATAGAAACAATTTTGGCATGGTGTTGGGAGAAGCAAACGGCGGTGGTGGCACAATACGCTTGAGTAGCAACAATTTTCCGGGTGGAGATTTCGGCGAATTCCTGCGCGCCGGAGGCGGAACAATTGAGTATTACACAAATGGCGGAAACATAGCTGTTCCAACAACGCCAACGACTTACAACAATCTGAAAATATCCGCATCGGGCAACAATTATTGCACTTTGCCAAATGTTGATTTGCATGTTTACGGCAATCTGATTTCGAGCGGAGGAACCACCGATAATTATAACCGTTTCAACACACAAAACGCTACCAGAACATTGGCAATTGACGGGAATTTGGAGGTTGTGACAGGTAATTTGAATTTCCAGAGTCGTACGACACGTTCTGGTGGTGGATGGGGAGGATACACATATACAAATTATCCACAAAATGTGATTGTTAAAGGCAATGTTAAGGTTGACAATGGTGCAAGTCTCGGCGTAAAAAATTCTGACTACAACCGCAATTTCGCAAACCAAATCACTATCTATGGTAACATGGTATCGGATGGTACAATATCCTTCGCACCGAACGATTACCAAAAAGTTGCCACCACATTCACGGGCACGGCTAACGATACCATCAAAGGTGCAGGTACAATCAGCCTTTACACACTTACTTGCGATAAAGGAACTGATGCCACACCGGTTCTATTCATCGAAAGAAACATCACTACGAGCACCAATGATGTTTTCCTTGACCTGAGAAATGGAACATTCAGAGCAAATGGCAACAATGTGAATATAAACCTTACCGGTAACCACGATTTTACCATTCCTGCAACAGCTTGTCTGTCGGCTCAAAAAGGAACATTTACGGTTTGTAACTCATCAAATGATAACGCAAAACTGATTTTGAACGGCAAACTTGAGGTTTTGGAAGAAGGAACGATAAACGTGGGCAGCACCATCAACAAAGCTGGCAATGACATTGAGTATAATACTGCAACCATCGATGTTAGCGGTAATGGCCACCTGAACGTCTCGGGACAGATACGCCGCGCCATAACATTGCAAACAGGCGACCTGACATATATTCAGTCGGGCGGCACTGTAAGCATCTATGGCTACAACCGCGATTGCAATCATAATGGCAGTCAATACATTCTCAATCCGACTCAAAACCGACGTGCGCTATTTGAGGTGTGCAACAATGGCGCATTCATAATGTCGGGAGGCGAGCTGTGTATCCACGATAACGCCAAGGGCGAAGGCTGGAGTGAGTATGGTTTTGGCGATGTTCTGATAACCCCGGCCACATTCAATGTCACTGGAGGAACAATTGTAATTGGCGGCGAAAATGCATCATCGGGGCAGGAATTCCTGTTCAATTCGTCGGGCAACATTTTCAACCTTACTATCGGAACAGCAAGCGTTGGGCAGATTGTCAAATTGCAAGTCAATCCGCTGAATTTGTTGGGAAATCTCACTATAAATAGCGGTTCAACATTGAATGCCGTTGGACACAACGTATTTGTGAAAGGCGACATCTACGACTATAGCGCCAACGGCTATTCGGCCATCGAGGGACAATGCCTCACACTTAACGGCACATCGCTGCAGCGTATTACCGGTACGGGTAGCAACAATATCAGAGTCAATAAAATCACCTTCGATAACCCGACGAAAGTTGAATTGTCGGGCATCGACATTATTGCCGACAACTATCTGCACATTGTGCGCGGAACGGTTGACGATGGTGGAAATCTGATAAGAACAAAATCGGATATAATCAACGATGCACGTCACATCAGCTCGGGTAGCAATGGTGGCATCCAAACAGAAGGAACGCTTCAGACCTTGCGTTCGTCATCGGGATATATAGGCAATTATGACAATCTGATTATCAAAAGCCGGACAACTGCTACCGATAATTTCCAAGTCAACGGCACTTTGACGCTCGAAGATGTGTTGAACATCGGAAGCATTCAACTTATTATGGGACCTGAAGCATCAGTTGCAGGCACGTTCAATATCAACAGTATGATATTGCTCACTGGCGCCATTGGCGATTTGGGTGTCAAAAAACTTCTGCCCAGTGGTTCGCCGAAGCCGATATTGATTCCTATCGGACGCACCGGAATCTACTCGCCGGCTGTGTATGAATTTAAGAATATTAGCGGAACTGACCCTTACATTGTTGTAAAAGTTATCGGCTACC
This sequence comes from uncultured Bacteroidota bacterium, assembly GCA_946186925.1. Lineage (GTDB taxonomy): Bacteria > Bacteroidota > Bacteroidia > Bacteroidales > SZUA-534 > RUG13583. The sequence continues at coordinate 7,139 of CAMHPA010000018.1, read as the reverse complement.
GCCATAAATCGATTAAAGAGGTGCCCGAGGGAAGTGTCGATATGTATTGGATGGTGTCGTCGGGTGGCATCGAAGGTGGTACAGTAACCCATAAATATAAATATGACGACGAAGATTTGAAGGGCGGAACCGACGAATCGTTATTGCTGGCAAAACGTTATATGGCTTCAGAAAACGAATGGACAAATTATGACGAATTAGAGAGCCGAATTTCTAACGATACCATAATAATCAGCGACTTGTCGTATGTCGATGGAGAGTACACCGCTGGTTATTACGGCTACAGCTGCCAACCGCCAATGCGAAGCAAAATAACAGGTCCTTGGAATGAGTCAAACACATGGGAGGAACTTGTCGACAAGGTCAATATGACATGGGGACCGACAAATTCAACGCCTAATGGCAACCCTGTAACCATCACCAGCGGAACAACAGTCACTGTCAGCGAAGACAGCTATGCCACTTACAGCATCGACATTGAAGGTAAGCTGAACATTGGCAATACCAGCAAGCACAACTTTGGCAGGGTTCGTGGTTCGGGAACTTTGGAATTGAAAGCCTTGGAGTCTACCGGCGATATGCAAAGCACGTTCAAACTGCCGGCGGGTGATTACGAAGAGTTTCTGGCTGATGTCAACAGCACGATCATTTTCGACAACGGTGACAGGAATGCCTGGCTTGGCGAGCAACCCGGCAACTACTTCAAGCCATTCAGCAATGTGGAGTTTAAAGGTGAAGGCAAGACTACCGTTACGGCACAGGCGTTTTCCGCAAGGGGCGACGTGACCATTATAGACGGTTGCCAGATTGACAACGCTACCAACAACCGCCCGTTCTATGTCGGCGGCAACTATACCGACAACAACACTTCGAAAACAGGCTACATCAAAGGCTCGAGCAAGGTCATTCTCTGCGGAACACAGCCGCAGACCGTCACTTTGGGCTATGATGCCAGCTTCTACGATATGGAAATCAACAACAGTGCCGGTGTATTGATATTTGGCAACGACATTGATGTGAGCAACAAACTTTATCTGACCGACGGTGTTATTCATACAACAACCGACGCGCTTGTTAGATTGTCGAGCACAAGCAGCAATGTGGTGACAGGCGGAAGCGCGTCATCACACATCGATGGTCCGTTGAGTAAGAACGTTCTCAACAGCGGCTCGTTTACGTTCCCTGTCGGAAACTATGGACGCTATGGCCAGATAACCATCAGCAACACAGCCGGGACCGGCTATTGGACAGCACAGTACTTCAATACCGACCCATCGGTATTGGGAACCAGCTATGCTCCGCCGGTTGAGACTATTTGTGACAATGAGTATTGGGTTGTTGGGCGCCCGGCAGGCGCAACGGCAAAAATAGAGTTGCGTTGGGATTCTGAATCAACACCATACACCGATATTGATATGCTGAAAAACCGTATGCAAATTGTTGAGTATGGCAATAGCATATGGACGGCACTCGAATCAACCGCAACGGGCACACTGGCTAGCGGAACAATAACCACCAAAGCCAACGTCACGCAAGACGATTACAAATTCACCTTTGGCTACACGGGTGTTGTTGCTGATATTACCAACGACGATGCCATTGAAATCTGCGGTGACGGACAGACAGTGGCTGAGGTCAATGTATCGTTGAGCGGTACGGCACCGTGGACATTGAGTTACCGGGTTTCCGACGGAACAACATCGTTCGACCGTACGCAGTCAGGCATTTTGCTCTCACCGTATAGCATATCGTTGCTAAGCACCGATTTAGACGATGCCGGTACTTACACTGTGTCGCTCTTGGGCGTTTCCGACGCCACAACCGTCGGTGTTAGAACTGACCACACCGCTACAATTGTTTTGAAACAGACTCATATCCCATCGATTACTGGTCCGCAAGCTATTGTGAATGGTGAAGACCGCACATTCAGTGTTGAGTCTCATGATGGAAGCAGCTATAGTTGGTCTATCACGGGTGCAACCATCAGAAGTGGACAAGGAACCAATTCGGTAGTAATAAGATCCACCAATAATGGAACCCATACTCTTTCTGTTACAGAAACAGCAAACGGTTGTAGTGTTACTTCAACACTTGACATCACTGTTTCTAATAGACCCGCACCAGATTTTGAAGCCAATTTAAATATTTGCGTTGGCGATAATATTGCATATACTACTGAAAATGTTGCCAATCACTTATACCAATGGTCAATAAACGATTCTAACATTGGTGGCGCGACATCCAATTCACTGACATATACTTGGAATACGGCTGGTACATATAGGCTAAAAGTGACGGAGAGAAAAAGACTCAACGGAAATAACTATATCGAAGGAGAAAAAGAAAAGACAATTACCGTCCATCCTAAACCCCTGTCGCAGACTATTGACAATATTGCACCAATTTGCGCGGGCGATAAGCCAACGGTTAAGCTCAACGATTCAGAGTCGGGCGTTAGCTATTACTTATACAGCGGCAACAATGCAATCAGCAGTCTGGTGTCGGGAACGGGCAGCGCCATCAATCTCACAACATTGGATGCGTTGACCCAGAATACTGAAATTTATGTAGCTGCAACCAATTTGGGCTGCAATTTCGAGCAAAACAACTATCAGCGTATCCCGGCACAAAATGCCTCACCTAATACTATAGGAATAACCGTGCATCCATCGCCTGCCATCACTTACACAATGCCGGCATTGTATATCGACGCGCCATCAACATTAGTTTACGAAGTAAATGCTAATAGCGCTGTACCTGTCGAATATTCAATTGATTATACTGAAGGCGGAAATAATAAGAATAATACGACGATTGGCAATATAGAGTTTAATCCTACAGCCGCCCATGTTGCAGGAACATTCACTATAGTTTCAGAAGAAGGTTGTTCAACATCGTATGATTTTGATGAAGTGGCATCTGATGGCTATGTTTGGGAAGGCAGCAAGTCTAACGATTGGAATGATTCTGAAAACTGGTACAGTGGCGCCATCCCGACAAGCGGACATGACGCTGTTATCCGCAATGGCGATTATCTGCCGGTAATTTCGAACGCAGCCGAGGCAAAATCAGTAAAAATTGAGTCGGGAGTGCTTACCATTTCTGGCGACAACAGACTTGATGTTTATGGAGAATGGCAGAACAAAGTCGGAAACAATGGATTCGTGGCCGAACAGTCAACAGTAGCCTTCAACAACGATGCCGTAATAAGCGGTAACACAACATTCGGCTCAATAAGCATCGAGAATAGCAGCATGGTTAATGTTAACGACGGGTATATTGTAGTTGAGGGTAGCATTGGCAACGCCGGCACTCTGTCGGGTAGCAATGGTACAACTCTCGAATTAGGTGGCACAACTGATGCCACGCTGTCTGATGGCACTTACAATCTTGCCAATCTGAATGTCAACAAAACTTTGGGTAATATCATATCAGAAGCCGACTTAAATGTAAGCGGTGCGTTAGCTCTCAACGCAGGAGTGCTCTATATGGGTGACTACAAGATTAATCTGGGTGCAAACGCATCAGCAACAAGTAACAGCCCGTCGGCTTATGTCGAAGGCACGATGACTAAAAAAGGCGCATCAGCCGTAACATTCCCGATAGGCAACGGACGTCGCGCAATGATTGGTATAGCACCGTCTGGCGCACCAGTCAGCAGCGTTTATACGGCATCTTACCGATACACACCCGATGGTGAGGCTAGAACTAACCGCGCCGATGCTTTGGCACGCGTGAGCGGACTCGAGTGCTGGAATGTGACAGGAACAGCCCCGAGCAGCCTGACATTGCACTGGGACAGTGGCGATGACAGCCAAATCGATAATATGGATGCCTTGGCTGTGGCTCACCTGACTGGCGGAAAATGGGAACTTGTGAACATTGCATCGAGAAGCGGTTCGCCCGAAGCTGGTTCCATCACAACCGAAGTAGTTAACTCATACAGTCCGTTCACTTTTGGCTCTACCGAAATTGAGGAAAATCCGTTGCCCGTTGAGATAGTGGACTTTTCTGGCTACCAAGAAGGCAATTCGGTTGTGCTAGAATGGACAACCCTCTCAGAAAAAGACAACGACTATTTCGAGGTTGAACGCTCGATTGACGGCGTCAATTTTGTGACGATTGGCCGCGTTCAGGGTATCGGCAATTCAACTAAGAAACTCACCTATAGTTTTGCCGACAACGCACCCGAACAGGCCATTGCCTACTACCGTTTGTCACAAGTTGACTATGACGGCACACGTTCATATACCGATAAGATTATCAACATAACATACACAGCAACCAGCGACATCCGCCTAACGATAGCTCCAAATCCGACAAGCGGATTATTCAAAGTGTGTGTCGAAGGTGCTGCTACTGGAACAGCCAAACTGCTGTCGCAGAGTGGAAAAACAATTCGTGTTATTGATATTCACGAACTAGCAAATGATATCAATATTTCCGATTTGCCCAATGGCATTTATATATTGCAATATCAAACCGGTGAGAATGTAATTCACGAACGAATTGTTAAGTTATAGAATGAGGAAAGCCGGGTCATTGATCCGGCTTTTTTTATTTCAAGCGTTTAAAGTTACGGCAAGAAAAATCTTTCCGCTTCCGCGATTTTTTCAACCGAGCCAGCATCGAACCAATAGTCGCTGTCGTGGCGGTAGCCGATGATTTTGTGGCTTTCAGCCAGTTTCAGATAGTGCGGAATGATGGGGAAGACATCGTCGGCAGGGAATTTGCTGAAAAGCGACGGCGATATGATGTGTATTCCGCTGAATGCGAATGGCTTAAGTTTTTGACTTTGGCTGACAATGATTGACTCGCCCGTTTTGTTGTTCTGCCAGCCGCCAAGTTGCCAATCGGCATCAAAGAGCAGTTGGCGCGAACTCTGGCGGTCGCGGATGGCAAGCGTGGCATCGGCTTTTGAATCAATGTGTTGCTGCATCATTTTCCGCAGGTCGATGTTGGTGAGAATGTCAACGTTGGCAATCACCACAGGCTCGCGGCCGCTGAACAGGCTGACGGCTTTTTTCAGTCCGCCGCCAGTGTCGAGCAGCAATTGACTCTCGTCAGATATTTGAATGTCAATGTTATACTTCAGGTTGGCGATGTACGCTTTCATCATTTCGGCAAAGTGGTGCACGTTAATCACAATGCGAGTGGCGCCATTGCCAATAAGCATCTCAATGCAGTGTTGCAGCAGCGTTTTTCCGCAAACTTCCACCAGTGCTTTCGGGCGGTCGTTTGTCAGCGGTCGAAGGCGGGTGCCTAAACCAGCAGCGAATATCATTGCTTCCATGGCTTAAGGATTGAAGGTTGGTGAGTCGGTGAATTGTTTAATCGGTGAATCGGTGAATTGTTTGTTTGAATACGGACAGGAATTGAGTAATGAGTAAAGTTTAAAGTGTAATGATTCGTAATTTACTAGTGCTTAATGCCTAGTGCCTAACACCATTTTCATACCTGTTAATTTCTAAATTCTAATTCCTAACTCCTAAATTCTAACTCCTAATTCCTAACTCTCTATGTATCAACTTAACTCGCACATCAAACTTGTTTCCGATTTGTTCGGCAAAGTTCTGTGCGCAGTAGACAGAGCGGTGCTGGCCGCCAGTGCAGCCGAAACTCACCATCAGGTTTTTGAAGCCGCGCCGTAGGTAGGTCTCAATGGTGGGCTCAACAATTTCGATGGCTTTGGCCAGAAAATCGTCGATGGTCGAGTTGGCTTTCAGGAAATCGATGACGGGCTGGTCGCGGCCTGTGAGCGATTTATACTCGTCGTAGCGGCCAGGATTGTGCTGTCCGCGGCAGTCGAACACAAATCCGCCACCGTTTTCCGAGTCGGCGGGGATGCCCTTTTTGTACGAGAAACTGTAAACCGTAATGGTCAGGCCGTCGTAGTTGTCGGGAACGGGTTCGGCAATGTCAATCTTGCTTGCAATTGCTTCAATATAAGGCAGATTGATGAATTTCAGCGCCAGCAGGTCTTTCAAGTTTTTCACAGCCGCAGGAATGCTCTCAATGAAGTGCTTTTTCTTTTCGTAGTACCCCCTAAAACCATAAGCGCCAAGCACTTGCAGCGTGCGAATCAGTGCAAACAGTTTGAATTGTCTGAACAGCAGTTCGCGGTCAGCGGGAATGAGCGTTTGCAGTGCGGCTATATAACTGTCGAACAGCTCGTTGCGCAGTTTTTCGCTAAATTTCGCTTTTGCCTGATAGAGCACCGACGCCACATCGTACATCAGTGGACCACGTTTGCCGCCCTGAAAATCAATGTAATAAGGCTCGCCGTTCTTCAGCATGATGTTGCGTGACTGGAAATCGCGGAACATAAAGAACTGGCAGTCAGCGCTTGCAGCGGCTTGTTTGATGGTCTCAAAGTCGGCTTCGAGTTTCAGTTCGTCGAAATCAATGTGCGCGTTCTTTAAAAAACAGTATTTGAAATAGTTAAGGTCCCACTGAATGGCCGTCTGGTCGAAATCGGGCGACCCGATGCAGAGAGAGTAATCGATGTTGCGGCCAGCCACAACCTGCATTCGGGCCAAATCGGCCAGCACGCGCTTGTAGAGTTGCACAAGGTGTTCGTCGGGTGCGCCGTTGGCTTCCACAACAAGGTTGTAGAGCGGTTCCGAGCCCAAGTCTTCAACCAAATAGCAAGAGCGGTCGTCGCTGACGGCAAAAACTTTCGGCACATTTATCTTGGCATCGGCGAAAGCCTGAGTGAAAGCAAAATAAGCTTCGTTTTCAGCCACATTTGGGTTGTAGGCGGCCATCACAGTCTGCTGGTCGTCGGCCGTCAGGCGGAAATACTGCCTGTCGGACCCAGAGCGGGGAAGGGGCGAGCTATGGGCATAGCTGCCACCAGCCCACGACGCATAAAGCCGGTTTATTTTATCGGTAACCGAAATCATTGTATGCCAAAGCGTTACAATGAGCTTTTGGCAGCTTCAAGCGTCGGGTAGATGTCCAGAATCTGGTCGATTCGGGTCATCTTGATGACATTTGCCACCGCAGCGCTCATGTTGCAGAATTTGATTTTGCAGTTGTTGTTGCGCCCATGGTTGAAGACGCTAATCAGCGTGCCCAATCCAGTGCTGTCAATCAAGTCGATATCTTTCATATCAACAATAATGTTCAGGTACTCG
>CAMHPA010000017.1 GCA_946186925.1 uncultured Bacteroidota bacterium | reverse complement strand
ATTTTTTTATATATTTCATTATTTCAATTCTGCTTTCGACATTATCATTTTTTAAAAACTGAGGAAAATGAATAATTAATGAATCTATTCCTATATTATTAGTCCAGGCATCAAAGCACTGTTCACATTCTTTTCAAAACGCCTTTCACTGTCTTTCGGTGCAAATTCCCCGTATATTTCATAATTATCCGTGGATTTGTCCAAATCAGTACCCGGACCATCATCGTGCTGGACGTATATGACCTCGACATTGTTCGCTCTTGCTATGGTAATTAACTGTTTTATATTTTTTTTTACCGTTTCAAACGAATACAGCCTTTCGTCAAAACATCCCTTTTGTGTATCTACAACTAGCAGTATCATTCTGATTTCCTTTTTCTTTGTTCTTTTTCCGTCTTGTTATATTCCGGGTTGATTTATTCTAGAATCGAAATATCTATTTATTTATTGCACAATTCATTAATCCATTTTGCAATATCCACCGGAACATCAGGACTGATGAGTTCATCGCCATCTATGGTTTCAAGCGGATTGTCGGGGTTGCAGTGTTGGAAAATATGATTCAGGTTTTCGTATATTTTAACCTGATTTTGAGGATTTTGCCGCAAGTTTTTATTCAACGATTCGAGCGTCATTTTTGGGTCGACATTTAAATCCTTGTCGCAAAGCAGCGCAAAAACCGGACACGCAACCTTTCGCACATCAGCTGCCGGATTAAAATCGATAATATGCCGGTTGTAAGGCGAATCATCCTGCTGAAGAAGCATCAGCCGCGCTTCGACCACACTGATTGCCGGATTTGATGAGACACCGCTGGCCTGCATCATAGCGTTTATTTGGTACGATAGAATTGTATCCATCCGCGTTGCCGGACCGGCCATAGTGACAAGAAAATCGGTTAAGCCGCGGCCACCCAATATGTAGGCCACACTGCCGCCTTCAGAATGCCCGATGACACCCGTTTGCGAAAAATCGCCTAACGCTTTCAAAAAATCCAATCCACAGGCGGCATCTTCGGCAAAATCGGATATTGTAGCCGAAGCAAAATCGCCTGTCGACAGGCCGCATCCACGCTTGTCGTAATGCAGACTGGCGATGCCGTTGCGGGCTAGATAATCAGTAATCACGCGGAACGGTTTTGTCTTGCCGCGGTCAAGGTCGCCACCGCCCGTAACCATCAGCACAACAGGCACTTTCCGACCTTTTTTGAAGCTCACAGGGTAGACGAGCGTGCCCGCAAGAACAACATTTGCGGCATTGTTCTCGAAAAACACCTCGCGCACCTCGTAGTTGAAGGGCGGCTGCGGTTCTTGCGGACTGACGCGCTCTGCTTTGTCGCCAAGTTCACCCTTTGCAAAATCCAATTTTAATTTCATTCCCTGCTGCTCAAATGTGCCGTTGATAGTGCTGTCCGATGTAAGCCGTCCGCGATAACTCAATCCTGCCTCGGCAAGACTGAACGCCAACGAATCGGTTGACATATAATCAATTGTTAGCGGAATATCATTCGCATTTTGTTGCGGAATGTCGAGTAGAATGGATTTCCCCGCCTCATCAATGTAGATTGTCAAATCAATCTTCACCCCGCCGGCGTTGATGGTTCCGTACCAATTGCCCGCGAATTGCGATGGATTTTTACTTGCAGTGTCACTTGCGTTACAACCGCAGGACAAACAAATAATTGCCCCCGCCAAAATGCTTGTTGTTAATAGATTGTGTCTCATAATAATATGTTTTTCTTGTTTTTATGATTACTCGTAAAGTATGACTTGTTGTCTTCAAATTTCTGTTAAAGTCTGCTCTTCTCTGCATTTCCTGCGCCGGTTCCTTTGTACTTGTTCTGCGACGGATTGATTTTGTATATGATAGTTGCGTTTATCATATGTTGATTATAGTCGAAGCGCGTATCGTCAAATCCCGACTCGCTGTATTCCTTATTCTTAGCAATGTAACTGTGGAAAATGTCATCAAGACCCACTTCAACACGCAGGGCGTTCTTGAAAAACGACTTATTGATATTGGCATCCGCTCTAACTATCCTTTTCTGAAGATTATACCCACTATGTCCGTTGCTTTGGAAAAAAATATTCATCTCGAAATTCCATCCCGACTCTAATACAAACCTGTTCGCGAAACTGCCCCAAAAAGCCGGTTTGTGCAGTTTTTCCGTCACACCCTGCGATTCAACTTCAAGCCATTGCAATCCGCAATTGAGATTAAGACTTGGACGGTAAATGCCAAACGACGGTTGCGTTGAGAAAAACAGCATAAGTTTCGATGTTGTTCCAATGTTGAACGATGTTCTCACAACCGATTCCGGGCTGTCGGGATTGACAATCGAAAACGACTTGAAATCATCTATTGTCAGCGTGTAAGTGGCGCCGGCCTGAAAGAACTTATATGCCGACGACAGCGCAAATTCGTGTGAAAATGATGGTTTGATGTCCGGGTTGCCCTTGCTGTAAGAGTATCGGCTAATGTAATTCAGATAATTGCCCATACTGCCATACGATGGCCGACGGATTCGGTCACTATAGGTCAGCGACATTCTGACTGGTCCCAATTCGCCCGAAACAGACAACGTTGGTGAAAGTTGATTATTGACGCAAGACGCGTTTTCGTTGCGGATATTGTTATGAAAGAAATCGTAATCGACATACTCGTAACGCAAGCCGGCATTAAGTGTCATTTTTGATATATTACGTTGATACTCAATGAACGCTGCGATATCTTTCTGCTCGGAATGGCTTTCTGACGACGGCACAAATTCCTGACTTTGGCTACTCATATTGTCGGTGTATTCGGTGAATACCGTTTCGCCGCCAAACTCGATTTTGCCGCCGCCAAGCGGATGCCCAAATACAATCTTGTGGGCCAAAAGGGTGCTCCGTCTGTCGTTTTCGGTGACAATGTCGCGGTCATCGTAGTCTGCGCTCAATTCGTTGCAGTTCGACTTCTCCTTCGTTTTAGTCGACACATAATCGGTGTTGAAATCTATAGTCAAATCGCCGATTTTTCCGCTGTAGTAGGCGTTCATATCATTCAAGTTTGGACGGTATTGGTACTCAACGTTTTTTTTAAGGTCAAGTTTGTCGTACTCTGCGTCATCGCAGTACGATGTGAGCGTATTTTCGAATCTATTCCAATTCAAAGTCGAGAATGCTCCCGTAGCCTTCGCACCAAGCGAATGATTGCTGTTAATCTGATAGTTGAACCCGACACTTAGCGGAACGTAATCGTGCTCGCTGTCCTCGCTGATCACACTTTTGGTAACCCATTTGTGATTCGAGTTGTTGAGTGTCTCTGATTCCATATCGGTGATATTATCGTCGTACAGATAACGTCCCGAAACGAAAAAATCGAGATTCTTTTTCCGGTATTTGATATTCAAAAGATTATCGGTAATGAGATTTTTCGAGTTGGCGGCAGCGTAGTGGCGTCCACTGAAACCAAAGCCCTCGCCCGTAGGCTTCACCGTGTTAATGCGTACCACCGCACCCGTTCCCGACGGATATTTGGCGCCCGGCGACGCAATGACCTCAACATCTTTGATGTTCTCAGGCAAAAGTTCGTCAAGTTCGCGGGTATCGTTCACCTTTCGGTTGTTGATGTAATAAATGGGCGCGCCTTTGCCAAGCACGGTGACTGTACCGCCTGCAGCTGGACACAATCCGGGAATTTGGCCAAGCATACGCATCGTGCTTGTTTTGCTCGACAGAATAGTTCCCGCAACGTTTGTTACCAACGATGTGCCTTTCAATTTGGTAATTATCTGAGCCGCCTTCACCGTAACTTCGTTCAACTCAGTTGTCTGACTATTGATTACAATGTTGTCGAAATCCTGAATGTCAGCAATCTGGCGACAGAAGCTCTCATAGCCGACGCTCGTTATTTTAATTAATTGCGCACCGGCTTTGCGCTCAACCGCAAAGTGCCCGTCGTCACTGCTCACCGCACCCGTCACAAATGTCGAGTCGCCCTTCAGCAGGATAACGTTGGCAAATGGCACGGGATTGGCGTTTTCGTCACGGATTGTGCCGTTAATGGTTTGTGCATTAGCCATTTGGCTTGCACCGATGATTATTGTTGCGATAATTGTGAATGTGTTTTTCATTGTTTGGTTACGCATTTTGTTAACGTCTTTTTGAAGTTCTAACTGATGCTTTTGCCAATTGATTGCGGCGGTTGCTTCTGCGCCACGATTCCAAACGGTTTGCTGTAATAATCATAGTTTTAAGTTTTATTAGTTAAAATTTTAAGTTCATTCTCGTGCCAATGATATTACACCGTCTGTGCCAAAACTTTATTTTATTGATAATCAGCAATGTTTGATTTTTGTAAAGTGTAAAAACGTGTAAAGTCCTTTACAGTGAGTTTACAGATGCTTTACAGTCTTTTTTGAATAAAGTTGGAAGAGTCGGGGTTGCCAACCCTTCCAACCGTGCAAAAACATTTATGATGATTAATTCTCTTTCATTCAGTTATTCAATCCTTCAATCAATCAGTTATTCAATTAATCAGTCCTTACCTACAGTCTGCTCTTCTCGTCGTTTCCTGCGCCGGTGCCTTTGTATTTGCTCTTTGCGGGGTTGAAGTTGTACTTCACGCTCACCGAGAAGCGGCGGCGGTCGTTGATGTTGGTCTGCTCAAGATAGCCCGACTGCTTGTAGAGTTTGACTTTGTTGTCGCCCTTCTCAAAGATGTCGCTGATTCCCGCCTCAATGTTCAAAGCCTTGTTAAAGAACGATTTATGAACGTAGAAGTTGACGTCGAGAGTGTGGTTGCGCAACTCAACCAAGTCCTGACAGCCGCCCTTGCCAAGGAACTGCGAGTTCAACTCAAACAGCCAACCGCTCTTCAGTTCAACCGAGTTGTTGAACACAAATCCCTGAATCGGCTTGTTGCACGACACCATTCTGCCTTCCGACTCAATGTCGTCAATCCATTGTTTCATAACAAAATAGGCGATTGTCGGCTTGTAGATGCCCAATGGCAGTTGGGTGGCAACCTGCAGGTTCAGCGTCGGTTTGTCAAGGTTTATCCAATGCAGAACTTCCGACTCTGGATGTTCCTCATTCACAACCTGATACTGTATGTAGTGGTTTTTGTTGTGAGTGTAGATGGCCTTCAACTGAAGCACCACAAGCGTTGCCGTCAGTTCGGCCGAGCGGATGATGGTCGGCTTCAGCGTGGGGTTGCCCTTCTGCTGCAGGTAGCGGCTCGCGTAGGTCACGTTGTTGCTCATACTGAAGTATGACGGACGCGAAATCTTCTCATTATAAGCAAATTGCAACTGAATGTATTTGCCTATCACCCCGCTGAACGTCACCGACGGGAACAGTTCGCTATAGACCGTCGAAGCCTCGCTGTCAAGTTGGCCGTTGTTGTAGAAGTCAAGGTTCAGATGCTCGTAGCGCAGGCCCGCCGTAAGGCTGTATTTCTGGGCGAAAGTGCGCTTGTACTCGGCAAAACCCGCAATGGCCTTCTGCCGTGCTTCGCTGCTCACCGACGGCACAAACTCTTCAAGGTTGCTCGAAGTTTCGTCGGTGCGGTTGGTGAAGGTGGCCTCGGCGCCAACGTCGATGCGGCCGCCCATAAGTTCGTGTCCCACAACAAGTTTCTGGGCCGCCAACTTGTTCAGCACGCTGTTGGTTGTTACAATGTTGCGGTCGTCGTAGTTGTCGCTCTCTTCAGGTGTAACGCCTTCTTTATCAGTAGGATTGTAAACAAAATCGGCATTAAAATCGATTGTGAAGTCGCCAATCGCGCCGTTGAAGTAGGCGTTCAGGTCGTTCTCAAAATCGTGGGTGCGGCGCTCTTCGGTCTGCGTCAGAATGTGGTCGAAAAACTGGCCGTCGCGCATAACGTCGAGCGTGTTTCGGGCGTTGGTTTTCTCATTCATAACGGTTTTGTGGGTGAACTGCGCGCCCACCGAGTTGCGCTCGTCAATCTGGTAGTTGAGCCCGATGGTTGTCGGCAAAATCTGGTTTTTCTGCGTGGCCTTAATCGAGTTGTTGGTTTCCCAACGGTGGTCGGAATTGTTAAGGGTGTAGATGTCCATTCGATTGCCCGTCTTCTGGTTGATGTCGGCGCGGAAGTTTGCGAACAGGTCGAACCCGTTTTTGCGATAGTTGAAGTTGGCCTTTTCCTGGTAGCAGCGGGTGTAGTCGCGGAAGCCCTGGCCGAAACTCGACTCAAGCGAGAAACCGAAGCCTTCGCCCGTGGGCGCGATGGTTGTGATGCGCACCACCGATGTCACCGAAGCGTCGTAGCGCGCTCCTGGCGACGATATAACTTCCACATTTTTAATGTTTTCAGGCGACAGCGTTTCCAACTCGTTCCAATCGCGCACCTTGCGGTTGTTGATGTAAATTTCGGGCTGTCCGCGGCCGATGACTTCAAGATTTCCGTTGCGGTTGATGATTCCTGGAATGTTCGACAGCATTCGCGTGGTGCTGGCCGTCCGCGAAAGCGTGGTGCCCTGCACGGTTGTCACCATTGCGCCGTCTTTCAGTTGCGTCTTCGGCGCGATGGCCTTCACCGTCACCTCGCCAAGTTCGGTCGATTCCTCGTTCAGCGTGATGTTCTGAAAATCAGACACTTCAGCAATCGGTTTCAAGAAACGCTCGTAGCCGATGCACGAGATATTAATATAATGTGCGTTGGCGGGCTGCGCAAGCGTGAAGCGCCCCTCAAGGTCCGACACTGTGCCGCCCAAGAATGCCGAGTCGGCGGCCATTAGAATAATGTTTGCAAATTCAACAGGTTGAGCCTCACCGTCGGTGATGCGTCCGTTGATTGTTTGTTGTGCGGTTGCAATCTGCGCGCCAAACAAGGTCGCCAAAACTGCTGAAACTAATCTTTTCATTTTTTTAAGTTTTTTTTGTTGGTCGTCAGACCTCAGACTACAGACGTCAGTTTTTTGTTTTTGTAACTTATGCCTTTTGTCTTAAGCCTTCCTACCGAATTGTTAATTATTAATTGTTATCTGTTCATTCACTAAATTGTCAATTGTCCATTGCCAACTGACTTCACTGACAAATCTACAGCAGTTAACCGATTGATGTTCAACGCTTTCGCGCGCATGTTGCTATTTATATTGCTGATATTCAAACCGATAAGTGGTTTCAAACGGCAAAATCTTAACAGCGTTGCCGTTTTGTTACGCACTGATACTCAGGCTTATAAGCCCGATTCACTCGTTTGTATTTTTTTTGATTTTTTGCTGAAATTTGTGTCAGAAAGACACTCTAAAAACCGCCTTTTTGGCTATTTGGCTGATTATTAAGATGTACCAAAACCGCAACATTTCCAACACCAATGATAATCAGCGTTTTAAAAAATCGCGTTTTCGGTTCGGGAACGGTGCTTTTCGGCGGGCGGCGGCGGATTTTTCAAGGAAAGTATGGGAAAGTGCAGAATTGGAAGCACAAAAAAACAGGATTTCGGTCCTGTTTTTTACCATTCTCTATTGTGTTAATTGTTTCTTTAGACGACCAATGTCGCGGCGGTTCTGCCACACTGTGACAATAACTATCGTCTCGCCGTCAATAAAATATACTATTTTGTTAAGTTTGGTGGTAATTGAACGGTAGATGATACCTTGTTCAGGGTCTTTTACAAAAACACGTCCCGACATTGGGAAGTCTTTCAGCAAATTGGCACGGCTGCGAATATCGGCCAACACCGCTTCGGCCGTGCGGCGACCAAAGTTTTCAGCAACATACAAAAGTATATTGCGCAGGTCGTCACGCGATTGCTCACTCCACTCAATTTCCATAGTTGGAAATCATTTGCTCCATTTCGTGCATAACCGTATCGTGGGCAATTAGTTTCGAGCGTCCAGCCTTGATGTCGCGTCCGCGCTGCAAAGTCAATGCTTTGGCTTCCGCCTCGCTGATGCACGGCTTTTCCTCGGTCTCTTCCTGCGCTATGCGGCTACGGAAGGCCTTGCGCACACGCTCCGACTGCTGTTGGTAGAGCGTCCATAGTGCTTCAACCGCCGACATATCCTGATAATTTATTGCTGATTGCATAAAAATCAATTTGTTTAGCAAGAATACGAAAAACAATCTGTTTGGCAAAAAAAATAATGCGGGGCAAAATTAAAAGAAAATCATACTTTTGCAGTAAATCAATAACTATATGAAACTCAAACTATTATTGTCGATAACTCTTGCCGCCGTTTTGTTCGGCTGCACCCAAGAGTCTGTAAACCAACCTATTTTCGACCGTGCCTATGCGCTTTTCAGCGATGGCGAGTACGAAATGTCCGAAGAGTATCTGAAAAACCACGAGTCTGACCTCAAACAGCCGCTTTCCGATGCCGACAGCGTCTATCTAACGCTCTTGAAATCACTCTACAAAGGCAAATTCACGCTGTTTGATTTAAATGGAATTGCCGACACTGCGCGGCTTAACCATTGTATCGATTTTTATCGCAAAACGTCTGATTCAGAGAAACTTGCGTGGGCGCTTTACTTGAAGTCAGTTAAAAATATGTTTTCGGGCAACTATGCCACGGGCGTTGTAGTTTTGCGTCAGGCTGAAGATGTGGCCAAAACGCTCACAAACAACGAGTTAAAATTCCATATCACATTTATGCGGTACTCTTCCGAAGGCAGTCCTTTCGACTTGGGCGCACACGGTTTGGAACTTGTCGAGAAAATACGGCCATATACCCGCAGCACCGACCAAAAGGCTCACTATCTCGCCATAAAGACCGATATTTTCTTTTTTAACGGATTGATGGACAGCGCGATATATTATATACGCGAAAGTGAGAAAATCGACACCACCAATTATGGATTTTTGTCCGAATACGGACTCATTTTTGCCGAAGAAGAACCCGAGAAATCGCTTCGCTATGCGCTCAAGGCGGCCGAGATTAATCCGTGGAACGACGCCGCAAAAATGTCACGCATAAAGAGTTATCTTTGCTTGAACCGCTTGCAGGATGCCATTGATTTTTATCAGAGCAGCTCAATTGGTGACGCTAATCGGGCACTTGTTCTTGAATATTTCTTCGATTATTATCACCGCCACGGTATGTCAGCCGAAGCCGACCGCACGGCTGCCGAACTGAGACCGTTAGTCCATAAAATTTTTCAGAGTGCCACCGTAAGCAGCCGCGTATATACTGCCAGCACCAATTACGACTTTGATTTACTGCGACTTGCCAACCAGAACCGCACGCAGCGCATTGTTTTTTCCTTGGTGTTGGGTTTTGCCGCACTGATTGCCCTGCTGACGGTTATATTTGTCCGCCAGCGCCGCCGCTACGAGCGCGAATTGGCGCAAAACCGCCAGATTCTGAAAGAGTCGCACGATAAGATTGAAGAATTGCGCACAGCAGGCGAATCAGCTGACAATGAGCGCGAAATAGCCCGCTTGCAGCGCAAAATCAACGAAATCGAAAGCCGCTACGCCGAAATCTACAGCCAGGGCAAGCAACTCTACGAAGAAATTTTCGCCCGCGGCGGCAACAGCGGCCAGTGGAACAAACGCGACTACGAACGTTTCCTTGAATACTACAAAACATTGGATTTGAGTCTTTTAGCGCAAATCGAAGAAGAATACAACTCGCTCAACCCGCGCCAGACATTCTTCAAAATCCTTCAGGCGAAAGGTTTTGAGAAAGAGCAGATTATGCGCACAATGTGCATTCAGGAAGATGGAACATTCAGGGCCTTGAAGTCGAAAGTGGAAGGGGCTCGGAAGCCGTGATGAATGAAAGAATCTATTAATCCTGTTCAAGCAAAATCCAAATATCAGTTTTTATTCCTTATCCAATAACTATTTTGCTAAATTTGACGCAAATTTAAAAATGGGGAAATGAGAAAAACGAATAGAATATCTGCGTTAACAATCTTATTCACAATCACTATTTTAGCGTCGTGTAACTTAGGTTCGCGCAGGTCGTTCACTGCTAATGTTGAAAGCCGTTCATGTATTGCTGACACCGGAATTCATTATTCGGTGTATGTGCCGTCTACCGACAACAAAAAACCTTTGCCAACCATTATTTTCTTTGATCCGCACGCTCAAGGCGAAAAACCGGTTAAGGCATATGCGCAATTGGCGGCAAAGTACGGATACTTGCTCGTTGGCAGCAATGATCTGCACAATGGCCAAACGGCTTCAGAAACTGAAAAAATCGTGCTTGCCCTTATCAATGAAGTTGAAAATCAATACCATACTGATGCCGACCGCATTTATCTTTCGGGTTTTTCTGGAGGAGCGAAGGTGGCCATGATGTATGGCATCAATATTCCTGAAATAAAAGGTGTGGTGGCTTGCGGCGGAAGCATAATGCCTGGGCTCAAACCCGACTCTACGTTCTGTTTTGTTGGAATGGTGGGGAACAAGGATTTCAACTATCTTGACATGCAACAGACGCTAGCAGCATTCAGTAAAATGGGAATCCCGTTCACTTCGCTTATCTTCGACGGCAAACATGAGTGGCCGTCAGCTGATGATTTCGACAATGCATTTAAAGCGTTGGAGGTTAATGCAATGCGTACAGGTTTTGAGTCTGTTGATGAAGCTTGGCTGAAAACCATTTATAAAGAATTGGTTGATTCGGCTAACAATAGTATGGCGCTGGGCGAATACGTGAGAGCTTCAGAGCTGATTGGCCGTGTTCAAGGATGGTTTGGGGATGTCAGCAACGACATGCGTCTGACAACATTTCTCAACAATCTGAGTACAAACCCAATGTACCACAACCAGTTGACAAAAATCAGAGATTTGGCTGAAAAAGAAGTGTTGCTGCGCAGTCAGTTCATTAGTTCAATTGAGAACCGCGACCTTGATTGGTGGGTGAGTGAGATTGAAAATTTCAAAAAGAGCATTGCCAGTAAAGACGAATATGTCAGCTTGACCAGCCATCGACTAATGGCATATCTCAGCATGGTGTCATTCTCACTGATAAACAGTGATATTCTGAACAACCAACAGGAGAAGGCCCTTAAAAAGTTGAAGATATATGAGATGGTTGACCCCGAGAATCCTGATGTTTATTTGATGTATGCCCGTTATTATCTGCTCACTGAAGACCGTCAGAAGATGGTTGAGAGCTATCGTATGGCAGTAGAAAAAGGCTTCGATGAGGTGAACAACTACGCAACGACATCATCGTGGAAACAACTTTTCGCGCAACCTGAAATCAAAGCGGAATACGCAAAGTAGGGGAATGGCCAGGGGGCTTTAAACTTTGACACACGTGCTTGCCGGTCGCCCGAAAGTGTTGTCTTACCCTTTCAATTTTTCATTCTCCAGATGCCGCGTGCTGTCGCGCTGAGTTTTCTTCTCAATGTTACGCGCGAAGGCTTCCGTCAGATTGACGCTGGTTTGATTGGCAAGGCAGATGAGAACCCAAAGCACATCGGCCATCTCGTCGGCAAGGTTCTTCTGGCGGTCGCTCTCCTTAAACGACTGCTCGCCGTAGGTGCGGGCAATGATTCGGGCCATCTCGCCCACCTCCTCGGTGAGCAGCACCATATTCGTCAGTTCGCTGAAATAGCGCACACCGTAGGTCCGAATCCACTCATCCACCTGCCGCTGCGCCTGTTCAATGGTTATTTCCATAAAAGTTAGTTTTTGTTTAATGATTCGGTAATTCAATCACTCCGTACTCTCAAACGTATCGTCGAACAAAAAATTGTTGTACGGATAGCGTTCGGCGTGAATTGCGCGCGCCTTGTCGTAAATCAGGTTGCGGAACTCGTCGATGTTGACGCGTTCGGTGGCCGAAATGAAGATGCACGGAAGGTTGTTTTTGGCTATCCACGAGCGTTTCAGCTCGTCGAGCGGAATGTTGGCGCGGGTTGGCGGCATCATATCAAACTCATCCTGAGGCTCGTAGTGATAGTTGTCAATCTTGTTGAACACCACGTATGTGGGGATGCTCTGTGCGCCGATTTCCTGCAGGGTGCGGTTCACCACATCAATCTGCTCCTCAAAATTGGGGTGCGAAATGTCGACAACGTGAAGCAGAATGTCGGCCTCGCGCACCTCGTCGAGCGTCGATTTGAACGACTCAACAAGATTGTGCGGCAGCTTGCGGATGAACCCGACGGTGTCCGACAGCAGAAACGGCAGATTGCCGATAACCACCTTGCGCACCGTGGTGTCGAGGGTGGCGAACAGCTTGTTCTCGGCAAAAACCTCGCTTTTGCTCAGCATATTCATTATGGTCGATTTGCCAACGTTGGTGTATCCCACAAGGGCGATGCGCACCATCTGGCCGCGGTTTTTGCGCTGCGTGGCCATCTGCTTGTCGATTTTGCCAAGCTGCTCTTTCAGGTGCGATATTTTGTCGAGGATGATTCGGCGGTCAGTTTCTATCTGTGTCTCACCCGGGCCGCGCATTCCAATGCCGCCCCGCTGGCGCTCAAGGTGCGTCCACATTCGCGTCAAACGCGGCAGAAGGTACTGATATTGAGCTAGTTCAACCTGCACTTTGGCGTGAGCCGTCTGCGCGCGCTGGGCAAAAATATCGAGAATGAGGTTGGTTCGGTCGAGCACGCGGGCCTTGAACATATTCTCAAGGTTGCGCAGCTGCGTGGGCGTCAGCTCATCGTCGAAGATGACAAGGTTCACCTCGTTCTGCTCGACAAATTCGGCCACTTCCTTGATTTTTCCTGTTCCCAGAAAGGTTGCTCCGTTCGGTTTGTCGACCTTCTGCGTGAACCGTTTGACTGGAATGGCTCCGGCCGTGTCGGCCAGAAAGGCCAGCTCGTCGAGATACTCGTTCACCTTCGCCTCGTCCTGCTCCTGGGTTATGATGCCCACCAGCGCCGCCGTCTCGCGACGTTCCTCTCTGATAATGTTTATTTTACCCATATTTCCGCCTGCAATAAAGTGCGCAAAAGTACAATTTATTGGTTTAAAAAAAGAAATGGTTGTTGCATTAGCGAGCCGGTGTTGTTCGAATAACGTTTTAGGATGCGATAAATGCTATTTTCTATTTTTGTTCATCCTGAACAACAGAATTACCGATTTTCGTTTAAGTTTGTAATTGCTAATTTTATTTAGAATGATTCGTTTAGTAGCACTTATAATATCGATAACGCTGCAGATTGTTGCGGCAGTTTTGGCTATCAGGCTTGTACGCGTCACAAAATACCGTGCGTCGTGGATTTTCATTTCGGTTGGTTTTATTCTGATGGCTATCAAAATGATTATCAAACTGATGCAGTTTCTTAACGATGATTTTTCGTTCTATCTGCGGCCGGCCGATGACTGGCTGGGCGTGGTTATCGCATTTCTGTTCACAGCCGGAGTTTTCTTGATTGGCGAGATGTTCTACACACTGAGCCGTGCCGAGCGTGAACGCAAACGCTCGGAGCGCCGTTTAGTACGGGCTATCATTCAGACTGAGGAGCGCGAGCGCAGACGCTTTGCCAAGGACCTTCACGACGGACTTGGCCCGCTGTTATCGACAGCGCGAATGACAATGTCGGCCCTGCTGCAGTATGAGCGCGACGACCACTCGAGGCAGATTCTCGAGAACGCCAACAATGTTATAAACGATGCCGTTGAGAGCATCAAGGAAATTTCGAACAACCTGAGCCCGCATGTGCTCACCAACTTCGGCTTGGCCAGCGCAATCAAAAATTTCGTATTCAAAGTGAGCCAGTCGAAATCTATCAACATCAGTTTTGACACATCACTCACCGATGCTGACCGTTTCGACTCGAACATTGAAACAGTTTTGTATCGTGCCACTTGTGAGATGATTAATAATACAATAAAACACGCCAACGCCACCGAGGTAAACATCAGCCTTGAAAAAATCCAGCGTACGCTCGTTATCAAGTACGATGACAACGGATGTGGATTCGACAGTGAGAAATCAGTGGCGGAGCCCAACAGCGGCATGGGTTTGTCGAACATCGCCTCGCGACTGAATTCAATCAATGGTTTGTTTGTCTTCAACAGCGCTCCCGGCGAAGGATTCCATGCAGTTATCAAAGTAAAAATCTGAAAATGGACACCTTGCAAATAGCTTTAGTCGACGATCACACGCTCTTCCGTAATGGTTTGAAACTGCTGTTAGCCAACTCACAGCGCTACAATGTGATGATAGAAGCCTCGAACGGCAAGGATTTCATTGACAGTCTGACTATTAACAATGCTCCCGATGTGGTGCTGATGGACATCAGTATGCCCGTGATGAATGGTGTTGAGGCCACACAAGCCGCTATTGTCAAGGTCCCGGGTTTGAAAATAATTGCCTTGTCGATGTTCGGCGAGGAAGACTATTATTATGAGATGATTAACGCCGGCGCCAAAGGTTTTCTGCTCAAAAACTCTGATATTAAAGATGTTACAGAAGCCATTGAGCAGGTGGCGGCGGGCAACAGCTATTTCGCGCCCGAGGTCCTCTACAACGTCATCAAAAGGTTCAATCCGCACCGTGAGGCGGAAACTGAAGTCACAACACTCTCAAAGCGCGAACATCAGGTGCTGCAAGACATATGCAAAGGCTTTTCGAATCAGGAGATTGCCGACTCGCTGTTCATTAGTAAACGGACAGTTGATAAACATCGCTCAAATCTGCTTTCGAAAACCAACTCAAAGAATACCGCCGAACTTATCATGTACGCCATAAAGAACAAGCTGATAAGCATTTAGAGTGGCGTGAAGTGAGTGTTTAGTGTTGAGAAGAAATGTGATAATGACGAAAAACTAACATCAAAGATTCTAACCCCTTACCTCTAACCGTTTAACTTTTAAATAGATGATTGACTTCAAAATCGATAAAGTCAGCGAGACACTCTCGACCAACGAGTTGCTTAAGAGTTTGGCTGATCGCGAGCCTCTGCCTGAGGGCTATACTGTGGTTGCTGTGGCACAGACTGCGGGTCGCGGGCAGATTGGAGCAGTTTGGGAGAGCCAGCCAGGACAAAATCTGACTTTCAGCGTGTTGCTACGTCCCGATTTTTTGAAAGCCGATCGGATGTTTATGATTTCAAAGGTGGTGTCGCTGGCCATATCCGATTATCTTGAATCGACAGGTGGAATCTTCCGAATCAAGTGGCCAAACGATATTTATCATTTCGATAGCAAGATTTGCGGCACACTAATCGAGAATCAGCTAATGGGCAGTCAAATTGTCTATTCGATAGTGGGTATCGGGCTGAATGTCAATCAGGAAACCTTTATAAGCGATGCACCAAACCCCGTGTCGATGTTCAACATCTTCGATAAAAAATTCGACCTGACTGCCGAGTTGTCCAAATTGTTGCAGCAAATAGGACTTTGGTATCAGTTGCTAGCCGATGGATGGGATGACAAAATAAACGACGCCTACCTTGAGCGCCTTTACCGCCGTGGCGAGCCGCACGAATTTGTTACACCAGATGGCGGACGTTTCATCGGGAGTATTGAGACTGTTGAACCCAACGGCCGTCTTACCATTACTACTGATGCTGGCCAGCGTCAGTTTTGGTTTAAAGAAGTGGCTTTTGCAGACAAGTTTGACGTTGGGAAAAATATGCCGGATATAGCGGAATTGGTGTAATCAAAAACCCTCATCCTAAATTTCTTCTCCAATAATGTCGTCAAGCAGCCGGCACATCGGGTGCAAAGTGCGGTGCACGTTGGCGATGTGCTCATACAGATTGGGGCTGGCAACCTGCTCGTCGGTAAGATAGTTGATGGCAATAAAGTGCTTGTACTTAAGCAAATCGGCGTGTTCGGGACTGATTTCGTAGCCCACGGGCAATTTTTTCAGTTTCTGATAGTCCCACAATCCATTGAAATAGTGCTTAAAATCTTTCGATTCAAGTATTTCCGCCAAATCTTCGGGCACAATGCAGAGTTCGTTGCGGACGGCTTTCAAGATGTTTTTGTCTTCAATCCAAAGCCCGCCGCCGCACATCGACAGGTTGTTGGGCTCAAACTGAACGTAGAATCCGCTCTTGGGGCTGTTCTTGCCGCCGGGCGCGATGTTGGCCGAAAAATTGGTCTTGTACGGCGTTTTGTCGGGCGAGAAGCGCAGGTCGCGATAGATGCGGTAGATGCACTCTTTGGCCGTTAAGCCGGCAAACTTGGGCTCGGTATCCGACAGAATTTCAATCACATCGGTAATCAATTGGCTGAAATCGGCCTGCGCAGCCTTGAACCAGTCGCGGTTTTGGTCGAACCACGGCTTGTTGTTGTTCTGCTGCAAGGCGGCCAGAAACGGCATTATGTTGTTGGCGGGGTTTATCATTTGAGTTTTAAGTTCTAAGTTATTGAGTTATAAGTTTTTCGTAGCTTTACTTGATTGATGAATCGTTTAGTTTTGGACTTCAGACTACGGACAAAATTGAGTAATGATTAATGTGTAAAGTGTAATGATTCATAATTCACTTATACCTAGTGCCTAATGCCTAGTACCTAATGCTTGAATTCCAACACCTAATATGTTTTTTCCATCATTTTCTCGGCCGAGCGCGCATACCAAATCATATAAACATAGAGCGGAATCATTATGAAAAGCGCCGCCTTGACGCCGAAATGGTCGGCCACGGCACCCATCGCCACAGTGATGATTCCGCCGCCTGCTATCGCGGTGAGCATCAGGCTTGTAGCCTTATTTGTAAGATAATCAAGCCCGCGGGTGGCAAGGCCGAAAATGTTGCCCCACATCACGCTTTGGCACAATCCCGAAGCAATGAGCGCCACAATGGCCACAGGTCCGTGGAAGAGCAGCCCGAAGGCCACCAGCACGATTCCCGCGGCAGCGTATGCCGAAAGGGCCACCTTGTCGGTGACGCGCTTCATCACAAAAATGCCCGTGAAACGTCCCGCAAGCATCGCCAGGAAATAGAAGGTGATGAATGTGGCCGCCCGCGACTCGTCAACGCCCAGAATGCTGCTGTCGGTGGCGTACTGCACCATAAAACTCGGAATGGCAATCTCAATGCCTTCGTAGATGAAGATGGCCAGCACGCCGTAGCGCAAGTGGCGGTGCTGCCACGCTTTCGCAATGGTTCCGCGGTCGTCGGTTTGGTGCGTGATGACGGGCAGTTTTATCAGACTGATAATGATGAGCAGAACCAGAAACGCCGCGCCAATCGACAGGTAAGGCATCTGCAGCGACTGCGCCAGAGCCGACCGTTGTGCGTCGCTCACGGGCAGAGTGTTGTCGGGGATAATCTGACTGATGGTGCCCAGAAACAGTGCCGTGCCAACCAGCGGCGCAATCATTCGGGCCGTTGAGCTTGCCGTGCCCACAATGTTCATCCGCATTGCGGTGGTGCGGTGCGGCCCTATCTCAACAACATACGGATTGACAGCCACTTGCAGCAGCGTTATGCCCAGCGCCAGCACAAAAGTGGCGGTCAGGAAGAAGGGGTAGCTGACCATAAGTGCGGCGGGGTAGTAAAGAAATCCGCCCAGAGCGCAAATCATCAGCCCAATGAGCATTCCGCGCTTGTAGCCGAACCGCTCGGTGATGGCCGACGACGGAATTGAGCCCACGCCGTAAGCCCCATACCAGACCATATTGATGAACATCGCCTGCGCGTTGGTCAGGCTGAAAAGGGTCTGCATATACGGAATCAGAATGTTGTTCATTGTGGTCACAAACCCGAACGAGAAGAACATAAACGTCAGGGTGCTCATTCCGGTGATGCTGGTGCGTTCTTGTGTGTTGCTCATTTTGTTTATATTTTGGCGACTAAGCTAAACATAAAATGTTGCGGTTCGACCAAAGGGCAAAAAATGTTTAACACTTTACATAGTATGCCTTGCCACCAATACTCTTCAAAAAACTCTATCTTTGCCCGAAACAAAACACACTGATATGAAAATAGCAATCCCCACTCGCGATGGCCGCGTGGATGACCATTTCGGACACTGCAAGGAATATACCGTCTATACAGTTGAAAACAAGCAGATTACTGGCACCGAGACCGTTCCGTCGCCCGAAGGCTGCGGTTGCAAGAGCAACATTGCCTTTGTGCTGCGGCAGATGGGCGTGAATGTGATGCTCGCCGGCAATATGGGCGACGGCGCGCTCAACGTGCTCAACGCGCAGAACATTATGGTGATTCGCGGCTGCTCGGGCAATGTGCAGGAAGTTGCCGAAGCCTATCTGAACAACACACTGGCCGATTCGGGCATTGGCTGCCAGCATCACGAGTGCCATTAGATTGTTTAATCGGTTAACTGGTGAATCGAAAGGGTGAGAGTTTAGTGGTGAGGGTTGAGAAGGTTTAGTTTAATGTTTAACAGGGTTAAAAGTTTAAAGTTTAGTGCTTTGCTGTTTAGTTTGTGATTAGATAAGAATCTGCGTTAATCTGTTAAATCTGTGTCATCTGCGTTCAAATCAAAAATCAAAAATACCTTGCAATCCCCCGACGAACATATCGCCCGCCTAAAAGAACTGGTTGCCGTGCTGCCCGAAAGCCCTGGCGTCTATCAGTATCTGGACAAGAACGGAACCATCATCTACGTTGGCAAGGCCAAACGGCTGAAGCGGCGCGTGTCGTCGTACTTCAACAAGTATCAGGACCGCGCCAAGGTGCGGATTCTGGTGCGTAACATTGCCGACATCAAGCATATTGTGGTCGATACCGAGCAGGACGCGCTTCTGCTTGAAAACAACCTGATTAAGAAATATCAGCCGCGCTACAACTCGCTGCTGAAAGACGACAAGACCTATCCGTGGATTTGCATAAAAAACGAGCCGTTCCCGCGCATCTTCTCAACGCGCAACTTCATCCGCGACGGCTCATCGTACTTCGGGCCGTACACGTCGGGCTTTGCGCTGAAAACGCTGCTGGAACTCATAAGGCGGCTCTATCCCATCCGCACCTGCGCGCTCAATTTAAGCCGCGACGCCATTGCCAAAGGCCGCTACAAAATCTGTCTTGAGCACCACATCGGCAACTGCCTGGGCCCCTGCGAGGGACTGCAGACGGAGGAGGATTACGCCGAGGCCATCAGCAACATAAAAGAGATTCTGAAGGGCAACTCGAACGAGGTCATCGAGCTGCTGAAGTCGAAAATGAACGCTCTAAGCAAGGAGTACAAATTTGAAGAGGCACAGAAGGTTAAGAACAAAATCGACAAGCTGTCGGAGTTCCAGAGCAAATCGACGGTTGTCAGTCCAACAATACACAATGTCGATGTCTTTGCAATATATGACGACGACGACTGCGCCTACATCAGTTTTATGAAGGTGGTGAACGGCGCCATTGTGCAGGTGCACACCTTCGAAATGAGAAAACGGATTGAGGAGGAACTCGACTCGCTGCTGCTATCGGTCATTGAGGAGGCGCGGCAACGGCGGCTGAGCACCTCGGCAGAGATTATTGTGCCGTTCGAAATCGACTTCAGCCTCGACAACATAAACTTTGTTGTTCCGCAGCGCGGCGACAAGAAAAAACTGCTTGAACTGTGCGAGAAAAACGCGCACATGTACGCCGTTGAGAAACTCAAGCGCAGCGCCCTGCACAACCGTAACAATCCTATCGACCTACTGGTGTCGGTTCAGAAAAAACTGCATCTGCCCAACATTCCGCGCTACATAGAGATTTTCGACAACTCAAACATTCAGGGCGCGTTTCCGGTTGCCGCCTGTGTTGTTTATAAAGACGGAAAGCCGTCGAAAAAAGACTACCGGCTGTTCAACATAAAAACTGTTGAGGGTCCCGACGATTACGCTTCAATGTTTGAAGTGGTAAACCGCCGCTACTCCCGTCTTATGGCCGAGGCGCAACCCCTGCCAGACCTGATTGTCGCCGACGGCGGTGTGGGGCAAATGGAGTCAATCCGTCAGGCTACGGAAGACGCTCTCGGGTTGAATATTCCCATACTGGGGCTTGCCAAAAACGACAAGCACTCAACCAACGAACTTCTAATCGGATTTCCGCCGAAACACATTGAGATACGCCGTACCGACGACATTTTCCGATTCTTTGCAGGAATGCAGGAGGAGGTTCACCGCGCGGCCATCACCTTCCACCGCAACAAACGCTCAAAAGCATTCCTTGTGTCGGAACTCGACGGCATTAAAGGTATCGGTGACAAGACCAAAGAAGCGCTCTTCAACGAGCTGAAAACCGTTGACGCAATGCGCGCCGCGTCGCTAGAAACGCTCGAAAAGATTATCGGCCACGCCAAGGCCGAACTGGTAGCCAATTATTTCAAACAAGGCCAGCTTGATTTGTAGTGTTTTTGTGTTAAAATGACGATAAAACGGTCCATTTAAACATTCACAAACGCATTTTTTTCAAAATCATGAGACAATTCATCCGCTTTTCTGCATCCTGTCATAAATAAATATGGCCGGAGATCAACTATTTTATAAAAGCAATGGTTAATAATTGTAGAAGTTACATTTTTACGCACACGTTTTCGCGCAATTGCAGCCAAATAGCGCATATTTTTGTTAAACGCTGATTTGCTGATATTTGTAAAGTTTGAATAATAAAAGGAGCTATTGGCAATTGTTGTCTTTAGCATTCATCTATAGCATGTTGAAAAAAGGTTACATTGTTTTTTTTTTACGGAACGGCACTGGTGAAGTATTTTTGTTGCGGTTAAAAATTATATGGCTTATGAAGAATAGAAAAATCTTTAATGTTGTGTTAATCGCATTGGTAATGTCTACCGTAATCACAACAGCAGCATCGATTTTGAAAGACAACGACAACAAAGTTGTAGTAACCATTCGTGGCAACATCAAAAGTGTAAGCTACAACGGAAAGTTGCAGTCGTCTATTGGCTACACTGTTGAGTCAACCTCAAGCCTCTACACAACCGAGGATTTTGTTTGCTATGCAACCGACTCGGTAAGCGCAGTTAATGCCGGCACTTATGCCATGGGCATTAGAAGCATTGATTTTCACAACATTAACCCCAACTTCAAAGATGTGGAGTTTGTGGTTATTGATGGATGTTTGTCGATTACCGACGACATCGCTCTTCAACCGCTGGCAAGCGACAAATAGCAGCTTGCCTTAGAAGCATACAATTCTCAATTACATAGTAAAGCAGATTCATATTTTGAGTCTGCTTTTTTTGTGATAAAAAACGCCATTCCCGTCACATTGTCTTATTATTTCGTTTTCAACCACTTCCGTTCAAGTTTAAATGACTTGTCGCCTCTTCAACTTTTCCACTATTTTTCTACCTTTGCACCTCTATTAAATAAAGGGTAAGTTACTGAATTATGTACGAATACAGCCAAGGGCGGATTGTAGTGAGCAGAATGCGAACTTGCCGACCGCCTTGCAAGCGAGCTGCAATCGTATTTGCAGGAGCACGGAATGAACAGCGGCGAGGAAACCAAGGAATAAAAGACAATCAGCGGAATATGAGAACGGCGGGCAATGAACCCGCCGTTTTTTATAAGTCGCGTTTTACTCTAAAAAATTGGTATTTCAAACCGATTGTCAGGGTGTGAATTGTGCCGATGGCTTTGAATTGCGGTGAATCGAATTTCGCTGGCATATAAGTGTAGCGGAGAGTTGGCGAGACAACAAGCTGGTTGATTTTTCCTTCTGGACTGATTGTCAAAGAGTTGGATGATACGCGGCAGAGTTCAACTCCTATCACCGGCTGCGCGTGCGCACTATTTATCTTGGAATCATGCAATCTTTCATCTTCCTTTATGCTTTTGGCGTCGGGATATAGAGTTACCCAGCCCGCGCCAAAAGACGTGGTTGCCACAAACCGGTATGGCAGCCTGAGTTTGTACCCCACGCTGAAACCAAAAAACATATTCTCGGTTCTTCCGTCTTTCATTATCGCATTGCCGAAATTAATATCTTCATTCGCCATGCCGCAAAGGAAACCCATTTCGCCGTTCAGCACGAAATTTTGGAATGCCAGACCCAAATACATATTCATTGCAAAGTCGTTGTCCAGCAATTTGCCTATATTGCCGAAGTAGAAAGCCCCTCCAAACGAAAGCCCGAATTCAATTGATGGCCAGATGTTAATATACTTGTATCTGAGTAGGTTTCGCACAAACGTTTCGTGCTCGCTCATCGGGTGACGATCAAGATACTCGTCGCTGGCAGCGTTCATTATTTCGGTCGAATTGTCGGAGTTCAGATTCTCGAAAAGTTTGATAAAAAGCAGTAGAAAATCGCGGCGGCTCTCGCTGAGTGATTCGTCGTTTTCGATGTCCTGTCTGTAAGTGTCGTAGTCCACGCAGAGTGAATCGGACAGCAGCGGGAACAGATTGTATTTGAAACGGTTGGTTTGGTTTTGATACTGCGCAATGGTGAGTGAGTCGAGAACCGTCTCGGTGGCGGCCAGCTGGTACTTGTGCAGCCAGATGGCCAGCAGCCACATCTCGTCTTGCGACAGGGCCTTGAGATTGTCGGTTTCGAACTCGGTGCGGGCGTAGGACATCAGCTCCTCGGCCTTGGCTCGGTCGTTGCCGATGATGGACCAAAAAATGCGGTCGCGGCACTTTTCAATCAGCTCGGTTTTCGACTGGTGTGTTGTCAGATATTTACGCATTGCGGCGGTATCAACCTGCGCGTTGGAGCAGATGCTGCTTGCCACAAAAATCAGAATAGGAATTATCTTTTTCATAATTAATTAATAAACACGTTTTGGCTCACAAAAACCAATTCTCAATACCAGCGATATGGTTGTTGTTGCGCCGTAAATTGTTTTTCCTTCGATTTTTGTTCTGATAGGCTGGATATTTAGCCGCAAAGCCGGACCTAAAAAACCCGATATGCCACCGTCTAGTAAAAGCTTATCGCAACTGATTTCGGCGCCAATGGTTGGCATAAACGATGTGAGTTTTTGGTCGTTCAACGGATTGTCTTCATTATCGTGGTCGTGCGGGGCGTCAAATTCCGTGTAGTTTACTCCCACGCGAGGAACAACCGTCCATTTTTCATTCAACGGAATAAGCCGCCCAATGCAAAAAATGTTAGATATAGCAGTCCCTATTTCGCCTTTTTTCCAAACAGCTCCATTAGAGAATTTTATATTTTTTTTGGGTGCATCGCCAAACATACCGACTAACTGCCACGAAATTTCCCATCGTTTGACTCCGAAGCGAAAACCCATTTGAACGGAGCCTTTCCCCATATCAAACCAATCGGTAATTTCACCCGACAAAAAGTTCACACCGCCACCCAAAGCGCAATCAAACTGGAATCCGTCGGGGTCTTTAATATAATTGTAGGACAGATTCTGCCTTACATAATAGTCATATTTGCTATTGGGATGATTTTGAAGAAATTGGTCACTCTCGCGATTCATAATGTTTACATAGTTGTCCGGATTGGTAACAAACTGTTTGAGAAAAACATCGATAAACGCTTTGTCGGTTTCGGTGAGGTTAGCGTCGGCATGAGCAGTCTGTTTTATGGCGTTGAGATTATCCGACACCTTGCTGTGAACCACATAATAAAGGTTAGTGCGGAAAATGATTTTTGGGCCAAGCTCAGCTTCGCGCGCCGAATCCAAGGCCACAAGGTCGTTCAAAAAATCGTCGAAACGGTTCAGGTAGATGTCGATGAGCCATACCTCGCGCGGCGTCAGTGGCAGATAAACGCTGTCCTCAAGCGTCAGTGCGTACTCTTTCAGATTGTAAACTTTCTCCTTATCGTCTTCGGCAATGCTTTCGGCAAGGTGGTTAAGGCACTTTTTTATCAGGTCGCTGCGGGTGTCGTCGAGCAGACCTAATGCGCTCATCTGCTTATATTTAACACTATCAATAGAGGTGCTGTCGGTGATGATTTCATTGGAAATGGTCTGCGCCCTCAGTTGCTCAAACAGAGCGGCGGCCAGCACAATGCACAAAGCGGCAAGTTTGTTTTTCATTTGTCAGTTGTTTCAGAAACAATATGATGCCAAATATACTCAAATACTAAATATATGCACTTTTTACCATTTCCACAATTTTTCTACCTTTGCACGCTTAAACTCAAAACGCTGATTTACAATGTACGAATACATTCAAGGGCGGATTGCGGAGCTGACGCCGGCATACGTGGTCATCGACAACGGCGGCATCGGCTATATGATTCTCATTTCGCTCAACACATACACTGCGCTTTCGGGCAAGGAGCAGGCCATTATTTTCCTGCATCACATTGTGCGTGAGGACGCTCAACTCTTCTATGGATTCGCTTCGAAAAACGAGCGCGAGGTGTTCCGCCTGCTGCTCACCGTTTCGGGAGTGGGGCCAAATACAGCGCGGATGATTCTCTCGTCGTTGAGTGCCAGCGAGTTACGCGATGCTGTGCTTTCGGGCAACGTTGGTTTAATCAAGGGAGTGAAGGGCGTGGGACTGAAAACGGCTGAGCGCGTGATTGTGGATTTGAAGGACAAAATCGGGAAAACCGAGGCCAACACTGATTTTTTATTCCGCGAAAGCAATACAAACCGCGAAGAAGCGTTATCTGCTTTGATTGCTTTGGGTTTCCAAAAAAATCTTGTGGAGAAACTGCTCGACAAGCTGCTTAAGGAAGACCCGACAATGAAGGTTGAGGATATGGTTAAGAAAGCCTTGAAGTCAATATAATTTCGGATGAAGTCGATGTTCGGAACAAAGCTGTGTGCGTTGGTTGCAGCCTTTTTCGCAATTGTCGTCGGGGACGCTTATGCGCAGACGGCAGGCGATTCTGCGGCCCTGCGCTACCGCGTTGCAAAACCCGCCGCAACGCCCTACGAGCCTGTGCGTCCGGCTTCGAACATTGGGCTGAAAGACCCGTCGAACTTCACCAACGAGGTTGAGTATGACGAGGAGACCGACCAATACATTATCCACCAGAAAGTTGGCGGCGTTGATGTGAGGCCGCCGTTCACAATGTCGCGCGATGAGTATGGCGACTACGACGTGAACAACTCGCTGAAAAACTACTGGCGGCAGCGCTACCGCAACGAGAGCTTTGAGCGCCAGGGCGGCTCGCTCACCAAATTCAACGTTGATAATGAGCTGTTTGAAACCATTTTCGGCAGCAATGTAATCGACATTAAACCGCAGGGAACGGCGTCGCTCAAATTCGGCCTGAAAATCACCAACACAGCAAACCCCAACATTGCGCAGTCGCTCAGGCGGCAGACAATTTTCGATTTTAAAGAGAACATTCAGATGAGCGTGGCCGGAAAAATCGGCGACAATCTGGAGATGAAAATCAGCTACGACACTGAGTCACAGTTCGATTTCGACAACACTATCAACCTGAAATTCCAAGGCAAAGAGGACGACATTATCCAGAAAATTGAGGCCGGAAACGTGTCGCTGCCGCTCTCGACGTCGCTCATAACGGGCAGTCAGAGCCTTTTCGGCGTGCTCACCGAGCTGAAATTCGGCAAACTGTACGTATCGACGGTCATATCGCAGCAGAAGGGCGAGTCGAAAACCATTACAACGCAAGGCGGCGCGCAGGTGAGCCAGTTCGACGTGTCGGCGGTTGACTACGACAAAAACCGCCACTTCTTCCTGTCGCACTATTTCCGCTCGCAATACGACAAAGCGCTGAAACACTTGCCGTTAATTGTGTCGAGCGTGCAGATTACCAAGGTTGAGGTTTGGGTGACCAACACCAAGCGCTCGACCGAAAACGCGCATAACATTGTGGCTTTTATGGATTTGGGCGAGGAGCGCGAGGAGTACCCGATGTATAACCGCAAGGACCGCGCCGTGCTCAACCCCGAAATCAGCTTTATGAGCACGCCGGCGCCCGACAACAACGCCAACTCGCTCTACCAGAAGATTTTAAGCGTGCCCAATGTGCGCGATATCGACCAAGTGACAAAGGCTTTGGCCGACGAGGGGCTGGCCGGCGCCCGCGACTACGAGAAGGTTGAGTACGCCCGCAAGCTGAACAGCAACGAGTACACAGTGAACACGCAGCTGGGTTATATCACGTTGAACTCGGCGCTCAACGGCGATGAGATTCTGGCCGTGGCCTTCGAGTACACCGTCGACGGCGTCAGCTACAAGGTTGGTGAGTTCACAAGCGACGGCATTGCCAACCCCGCCAACTTGATTGTCAAATTGCTGAAGGGCAGCAACTTCACACCCAAATATCCCAACTGGGACCTGATGATGAAGAACGTCTATTCGCTCGACGCCTATCAGCTTAATGCTGATGATTTTGTGCTCGAAGTTGAATACTACAACAACCGCTCGCGGGTGCGCAAACTCTCGAACGCCTTTTTGAGCGAGGAGATAAAAAACACCAAGTTGCTGAACCTGATGGGTTTGGACAATCTGAACAGCAAAAACGACTACGTGAAAGGCGGCAACGGAATGTTCGACTATGTGCCGGGCGTGACGGTGAATGCCACCAATGGCCGCGTCTATTTTCCTGTGGTTGAGCCGTTTGGCGGTCACCTGCACGACACCTTGGGCGGCGACATTCAGTCGAAAGACTTTGTTTTCCAGGAACTTTACGACTCAACGCAATACAAGGCCCAGCAGATGACGGCCAAGAGCAAATTCTACCTGAAAGGCTCCTACAAATCGTCGGGCGGGTCGGAGATTTCGCTCAACTCGTTCAACATTCCGCAAGGCTCGGTGGTGGTGACGGCGGGCGGCATAACTCTCACAGAGAATGTCGATTACACCGTCGATTACAATATGGGCCGCGTGAAAATCATTAACGAGAGCTATCTGGTTTCGGGAACGCCAATCAAGGTTTCGCTTGAAAGCAAGAACACCTTCAGCCTGATGGAAAAAACGCTGCTCGGCACCCACCTCGACTATCGCTTCAGCGACCGTTTCAACCTGGGCGCAACCATTATGCACCTCAACGAGAAACCCACAACCACCAAGGTGAACGTGGGCGAGGACCCGATTTCGAACACAATTTGGGGTCTGAACGGCTCGTATGAGGTTGAGCTGCCGCTACTTACAAAATTCCTCGACTGGCTGCCGCTGATTGAGACAAAGGAAAAATCGTCGCTATCGGTGCAGGGCGAGTTTGCGCAGCTGCGGCCGGGCCACAACCGCCGCGCCGTGGGCAAGTCGGGCGAGGTGTATATTGATGATTTTGAGAGCAGTGAGTCGAGCTACGATATGACCAACCGCGAGGCGTGGACGCTGGCCAGCATTCCGCAGGGCAACATTTTCCGCGAAGCCTCGATGTTCAACGATTTGCGGTCGGGCTACAACCGCGCCAAAATTGCGTGGTACAAGATTGACCCGCTGATGTTCCAAGCCAGCTCACCAGTGTCGAAGGCCGAGCAGTCGCGGCTGAACGCATACCGCGTACCCGAGCTAAACATTTACCCCAACCGCGACCAATCGTCGGGCGATGCTATCTATCTGACAACCTTCGATGTAGCCTTCGACCCAACGCAGCGCGGCCCCTACAACTACAGCACCGACGACTACGACCGCAGCGGCCGCTTCCGTAATCCGCAAGACAAGTGGGGCGGCATTATGCGCGAAACGACAACCAAAAACTTCGAGACTTCGAACATTGAATATCTTGAGTTCTGGATGATGGACCCGTTTGTTGAGGAGGACTCGCTCAACCCGGGCGGCCAACTCTATTTCAACTTCGGTAACATTTCGGAGGATGTGCTCAAAGACAGCCGCAAAAGCTACGAGAACGGCCTGCCGACAAGCTATCCGCCCAACCCCGCGTCGTACGACGAGACCGCTTGGGGACGCGTGCCGGCCGTGCAGAAGAGCAACACCAGCTTTGTGAACGAGGAGAGTCAGCGCCGCTATCAGGACGTGGGACTCGACGGCTTGAGTAGCTCGTCGTTCAGCGGCGGCCCGTCGGATGAGCAGGTGTTCTTCTCAACCTATCTCGACCGACTTGAGACCGTTCTGGACGCCGACGCCCTGCGTGAGTTCCGCGCCGACCCTTCGGGCGATGATTATCACTACTTTAAAGGCAGCGACTACGATGAGGCCGGCTACGGAATTGTTGACCGCTATATGAACTACAACAACCCCGAGGGCAACTCGCCCGTGAGCACCGGCGCCACGTCGACCTACGCTACGTCGAAGCCTGATGTTGAGGACATTAACGGCGACTACACCTTGAGCGAGGGCGAGTCGTACTTCCAATATCGGGTCGACCTGAACCACGACAATATGACTGTGGGCTCGAACTACATTGTGGATGAGCGCAACGTGACAAACACAATGCCCAACGGCGAGCGCAAATCGGTCAAATGGTATTTGTTCCGCATTCCGCTCAACTCGCGCACACGCCAACAAGTGGGTGATATTGAAGACTTTACGTCGATTCGCTTTATGCGTATGTTCCTTCACGGATGGCAGCAGAAAGTGGTTCTGCGTTTCGCCACCCTCGACCTTGTCAAGGGCGATTGGTTCACCTACGACTACGACCTGAAGGCCGGCAACGAGGCGCTTCTGTCGAACAACGAGAACAACGACGAATCGGCCGCAGCCTTCAGCGTTTCGACAGTGAACATTGAGGAGAACGGCAGCCGCGCGCCGGTGAACTACCTGCTGCCTGTGGGCGTCACGCGCGAGCAGGACCCGTCGCAGACACAGCTGATTGAGCTCAACGAGCAGAGTATGACAATGAAGGTGACCGGCCTGGGCGACGGCTACTCAAAGGCCGTTTACAAAACGGTGGACGTGGATATGCGCAACTATGAGAAAATCAAGATGTTCATTCACGCCGAAGCTGTTGACGACGAGTCGTCGCTCGCCGATGATGACGTGACTTGCTTCATTCGTATTGGCCAGGATTATACGGAAAACTACTATGAGTATGAGGTTCCGCTGAAGGTGACGCCGTGGTGGTCGTCGCGGCCCTACCCCGACAACAACGACAACCGCCGCCTGGTTTGGCCTGAGGAAAACAATATGGAGGTGATTTTCGACGATTTGGTTAACGCCAAACTGGAGCGTAACGCCGAAATAAACGCGGGCAACCCGTCGGTGTCGCAGACAATGCCCTACGTGGTGACAACGGGCAGCGGCCGCACCAAGCGCAAGATTACCGTGGTGGGTAACCCGAACATTGCCATTGTGAAATCGCTGATGATTGGCGTGCGCAACCCGCTGCAAAAAGACAACGTGTTCACCAAGGACGATGACGGCCGCGAAAAATCGGCTGAAGTTTGGGTTAACGAGCTGAGGCTCACCGACTTTAACGAACACGGCGGTTGGGCGGCTCAAGGCTCGATGAACGTGAAACTGGCCGACTTGGGTAACGTGAACGTGGCCGGAAGCACCACGCAGGCCGGCTTCGGCTCAATCGAGCAATCGACGTCGCAACGCTCGATGGAGCAGACCAACTCGGTGGATGTGGCAGCCAACTTCGAGCTTGGCAAGCTCTTCCCGAAAGACGCCAACGTGCGCATTCCGATGTTTATGAGCTACTCGCGGATGGCCGTCAATCCTGAGTATAACCCCTTCGACCCCGATGTGAAAATCAAGGAGGCCACCAAAGGTATGAGCCGCTCCGAGCGCAAGGAGTATTTAGATGGCGTTCAGGACCTTACCGAACGGCGCAGCATTAGCTTCACCAATGTCGGCGTAGGCCAGCGCTCAAAGAAGAAACAGACTTCGAAGGCTGATGAGGAGAATATGACGGAACGCCAGAAGAAGCGACAGGCGAAGCAAAAGAAAAACTCGAACAAGACGCACTTCTACTCGCCGTCGAACCTGAGCGCAAGCTACGCCTACGTTGAGGAAAAGCATTCTGACTACAGCACTAAATACGATAACACCACAACTCACAGTGGTTCACTTAATTACACCTTCAACAACCAACCAAAGGCCATTGAGCCGTTCAAAAAATCGAAACTGCTCAAAAAGCCGTACCTGAGGATTGTGGGCGATATGAACTTCTATCTGGCGCCGGCCCAAATCGCTTGGCGCACAGGTATTAAGCGCGAGTACAACGAGACACTTCTGCGCAATATCAGTTTGGGAATGACGTCGGGCGGCGAGGAATACACGCCAACGTGCGACAAATCGTTCGACTGGGAGCGCGAGTTCAGCATCAAATACAACCTGTCGAAAGGCATCAAGTTCACCTGGATGATGAACACAATGACGGTGATTGAGGAGCCCGAAGGCCTGATTGACAAGACCAACCGCACTGAATATGAGCAGTTTAAGAAAGATGTTTGGGAGTCGATTCTTGAAGGCGGCCTGGCCAAAGAACACAATCAGAAGTTCACGGCATCGTACACCGTGCCAATCAACAAGATACCGCTGCTGAACTGGACGTCGCTCACGGCCCGCTACTCATCGACATACCAATGGGAACGCGCACCGGAAGTTGCTGATTCATCGCTTTATACGGGCAATATGATTGGCAACACCAACCAGATAAACATCAATGCGCAGGGCAATCTCGACAATCTTTACAAAAAGCTCAAACCGCTTGATGAGCTGACCAAGAAATACAAGCAGACGCGCGAGAAACGGCTCACTCCAAAGCAGGAAACCGTAACCTCGAAAACCACCGGATTCAAGGCCAAGAAGGGCGTGGCCAAGACTGTGAGCCACAATCTGCGCACCGACGAGGCCATTGCGGTTAAGGTTACCGCCGGCGGAAAAGAGGTGAAATCGCGGTTTGAGATTGTGAACGACAATCGCGTGAAAATAACTGTGGATGAGGATGTTGACAATGCCGAGGTTACCGTTACCGGCAAGCGGATGGTTAACGACTCGCCCGCCCGCCGCGTGATGGAAGGTGTGGCGCTGGCCATCATCGGATTCAAAAACGTGTCGCTGGCCTACACCGAGTCGAACGCAATGACGCTTGAGGGCTACACGCCCAACTACAGCTTTGCCGAACTGCGCAAAACGCCTGGTCTGGCCTTCATTTTCGGTTACCAGGACACCGCTTTCGCCGAACGCGAGGCGCGCCGCGGACACCTCATCAGCAACATCAACCTCATTCAGCCGTTCCTGACATCGAACCAGCGCCGGGTTGACATCAAGGCCACTTACCAACCCGTGAAGGCGCTCAAAATCGACTTCACCGGACAGCGCACCATCACCCGCAAGACCAGCGAGTACTACCTTGTTGGCAACTACGATGCCAAACACGACCAGTACGATGTCTACCGCTCAACGCGAATGGAATCGGGCGCTTACAACGTGACGGTATGGACGCTGAAAACGGCCTTCGGCGACCGCCCGACCGAGAAAAACACACGGTCGAAGGCGTTTGAAGAGTACCGCCGCAACCTTTACAAATTCGCCTGGGAGCAAGCCAATCTGCGCCGCGGCCACGAGCCGGGCTACTTTGGCGCCTACGAGCCTGTGGGCGAATCGGACTCAGTGATGCCGGCTGGATACTCAATCTCGAACCCCGACATTGCCGTGCCGGCCTTCCTTGCCGCCTACACGGGCCAGAACAACGGCCTCGACTTCACTACCTGGAAGAATTTCCGCCCGGGCTGGAAAGTGAAATACGATGGTCTGACCGCCTACAAGCCTATCAGCAAGCGGGTTAAGAACGTGTCGCTGTCGCACGGCTACCAGAGCACCTTCAGCGTGGGCTCGTTCCTCAGCAGCAAGGGCTACAACTACGAGCAGGCGCGCAATCCCGAATACGCCAATATGTCGTGGGCTGTGGCCGATGTGGGCGGCTACGGACTGTTTGTGCCGTACTACGACATCACATCGTTCTCAATCACCGAGGCCTTCTCGCCGCTGTTCGGGGTTGATGTGACGTGGCTCAATAGTCTGAGCTCGCGGTTCGAGTACAAGCGCAGCCGCACAATGACTATGAACCTGACCAACAGCCAGATGCTCGAACTTCACAAGCGCGAGTATGTGCTAGGCGCTGGCTACCGGATTCAGGATTTGGTGCTGCCGTTCAAGAACCGCAAGGGCGAGCAGTTCATCAGCGACTGCAACCTCCGCGCCGACCTGACCATCAGCGACAACATCACCGTCACCCGCGACCTTGTGCTCAACGACGACGAGATAACTTCGGGCCAGATGGGCCTGTCAATGAATATGTCGGCCGAGTACGAGCTCAACGACAAAGTCACGCTGCGCTTCTATTACGATTACGACTTAATGAGTCCGAAGACAACCAACTCGTACCGCAACTCGACAACCGAATTTGGTTTTGAGCTGAAATTCTCATTATCAAAACTTTAACAAATGAAATGGCGGCTTTCGACAAACGGTTTTGCCTTTCGGTTTTGCCTTTCGGCGACGACCGCAATGCTGTGCCTGACAGCCGCCGCGCAACCGGTTTATGAGTTCGCCTCGATACCGGCGTCGGCGCGAGTGGCCGCTATGGGCGGTTCGCCGCTGGCCATCACCGAGCCCGATTTGGGCATTGCCGCAACCAATCCCGCGTTTCTGCCATACATTGAAAATCAAAAAGTTGCCGCCGATTATGTGAACTACATTTCCGACATCTCAATAGGCCACGCATCGTACTGCTTTACCAACAGCCGCGTGCCGGGCACAATGGCCGTGGGCGTCCAGTATCTGAACGGCGGCCGCAACACCCGCTACGATGTTTACGGAAATAAGGCCGGCTCTTTCTCGACCAACGAGTATGCCTTTCACCTTTCGTACGGCCGCCGTTTCGACTCGTGCTTTGCCATTGGCGCCACGCTGAAGCCTGTTCTGTCGTTTGTGGCGGGCTATTCGTCCGTTGGCCTGATGGCCGATATTTCAGCAAGTTACACCTTCAACGATGGCCGCACAGCCACATCGGCAATGCTGCGCAACGCGGGCTCGCAGCTCACCGCCTACAACGAACACTATGGCCGCGTGCCGTTCGAAGTGCTGATTGCCGTCAGCCACCAACTTGAACACGCACCGTTCCGCTTGTCGGTGGTATTGCAACAGTTGCAGAAATACCGCCTGAACGCCGACTCTGACAACCTTGCCGAGCCTGGCTCCGAAGTTGAGCGCGACAACATCACACTGCCATCGTTTGCCGATAACATCCTGCGCCACTGCATTTTCGGTGTTGAGGCATTTCCCGGGAAACCGGTCAATCTGCGCGCGGGCTTCAACTATCAGCGCCGTCAGGAACTGAAACTGAAGGACGCACCCGGCCTGGCCGGAATATCGCTGGGCTTCGGCCTGCGCCTGAAACGCTTCAGTGTTGAGTACGCCCACGCCCGATACACATTGGCCGGCTCGTCGAACCATTTTTCGGTGGTGGTGAATATTGCCAATCTTTGATAGAGCTCGGTTAGCAAAGCAGGTGTTTTTTGAAAGGAAAATCGAATGCTACAACAACGTAGCAATCAGTGAGCCAGCGTTTTCCAATGTTCGATTTCGGCGCTTAAATCAATCTGCGGGTGCAGAGTAGCAAATTCAGCCACAGCATTTGTTTGGTTCTTAACAAATTGACGGAAATCATCGGTGTCAGGATTCAGCGGACGATGGTTGGCTGCTGTTACAAACTTCATTACGCTGTCAATCAGCGTGTTATCAGCGAAACTGATGCAGTTGTCGCGCATTGCCTGCCAAATGTAGTCCACCGCCACGGCCGACGGATGGCACATATCGGCATCGTAGAAGCGGTAGTCGCGAAGGTCGTCGAGCAGTAGCTCGTACGATGGAAAATAGTGCGCGTTTGGAAATTGTTCAACAAGCTGATTAATAGCAAGTAACAAAGTGGCTTTGCTCAGCTGGTTCTGATGGGCGCCGTCGCGAAGATGGCGCACGGGACTCAACGTGAACACAATCTGCAGATCCGGATTTTTAGCCGTAAGTTGCTCAATCAAAGCAGAATAACGAGTGGTTATCTGTTCAACAGTCAGCATCTCGCGAGTGAAATTGGCAGCCGGCAGTTTATGGCAGTTGGCCACCACGCGGCCGTCGGTGTTGTTTCGATAGACGAAGGCCGTGCCGAAGGTCAGGATTAGCCGTGTCAGCCCGCTGATTTGTGAGTGGGCGCGGCTGACGCCGTCGTTCATCTTGCGCAAAGCTTCGGCTTTGTCGGGCGACGAGAAGCTGCCGTGAAACCCGAACCCCGCCCAAAGTCCGTTGTGCTGAAACACTTCGGAATCGCCCACTGCAGTGCCGGCAACGGCTTGCTCAAGAGCAATGGCAATCGACTCGGGATTGAACAGTATGCCGAACGGATTGACCACGACGTTCAGTCGCGCCTGCTTCATTTTCAGTCCGATATTCTCGGCAAAGCAAGAGCCCATCAGCATCATTTTGTCAGAATATCCAA
This sequence comes from uncultured Bacteroidota bacterium, assembly GCA_946186925.1. Classification (GTDB taxonomy): domain Bacteria; phylum Bacteroidota; class Bacteroidia; order Bacteroidales; family SZUA-534; genus RUG13583. Next base: position 12,672 of record CAMHPA010000017.1, on the reverse strand, counting down.
TCTTGAAATCGGATTTTGCATCGACCTTTGTTCTGAAATCCATAGTTCAAATATTGTCACGCGCAAATATAGCTGTGTTTTCAAGCAAGACAAAATAGGGATAATCACGGCATTATTTTTCTATTTTTGTATCATTTAAAAGTTTTTACTGATATGAAAACAAAAAAACTATTCTATGCGTGTATCGCACTGTCTATAATGTTTTTTTCGTGTGATGGAGGTGACGACAGTATTGAAGGCTATGAAACGCCTATCGAAAAAACTTCAGAAATGTCATCGAGCGACTCCGGCGAACCAGGAGGCATGAGTGGCCGACAGAACGAGAAACGTTCGGGGCTGCTGACAGCTGGCGAGTGGAATGACTTGGAAAACTGGCGGTATTGGACAAAGTTGCTGAACGACAATAATTATTACGAAATGCCAAACCAATGGCAATTTTATCCTAAAAACCTTGTGGCAGTTCATCTTATCGATGCCGATAGCAATGCCGTTCCAAATGTTCCGGTAACATTGTTGAGTGGCGGAAATACAGAATTCTCAACCAAAACAGACAATTCGGGCTACGCTTATTGTTGGATTAACTTATTCAGTAATAGCAAAATAGAGGAGAATAAATATTCTCTTAAAATTGGCAGCATGGTTGTTGATTCAGTTTTACTGACCACTAAGGCCGATAGTGTGCTGAATTTTAACAATATCATGACAACAGAAACCATGCATACTTCAAACACTGCCGATGTGGCTTTTATTGTTGATGCAACTGGCTCAATGTCAGACGAGATAGATTTTTTGAAAGCTGACCTCAGTGATATCATAACGCAAGCAAACAGTTTGACGGGTGTTGAGTTACGTACAGGTGCTCTCTTTTACCGCGACGAGGGTGACGATTATCTGACACGCTCCGACAATTTCTCGTCAGACGTGAGCAAAACACAGCAGTTTGTTGCCGCGCAGCAAGCCAGCGGTGGAGGAGATTATCCCGAAGCCGTACATTCCGCTCTGGTTGCGGCTTTGCAAGATTTGTCGTGGAATGAGTCGGCGCGCGCCCGAATTGCTTTTCTGATTCTCGACGCCCCGGCACACCATAATGACAATGTTATAAGAAGTTTGCAAATATCAGTTGAACAATATGCCCAAGGCGGCATAAAAATCATACCAGTTGCGGCAAGCGGTGCCGACAAGGAAACCGAGTTTATGCTTCGCTTTTTTGAAACAGCCACCGGTGGCACCTACGTTTTCTTGACGGACGACAGCGGTATCGGTAACCCGCATATCGAAGCCTCAGTTGGTGACTATAACGTAGAACCGCTTGCCGACATTATGGTGCGGTTAATTGAGAAGTATGTGAAATAAATAATGAAGGGAGAATAGATGCATAAATAGTATCTATTCTCCCTCCAAAACTATAATTCGACCTATCAATAGCGGTAGTATTCAGCTTTGTATGGTCCTTCAACCTTCACACCGATGTAGTCGGCTTGGGCTTTGGTGAGCACTGTGAGCTTAGCGCCGACGTGCTCAAGGTGCAGGCGTGCAACCTCCTCGTCGAGGTATTTGGGCAGGCGGTAAACGCCAACCTCATATTTCTTCTGCCACAAGTCGAGCTGGGCCAGCGTTTGGTTGGTGAACGAGTTGCTCATCACAAACGACGGGTGGCCGGTAGCGCAGCCAAGGTTCACAAGGCGGCCTTCGGCAAGAATGATAATGCTGTGTCCGTCAGGGAAATAGTATTGGTCAACCTGCGGTTTGATGTTCACTTTTTTGATTCCTGGAACGGCCTCAAGGTCGGCCATCATAATCTCGTTGTCGAAGTGGCCGATGTTGCAGACAATGGCTTTGTCCTTCATATTCTTCATATGGTCGGCGGTGATGATGTCGCGGTTGCCAGTGCAGGTAATGTAGATGTCGCCCTGCGGCAGAGCGTCCTCGACGGTAGTAACCTCAAAGCCTTCCATAGCGGCCTGCAGAGCGCAAATGGGGTCAATCTCGGTAACCAGAACGCGGGCGCCGAATCCGCGCATACTCATTGCGCAGCCCTTGCCCACATCGCCGTAGCCGCAAACCACAGCCACCTTGCCGGCAATCATAATGTCGGTGGCGCGCTTGATGCCGTCGGCCAGGCTCTCGCGGCAGCCGTAGAGGTTGTCGAACTTCGATTTTGTTACCGAGTCGTTGACGTTGATGGCCGGGAAACGCAGCGTTTTGGCTTCGGCCATCTGATACAGACGGTGAACACCGGTGGTTGTCTCTTCCGACACGCCGCGTACCTTGGCGGCTAGCTTGTGCCATTTCTGCTTGTCGTCGGTCAAGCCGTCTTTCAGTCGGGCAAAGAGCTGGATGGCATCTTCACCTTTAGGCGTAACGTCAAGAATGGCAGGATTTTCTTCGGCTTCCATACCTTTGTGCAGCATCAGAGTGGCGTCGCCGCCGTCATCAACAATCAGGTCGGGGCCTTCGCCATTGCCAAAGTTCAGCGCCTGCTCGGTGCACCACCAGTAGTCGGCCAGGTTCTCACCTTTCCAAGCGAAAACCGGCACACCGCGCTCAGCCACGGCTGCTGCGGCGTGGTCCTGAGTCGAGAAGATGTTGCAGCTTGCCCAGCGCACCTTCGCGCCAAGCGCCGTCAGCGTCTCAATGAGCACGGCTGTTTGAATGGTCATGTGCAAGCTGCCCGAAATCTTCGCGCCCTTAAGTGGCTGACTTGCAGCGTATTTCTTGCGCAACGCCATCAGTCCGGGCATTTCGGCTTCGGCCAGTTCAATTTCTTTGCGCCCCCAGTCGGCGAGCGACATATCCTTTACCTTGTAAGGTAGATTCTGATTGTATTTTTCCATTTTTATTGTGTTTACTGATTTTGCGGCAAAAGTAGTTTTTTAAGAGCGTTCTGCAATATTTAGTTTGAATGCGAAGCAGCAATACTTAAAAATCTAAATCACAGTGTTTTAAGTGATTTTTTCTCAACAATTTCCACACATTGCATCAATGTTTTGTCAATTTCCTGAATGATTGGGTAGAAGCCGTCGTTGTCTATCACGTTGCGGGCGATGAGCGCCATAATCTGTGTCTCAATCAGTTTGCGTGACTGACGGATTCCGCGGTCGTCGCGGCGGATGCCTTGCTTTTCGGCGTAAGTCACAAACTGCTCAAAAATATTTTGGCCACGCAGATATTTTACAAACTCATCAGCGGTTTTAAGTTTTTGAAGCTCAGGGCGGTTACGGTCGGTGTACTCAAGGCAGAACTGATATTCGCAACCTTTGCGCGATATTTTTCTGTAGTAGCTTGATGTTCCGGCGGTGTCGGCGGGGATGAACACATCGGGCATAATGCCGCCTCCGCCATACACCACGCGTCCGCCGGTGGTGAAATATTCGGTTGAATCGGCTATTTTTATGCTGTCGCGTTCCATAAACTCGCCACGCTCGTAGCGGATTTCAAGGTCGTCGTAATAGTCTTCATCACTCTGTTTGTAAGGTTTTTGAATGCAGCGCCCCGAAGGTGTGTAGTAGCGTGCGATGGTGAGCCGCACCGACGAGTTGTCGGGGAACATAATCGGCTCTTGCACAAGGCCTTTGCCGAACGAGCGGCGGCCGACAATGATGCCGCGGTCGTTGTCTTGGATGGCTCCGGCTGTAATCTCGCTTGCCGATGCCGAAAACTCGTCAATCAGTACGGCAAGTTTCAAATCCTTGCACGACTGCCTGAACGATGCGTGAAACTCACTTCGCTCACGGTGAGCGCCTTCGGTGTAGACAATCAGGCTGCCGTTGGGCAGGAACTCATCGACCACGTTGATGGCCGCGTCCATATAGCCGCCGCCGTTGCCGCGAAGGTCGAAAATCAGGTTCTTCATGCCTTGCGCCTTCAGTTTGGCTACTGCATCCTGAAATTCCTTGTAGGTTGTCCGTGCAAATTTTGATAGTTTGATGTAACCAGTTTCAGAGTTCATCATATAGGCGGCATCGATGCTGTAGAGGGGAATTTGGCCGCGCGTAATCTCGAACGGGACAAGGCTCTTCTCGCCGCGCCGGGCGATGCCCACACGCACCTTGGTGCCCCGCGGACCGCGCAGTTTCTTCATCACGTCGTTGTTTGTTATGTTGATGCCGGCAATCAGCGAGTCGTCGACAGTCACAATGCGGTCGCCTGCGCGGATGCCCACCTTTTCCGACGGGCCGCCGGCAATCACCGCTACTACGTAAACCGTATCCTTCTGAATGTTGAACTGCACGCCGATGCCGTCGAAATTGCCTTCGAGCGGTTCGTTCATCTCAGCAAACTCTTCAGGCGAAATGTAGGTCGAGTGCGGGTCAAGGTCTTTGAGCAGGCTGATGGCTGCTTTCTCTTCAAGTTCGGCTACATCCACTGTATCAACATAATTCTGGCGGATGTGGCTAATCAAATAATCTATTTTGCCGCTATGATACTGGTTAATAATATTTTGCATATTTCCGCGGGTTAGGATGTTGCTTTCGACAAACATTCCGAAAACAAACGCTACAGCAAGTAGAAGCGGTAGCCATATTTTTACTAATTTCTTCATTATATGCATTTTAATCTATTTCGATTTGAACAATCTCGATTCCGGCGCGCTTGAGCAGCTCAATGCCGTCCTGAATGCGGTAGTTGTCGGAAAAAACCACACGCTTAATGCCCGACTGTATGATGAGTTTGGCGCATTCCATACAAGGCGACGCTGTGACGTAAAGCGTTGAGCCCAGGCTGCTGTTGCTCGACTTTGCCACCTTGGTGATGGCGTTGGCTTCGGCGTGAAGCACATAAGGTTTCGTGGTGTTCTCGTCAATCTCGCAGCAGTTCTCAAACCCCGACGGTGTGCCATTGTACCCGTCTGAGATAATCATCTGATCTTTGACCAGCAGCGCGCCCACCTTGCGGCGCACGCAGTATGAATTTTCGGCCCAGATGCGTGCCATCTGCAAGTATCGCAGGTCGAACTGGTGTTGTTTTTCGGCATTCATTGCAAATGTTTTGAGGAGACAAATATAGTTACATAATAACACTTCTTATGCCGATTTTCATATCACAAAACATAACGAACGGCATTTATTTCTGCCAATAAGCTTTTTATCTGGTCGAGCGAAATATTTTTCACCCCCACTGCAACCTTTTCATTTTTCCGCATCAATAGTGCGTAACTAAAAACAAAAAACATAATTCGAAAATGAAAAGATTAACCTTTTTGGCAACATTGATTGTTGCTTTGACAACTTTTGCGCAGGCGCAGACAACACAGATTATTAGAGGATTAGTTAGTGATGTGGCGTCGGGTGAGCCGATGGTGGGTGCAACGGTTATGGTTGACAATCAGACAACTATGGCAACCATAACAGATACCGAAGGGCGGTTTATGATTCCAAACGTGCCCGTGGGGCGGCACACCATCAGGGTGAGTTTTGTGGGCTACGAGCCGTTGGAGCTCAAAGAGCAGTTGCTGTCGTCGGGAAAAGAGATGGTGCTGAACCTGAAAATGACCGAAAGCATTTCGAGATTAGGAGAGGTGGTGGTCAAACCGCAGGTTAACAAGCAGTTGCCACTTAACGAGATGGCGCAGGTGGGGGCGCGTATGTTTAGCGTCGAAGAGGCGTCGCGGTATGCGGGCGGTGTGTCGGACCCTGCGCGCACGGCGTCGATGTTCCCTGGCGTGGCGGGAAGCGGCGTTTACAACGGTATCAGCATTCACGGCAACTCGCCGCAGATGCTGCAATGGCGCGTTGAGGGCGTTGAGGTGAACAACCCCAACCACTTTGCCGACATAACAATGGCGGGCGGCGGCATTTTCACGTCGCTCAACGGCACTGTGCTGGCCAATAGCGATTTTATAACGGGCGCAATGCCCGCCGAATATGGCAACGCTCTGTCAGGCGCTTTCGATATGAAGATGCGCACGGGCAACAACACCAAATATGAGCACGCCTTCCAACTTGGCACGCTCGGCGTCGATTTTGCTTCGGAAGGCCCGCTGGGCAAGGAATCGGGGGCGTCGTATCTTGTCAATTACCGATACAGTTTTATGGAAATTGCCAAGAAAATGCACGCAATAAATATCAGTCAGACAATGGATTATCAGGATTTAAGCTTGAAACTGAACTTCCCGACCAAGCGGGCGGGCACGTTTGCCGTGTGGTTCACGGGTCTGATTGACAATTTCGGCAACGAACTGGCCGACTCAACCGAGTGGGAATCGCTTTGGGATGCTTGCGAATCGTGGGCCAACCAACGCAATTGCGCGGGCGGTCTGACGCACACCTACCGCTTCGACGGGGGCGGCACGCTTACTTCGTCGGTGGCCTACACGGGCTCTTATTATAAATTGTACTCGAAACTCTTCGACGACAATTTGAAGGAAATGCCGTATCTGGAAGGCAAGAACAGTCAGAACAATCTGATTGTCAGTGTTCAGCATAAGCGGAAAATATCGTCGCGATACACAATGCAGAACGGTGTTGAGTACCGACAGATGAGTTTCAAAGCGTGCGACGACTACGTTCACCGAATTGGTGACCCCGAAATGTACCACGTTTACGACGCTGAGGGCAACACAACTCTGGCCCGCGCCTACACCAATCACAAAGTGGCTCTGAGTCAGAAGTTTTCGACGGTGGCGGGCATAAATGTTATGTACTTCGGCGTGAACAATCAGACGCTTGTTGAGCCGCGCGTCAGTCTGCAATATCAGGCCACGCCGTCAACCACACTGTCGGCGGCCTACGCAATGAACAGCCGCAAGGAATCGATTGGCGCCTATTTTGTTCTGGCCGACGATGGGGCTACGGAAGCCAACAAAGATCTTGGCCTGACGCGCTCGCACCACGTTTCGCTCACTTTCGCGCAGCGCCTGGGCGACAACGCCATTCTGAAAATCGAGCCTTACTATCAGTGGCTTTTCGATGTGCCTGTTGAGAAGGGCACGACTTACTCTGTCATAAACGAGCGTAGCTTTCTGCAAAACAAAGTGCTGACCAACGATGGCCTTGGCCGCAACTACGGTATCGACCTGACGCTTGAGCGCTATCTGAAAAACGGATTCTACGGAATGTTCACTGGCACCGTGTTCCGCTCGGAATACCGCGACGCGCAGCACGAGTGGCACCATACGCTCTACGACCTTGGCTACATCACCAACATTCTGGGCGGAAAAGAATGGATGGTTGGACAGAACAAGAAAAATGTTTTCGGTATCAATGGTCGTCTGACGGTTATGGGCGGCGGCAGATATACGCCTGAAATTGAAGGTCTTACATTCGAAGATGTTCTGAACGACCCCTATTGGGAAATGCCGCTTCAGGAAGACAAACCTTTCGAGAAGAAAATGGACACCAACGTCGGATTCGCCTTCTCAATGAAATACACCATCAACAAAGAGCGCGTGGCGCACCATTTTATTGTTGAGTATCTGAATGTTAAGTCGTTCGAGGGCCGCGGGTTCAACCGCCGCACAAACAAGATTGTGGATTACTACACGTCGCTCACTTTCCCGAATATTGCTTACAGGATTGAGTTCTAAAGGGATAGTCGGTTTGGCAGCCCTGTCTTGTTAAAAATAAAATTCAGTGTAGCTGTCAAACTACAATCATCCGCTTGCGGATAAAAAATTGATTAGCACCAAAAAAAGCCATTCCGTTAAATGGAATGGCTTTTTTGTACGATACAAAACAAAGCTACTACCGACGAGGCAGTTCTTTTAATTGCTTAATGCTGAGATTGCCGCCATATATGCCGTACATTTCGGTGAGAACGTTGTTCAACTCGTTAAACAACTCGGTCTGCTTGTAGGTTTGCAGTGTTTCGAGTACCACCTGTGCATTATAAATGCACGACATACGCTTGTTCTCGTTTGACGCATAGAACGGCATCGGCTGTTCGGCATAATAGAGCAAGTCGTTGTAGGCGTTGTTGAAGATGCCGGCGGCAATCTCCGACGCTTTCGGATGGTTGCAAGCGAATAGAGCGTCGAGGAAGCGCGAGTCGTAAAAGGTGACAGCCACCTTCTCAACAGGCAACACTTCAAGGCAGCGGTTGAGCACGGCCAGTGCCGAATCCTTCTTGCCTTCCTGCTCAAGAGCGATGGCCAGACGGCCGAAGTTGTTGCGCAGTTTCACAATCTGTATGGTGCGGCGGATGTTCTCGTCGAGATAAACCTTCGGGTCGCCCATATTGCCCCAGCGGAATTTGTTCATCATATTGTCGTAGAGCTTGTCGGTGTCGATGCGGCCAACCGCCTGCATATCGTATTTGGTCTTGATAGGAACCAGACGGTAGGCAAAGCCCTCGCACTGGAAGTAGTCGCGGATGTTGGTGTCGTTGCCCGGGCCCACGGTCACAAAGTAGATGGGGCGTTCCCAATTTGAATTGGCCACAAGGTCCAGAATCATCAGGTCGTTCTTCAGGATGTAGCGCGATGCCAGGCTCCACGTCATCTCATCGACAATCAGCGCCGAATCCTGGGCTTTCACTGTGCCTGTGGCAAGCACTTTCTCCTTATCGACAGTCACTTTCAGCTTCTTTGTCGGGAAGTAGTCGATGGCCTCGTTGTAGTTGGTTGTCAGGCGTGTCTGCGGGTTGTCGCTCGCAATGAAATTGATGACATCCTTCAGCTCAACCGATTCCTTGATTTTGTCGTACACGGGCAGTTGGTCACGGGTGCCGGTCTCGTACTGGTCGTGTGTCATGCTGAACGGCACTGGCTCGCTCTCGTAGTATTTCGATTTCATCTGGTCGATGTACCAGTCGGTAATCAGGTAGGGCAGGCAGATGACGCGCACATCGGTGCGGACGCCCTCAACCTCCTGAATGTACCACAAGGGGAAGGTGTCGTTGTCGCCGTTGGTGAAGATGATGGCGTTCGGCTCGCACGACTGCAGGTAGTTCCACGCCACATCGTGACAGATGTAGCGGTTGCTGCGGTCGTGGTCGTCCCAGTTCTGGGCGCACATAATGCCCGGAACAAACAGGCACACGCCGGTGGCCACAGCTGCCGACGGAACCTCTTTGGTCATCTTGCTCAGCCACTCATAGAGCGACATCACGCCAAGGCCAATCCATATCGCGAAAGCGTAGAACGAGCCTGCGTAGGCATAGTCACGTTCACGCGGCTGGCGCGGATACTGGTTCAGATAGACCACAATGGCCAGACCGGTAAGGATGAACAGCGCCATCACCACCCAGAAGTTCTTCTTGTCGCGCTTGAGTTGATAGAAAAGACCAATCAATCCCAGAATCAATGGCAGGAAGTAATACTTGTTGGTGCCGCGATTATTGGCATACTCCGAAGGCAGATTGTCCTGCGGGCCTAGTCGCATCTCGTCAAGGAACTTGATGCCGCTGATCCAGTTGCCGCTCATGTTGTCGCCATCGCCCTGAATATCGTTCTGGCGGCCCACAAAGTTCCACATGAAGTAGCGGAAATACATAAACCCGCACTGGTAGCGGAAGAAGAAGCGCAGGTTCTCGCCGAAGGTTGGTTTCACCATTGTCACCATCTCGCCCTGGTTGTTGCGCACTTTCACCTTGCGGCCCTTGATGTTGCCCCAGTATTGATAGTCTTTGACATGATCCTCCTTGCTGCTCCACATACGCGGGAAGATGGTGCACATCTCTTTGTTGTAGTTGTACTCGATTTTGTCGTTGCCTTCAACATACTTGCCGTTCTTCTGAATCCAGTTTTTGCCGTTGTGCTTGTAGGGGTCGTCAAGGTTGATAGGCGCGTTGTAGTACTGGCCATAGATGAGCGGGCTGCTGCCGTACTGCTCGCGGTTAAGGTAGCTTAAGAGCGAGTAGGCGTCTTCGGGGTCGTTCTGGTCGATGGGCGGTGTGGCCAGCGAGCGCACAACCGTCACGGCGTAAGAGCCGTAGCCGATGAGCAGCACAGCCACCGCAACCAGAATGGTGTTCCAAACGGGTTTGTTCTGTTTCTGAGTGTAGATGATACCCCAGGTGAACAGCCCGGCCAGCAAAGCAATCATAAAGAGCAGGCCGCTGTTGTAACCCAGGCCGAAACCGTTGACAAAAATGCGGTCGAAGAAGAAGCCGAGCTTAACCACGCCCGGAATGATGCCCCACATCACGCCGCCCAGAATGACGCACGAGATGAGCAGCGCCACAATCACACCCTTCGGGGTAACCGATGGGCTTTTCTTGAAATAGTAAACCAGCGCAATGGCCGGAATGGTCAGCAGGTTCAGAAGGTGCACGCCGATGGATATGCCGATGATATAGGCGATGAGCACCAGCCAGCGGTTGCTGTACGGCTGGTCGGCCACGTCTTCCCACTTCAGGATGGCCCAGAACACAAAGGCCGTGAGCAGCGACGACGATGCGTAAACTTCGCCTTCGACAGCCGAGAACCAGAACGTGTCAGAGAATGTGTAGGCCAGCGAGCCGATGAAGGCGCTGCCAAGGATTGCAATCTGCCAGCCCAGCGAGAGCTCGTCAGCGTTCTTGCGGGTCAAGCGGCGGCCCAGATGGGTGATGGTCCAGAACAGGAACAAGATGGTTCCGCCCGAAGCCAAAGCCGACATAATGTTGGCCCACATTGCCACTTTCGTGACATCGCCACCAGCGAACAGGCTGAAGAATTTGGTCATCAGCATAAAGAAAGGTGCGCCAGGGGGGTGCCCCACTTCGAGTTTGTAGCCTGTGGCTATGAATTCGCCGCAATCCCAGAAACTGGCTGTCGGCTCAATGGTTGCAATGTACACCGCCGAAGCAATGGCGAATGTTATCCAACCGATGATGAGATTCAGTTTTTGAAACTTCATTTTCATTTTATTGTTATCGGTAGAGACGCGCCACGGCACATCTCTACAAGGTTATTAATTAACGTCTTTTATTTTCAACAATTTAACAAAATCACCAATTCTGACTAAACCCATCGCCACCGACAAGCATCCGGCTGCAATCAGCATCAGAGCGGCGTTGGTTAGCCAGCTCATCGGCAGACGGATTGTGGCAAAACCAACCACGGCCACGCATAAAACGTAAGCCGCAAGTTTGAATTGTGTGCGTCCGCAGAATTTGAGCCCAAAAATAGAAAAAGCAATGGCAATTTGGGCAAAAGCGGTCAAACTTTGTGTTGCAAGACTCACAATGGCCGCCCCAAGCGCCCCGTAGCGCGGTATCAGCACAAAATTCATTGCAATGTTGAACACCATTCCGCAGAACGCCACAATGTTGAGTTGGCGCAGGCTGCCGTTGGCCGTGAGCAGTGTTCCGTAGATGTAAACCATTGATATTGCCACAAATCCGCTGATGAGAAGCGCAAAAATCGGTGCCGACTCGGCAACGTGGCTGCTGTAGAGCAGGTCCATAATGGGGCGGCGGTAGAAGACGCACGCGGCGGCCCCAGCCACCACGGGCACGGCCATTGCCACGGTTGAGAGCCGAAGCAGACCCGCCACATTCTCGCGCTGCTTAATCATCCGCGAGAACATCGGCAGCAGCAGATTGGCAAACAGCAGAGCGAACATACAGCAGGCGTCTGATATGCGGTAGGCCTGCGCGTAGATGCCGGCCTGCACCTTGCCGTCGGGCAGAAGGCGCTCGAGCATCACCGAGTCGATGCGGTTGTAAAGCGACATCAGCAGAGTGAGCAGCGCAAACGGAAAACTCTTGCGCAGCACTTCGAGCGAGAACTGCAGGTTGAACGTCGGGCGGAACGTGGGCGCGTGGATGAAAACCAGCACAAAAGCCACAACCGCCGTGAACAGATAGGCGCCCGTCTGCGCATAAACAAACCACTCGATGCGGAACGGCTGATTAGTAACATTCCCCCACAGCAACAGGCTGCAAATGAGAATCATAACCACGCGGTCGAGCACCGAGACGATGCTGTCGGTTTTGAAGAGTTGCAATCCCGCCAGATTGGAACGCAAATAGAGAATCAGCGCCAGCAGGAACTGATTGAACGTCAAGAACATCAGCATTGCCATTTGGTGGCGGCTATAGTTGCAGAGCCACGCCACGGCCATACTCACCACAAAATAGAAAACGCCCAGAATGAGCCTGAGTGTGAAGATGTTGGAAAAATTGAGCGTCAGTCCGCTCTCGTTTTGCGAGATGTTCCGGTTGTTGTAGTTGGTGATGCCCAGGTCGAGCAAGATGTTGAGAATGAGTGAGAAATTGAACAGCGCGAAGTAGAATCCGTACTGCTCGGCACCCACCACGTTCTGCACGGTGCGGTCGATTCCGAAAACCCAGAACGGCTTGACCAGCAGGTTAAGGAATACAACAAGTATCAGATTGATTATGAATTTGCGCTTCAAGTTTTTTCTGCCGTAAAATTGGTGCAAATTTAATTTAGATTTTAGAATTAAGAATTCTGATTTTAGGAGGATGATGGTGGATTTTCGGCACGATTCTACCACGGAGCACGCGGGGAGTTAAAACGAAAGCGTTTTTTCTACGGAACGCACGAAAAACACGGAATTTTAAAAAACGCAAGCGTTTTTATTGGGCGGTTATCGCTGGCGCGAGAAATTTGAACAAAATTTTATAAAAAATTGATTTTGAGAAAATTGTATAATTTTCTGAATCAATTTTCTAAAAATTTCCGCCCGACAGGGCGTGCAATAAAAAAATTCGCACAGATAACACAGAAAACACTGATTTTTCTCTAACCAAACTTATCCAAACTAAACCGAATTTGTTGGATTT
>CAMHPA010000016.1 GCA_946186925.1 uncultured Bacteroidota bacterium | reverse complement strand
TTTTCAAAAGATTGAAATCCTTATCATAAATTGTTATGATAGGATATCTACTCCAAAATGCTATGTATTTCGAGTTACAATAGGCGATTGTCCGTCCTGTTAAATTTGCAGGGAAGTTTTTATCATTCTTTTTATAGTCGGCTAGCAGTTTGCCTGTTTTTGCATCGTACTGTATGAATTCGGGCAGACCTTCCACACCATACTTATCGCTTATATACATTGGATTTTCCATTGTAATTGTGTTTTCATCAACAAAAATGCAAGAACCAAACCAAAACAATTGGGGAGTAATGGTGGGTTTATATGCATATTTCTCGGTCAGGACAGAGTCGACGTTAAATCGTGCCACAATGTGCGCGAAGCCATCTCTCACCATAAGAGTGCTGCGGTACATAACGCCCCCTCCCTTACTCATTTTATCTGACCAAGTACCAGCTAAGAAAAAACCTGCTATTTCTTTTTTGGTGTTCAGATTGTAGAACGTTACAACAAACGGCAACGGGTGCTGGTTGTTGATTATAATCAGAATGCTGTCATTATAGACAAAATACTGAGCATCGGCGTATTTTTCGGGCAGCCTTATCTTTTCCAACGTGAAATACTCAACCGCAGGCATATTTTGGTCGGTGAACCTTACAATGTTATCAGTGGTTGGATATGGTTGTGCAATGGCAGCCAACCCGCTGACTGCCACTGCAACCATAATTATGATTATGTTTTTCATAACTTGTTGTTTTTGAGTCACAACTCGCAAACACCTACTTTTTCATGGTTACAATCACCACCCCAACGTTCGGGTCATCGGTGTATTTTTTTGCAGCTTTGCCCTTCATCGCCTCAACCGATTTGATTTTGTTCTGGTCGAGAGCTTTCATATCGGCTTCGGTCGATTTTTTACCATCAATTATATAGATTGTATTGACAGTAGGTTTTGCTGAATTGGTAGTGTAGCAAATAATGCCGTTTTTGGCTCTTTCGCCATATTTTGCCGCTTCAGGCGAATTCGGGTCAAAGATGTTGACGTACTTAATATCCTCTGGTGCGGGTGACGCAACCGATTCAACACCATCAACAATTATCAATGGCATACCTCCTCCTGGTTCAACAATGATTTTTGCGGACGGGCCATCGGGCATTTTGAAGTCCGATGTTTGAATGCTGTGGAAAATTATAATCTTATCCTGAGAAGGAATAGGCGGCATAGTGTCCACTTTGTATTTGACCACAGTCTTTCCATTCAACTGCGAGCCGTTAAAGTCATATACAGGTTCGCCATCAATTGAATATTTATTTACAATATCCTTTTTTGTCGTTTGAGCGTTGGCCACCATCGCTGTGGCGCAAAGCCCTAAAATTAAAAGTGTTCTCATTTTTCTAAAATTTAGTGGTTAAACTATTGATTCTGCCACGCGAAGTAGGTTGTCAAGGCGTCGCCGTCGCGAGTCAGAATGTAGGTGCTCGAGCTGTTGTCCTTCATTTTGGTCGTGATTAAGACGCTTTTACCACAAGGTGTGGCGGTTATCGATTCTATCTCGTCAGCCGACAGACTCATCATCATATTGAGCGTGTTGGCTATCTCGATTGGCGTTATAGCGCGCTGATTGTTGATGTATGACACAATGCTGGCCCGGACAATGGCAACCACCGCAATGGTTGCCGCAATGCCTGCCACCCAACGCATTGTGCGTTTGAGTCCGATTCGGTGGCGGCATTCAATCAGTCGGTCGTATTCGCGTTCGCCGCTGTTGCTCAGCGAGTTAAGTGCGGTGTTGCCTGTCAGAACGAGTTTGGCGAAGGCCGCTTCGTCGGCATCGGGCTGGTTCATTGCGTAGTATTCAGCCAAAGCGCGCTCTTCAGCCACGGTTGTGTCGGCTTCCAAATAACGCTCAATCAGCGCCTTACGTTCCTGTTTATTATCAATGTCAATCATAGCATCCGTTTTAATTGTTCCAACATCTGTTTGCGCGCCACCGAAATGGTTGTCTTCACGCTTGCTTTGGGTTTGCCCGTCACGGCGGCAATCTCGTCGAGCGAAAGACCGTCTTCGTTTCTCATTTTCAGGCATATCTGCTGCGCTTGCGTCAGGCTTCCGATAATCGATTCGGCCATTCGGGCGCTCTCTTCATCGTCAACAATCGCCGACGCCGCCATTCCGCCTTCAAAATCGAGCCCCGTCATCGGCTGCTGCCTGATTTTCGTCTTGCGGTAGTGTGCCACGCAGGTGTTTTTGGCGATTTTCACAGCCAATGCTTCGGCGTCGCGCACTGGGTAGCCCTTTTCCGAGAGCTGCCACAGCGTCATCAGTGTTTCCTGCGCAATGTCGTCGGCTTCGTCGGCGCCGCCCGTTGCGCTGCTGAATCGGCTGGCCACTGTCAGCAGTTTCGGCCTGATACGTTTCGATATGTCTTCAAATTCGTGAAGCGTCATTTTTGTGCGTTTCTGCCAATAGGTAGCAAAAACCTGCCGAAAGTTAATCGGGATTTGTGATTTTTTTTCGTATCTTAGAAACTCTAAAATGATACGTTATGAAACGATTGATTATCAGCTTATTTGCGCTATCAGTAGCGCAGTTTGCAATGTCGCAGAACGGCGAGGTTCGTGAGTTTACGGCCAACGGCGTCAAGTTTGAGATGGTTTGTGTTGATGGCGGCACCTTCGATATGGGTGAGCCTGGAAAAACGGAATCGACCACGGTCGGCAGTTTCCTGATTGGCAAAACCGAAGTGACACAGGATTTGTGGAAAGCCGTGATGGGCAAGAACCCGTCGAGTTTGTCGGGTAGGGGCAAGGGATTGCCCGTTGAGTCGGTCAGCTGGAACGACTGCAAGGCCTTTATCGAGAAACTGAACCAACTCACAGGGCAGAACTTCCGTCTGCCGACCGAAGAGGAGTGGGAGTATGCGGCACGCGGAGGCAGCAAGAGTGGCAATTTCAAGTTCAGCGGCGGCGATGTGATAGGCAAGGTGGGCTGGTACTCAAAAAACAGCGAATCGCGCGCTCACCCCGTGGCTACAAAAGCGCCTAACGAGTTGGGAATCTACGATATGAGCGGCAACCTTTGGGAGTGGTGCGCCGACGCTTACGAGGGCGTTGAGTCGCTGCAGTACGTTATTCGCGGCGGCTGCTTCACCGACACGTCGCAGGCTTGCTGGGTTTGGAACCGCAGCAAGAACGCCCCGCACGAGAAAAACGAGATTTGCGGTTTGAGGTTGGCGATGGATAAGTAAATGCCGGATAACACATTAAAACCATAATTTTTTTCTCTATTGCGATAGCCATTTTTTCATAATTTCGCACTCGGATTTTGCGGAAGCGCGACTGCTATGCAAAATACTGAATGTTAGATTATTAGTAACTAAAACAAATATAAAATGGCAAAAGGAAAAACACTGTTGATGATTCTCGATGGATGGGGAATCGGCAACAAGACAAAAAGTGACGCAATTTACACTGCTGGTGCGCCTAATATGGAGCGTCTGGCAAAGGAATACCCTAACGCACAGTTGCTTACAAGCGGCGAGGACGTTGGCCTGCCTAACGGACAGATGGGCAACTCTGAGGTCGGCCACCTTAATATTGGTGCTGGACGCATTGTGTATCAAGACCTTGTAAAAATCAATCGTGCCTGCGCGGACAACAGCATTCTGAAAAATCCTGAGATTGTTTCGGCCTACGAGTACGCCAAGAAGAACGGCAAGAGCATCCACCTGATGGGCCTGACGTCGAACGGCGGCGTGCACTCATCGCTCGACCATCTGTTCAAACTCATCGAGATTGCAAAAGAGTACGGCATCAGCAATACTTTCGTTCACTGCTTTATGGACGGCCGCGACACCGACCCCAAGAGCGGCAAGGGCTTTATTGCCGACCTGCAGAAACACTGCGACGCCAACACTGGTCACATTGCAAGCATCATCGGCCGCTTCTACGCTATGGACCGCGACAAACGCTGGAACCGCATCAGAGTGGCTTACGACCAACTAGTTAACGGCATCGGCCGCAAGGTTGACGATATGGTTGAAGGCGTGCAAAGTTGCTATGACACCGATTCGGAGGAGCACAAGAATACCGACGAGTTTATGGAGCCGCTCATCAACGCCAAGGTTGACGGCCGCATCAAAGATGGCGATGTGGTAATCTTCTTCAACTACCGCAACGACCGAGCCAAAGAGCTCACCATCGTGCTGACACAGAAGGATATGCCCGAAGAGGGAATGAACACCATTCCTAACCTGCAGTACTACTGTATGACGCCGTACGACGCAACTTTCACTGGCGTGCATATCTTGTTCCCGAAAGAGAATGTTACCAACACTTTAGGCGAATATTTGAGCAGCAAGGGCCTGAAGCAGTTGCACACTGCCGAGACCGAGAAATACGCTCACGTGACCTTCTTCTTCAACGGCGGCCGCGAGGCACCGTACGAAGGCGAGGAGCGCACTCTGGTGGCTTCGCCAAAGGTTGCCACCTACGACCTGCAGCCCGAAATGAGCGCTTACGAGGTGAAAGACAAACTGATAGCAAGCATCAACACCAACAAGTTCGACTTTATTGTGGTGAACTTCGCCAATGGAGATATGGTTGGCCACACTGGCGTTTACGATGCCATTTGCAAGGCTGTCCGCGCCGTTGACGAATGTGTTGGCGAGGTTGTGGCTGCCGCACAGAAGAACGGCTACAACACCGTTATCATTGCCGACCACGGCAACGCCGACAACGCCATCAATCCCGACGGCACACCAAACACCGCTCACTCGCTGAACCCTGTTCCTGTGATTGTGGTTTCTGACGATGTGAAGAAGGTGAACAACGGACGTCTGGCCGACGTTGCCCCAACCGTTCTCACGCTTATGGGTCTCGACATTCCTGCCGAAATGAACGGAAATGTGTTGGTTGAATTCTGATTGTTAGACAGATAACATTTTTATAAATGCCGTATCAGCAATCCTGATACGGCATTTTTTTTGAGTTAAAATGCTATATTTACAAAAAAAATGAATTGACAATGGAAGAAGCAACTATTCAATGTCCGTATTGTAAAAAGGAATACACGGGACAAGTGGACAAATGCCCGCACTGCGGCTATCCGATTACAGGCACAAAAGAGGAACAAGGTGTGTTTGTGGGACAACGAATCTTGATGAAAGGCGATATTGACGAATCAAAGAGCAGTATAAAACGAGCCAGAGTGGTTTTGATTGTGTTGGCTTGCTTATATGCTTGTATCACAGTGCGATTCGCCATCCTGTTCAAAGGATTGGATTTCTATCAGATATTGATTTTATGCAGTCCGTCGATTCTAATCACCATACTTTTTTCGGTTTGCATTTTTCTGCTGAAGAAACGCCCGGTATTATCGCTGTGGATGTCGTTGATACTGTACGTGTTATTGGAACTCTATTCGATAATCAACCTGCGTGGAATTGTTCTGATTGCTATAGTGATAGCAATTCTTATAAAGGGCTTGTATGATGTTAAGAAAGCCGAGAAGGCTGAAGAAGAATTGAAAATCAAATAATTGCGCGTTTTATTTAAGGACCTGAATGCCGCCTTGCGATTGTGGGGCGGCATTTTTTGTGATTTTTGTCAGTAAAACTCGCACTATTAAAAAATAGTCTTGCTTTTGCAGAACAAGTTTCCTACAATTGTATTGTATAATTTACAATTAAATGGGACTCTTGAAAATATCGGTTTTGGCTGGCGCGATTTCGGCTGCAAGTCTCGGCTGTTCTGAAGATGCCGATGTTGCCCGATATGTCGATGGATTGCTCATCGATTATACCGCATTCGATGGCTGTGGTTGGGTGATTGATTCCGACAAACAACTGTTCGAACCGTTGAATGTCAATGAGTTTGCCATCGATTTGTCTGATAGTTTGCGAGTCCGTTTCGCATACGCTGAAGACGATGACCAAAAATCGTCGTGCCGCGTGGGCACAGTCATCCGCTTGCTCGATATTTATGAGAAATAGGAAAATCTAAATTTTGAATTCAGAATTTAGAATTCAGAATAAATGAGAACTTTCGCACAGCGAAACGTTCAATTTCCAACATCTAACACCCACCCCCCAATACCTAACACCCAAAGAACTTAATCCTTCACGCACCTTACCGAAATGGCGTTCTGCGGTTTCTCGTAGTAGATGAACGGCTTTTTCAGGTTCTTGTGGTAGTAGAGTTTCCAAATGTTGTCGTGCGATTTCGACGATGACCACAGCGAAGCCGAACTGCCTGAGTTCTGAAATTCGCCGTTGTAGAATCCCGCATACACAAGGTCGAACGGATTTATCAAATTTTCAACCACCGAATCGTTGCAGAGAGCCACCGAAAGGTCGGTTAGTTCAGCGTGGGTTGGGATGTGCCAACCATCCGGGCAAAGGCCCTGCGCGCCTTCATCGGTGCTGCCGTTCATTGCGGCGTCCCAAGTGTATAGCAGTCCATTCTCGGGTGCGTCGGGGTTCTCAAAATATTTCACTTCGTCGCCGTTGGCGTTGGTTTTCGCCTTCAGATTTTCGGTCATCCAAACGTGTTCGCCAACAATGGCAGTGCGGTAACTGTTGCCTTCGTTGTCGATGCAGAGCGGACAGTCTGGACCCGTAACTTCAATAGTATCAGCGCCTATGCGGCCTTTGGCATCGGTGACGGTGACAATGTAGGTGCCCGCCGCCAAGTTGCTGATTTCGGCCACAGCCTGATTGTTCGACCAACGGATGGCGTACGGCTCTTTGCCGCCGCTGATGGTTATCGCTATTGAGCCGTCGTTGCTGCCGTAGTCGGACAGGGGCGTCACGTTCGATTCAATCTCAATTGTTTTCTGACTGCAACTTGCTAATATTGTGCCGATTACTGCGGCTGACAATAGGCTTTTATAATATGCTCGCATAATCTGTAAACGTTAAATAAAAGTTAAACTGCCTTGAAAAAGCGTTTAAAAATAGCAAAAACACATTTATTTGTGAGTTGATTGGCAAAATTATGACGAAAATTACAAAAATAGTTGCGTTCGCGGCCGCTGTTTTGCTTTTGGCGGTCGTTGCCGAAGGGCAGGATCCACTGCAGCCTGCCGCTACAATCATCCGCGGAAGCATTCTCGATGCCGCTGATTTGCAGCCGATTCCGTATGTCAGCGTTTATGTCAGGCACGGATATGGCACAGCGTCGAACGAGAACGGGTATTTTGAGTTGCCTTGTCATTCGGGCGATACGATAAACTTTTCGTGTGTTGGCTATCAGCGTGTTATGTTTGCCGTTCCCGATTCGCTCATCGGTCGCAGCCGCGTGGTTGGAATACTGATGTCGGCCGATACCATTCTTTTGGGCGAAGTTGTGGTGCTGCCGTTCATCACCTACGCGCAATTGAAATACGAAGTGGCCAATATGCCGCCCGACGAAAATATCAGTTTGGCTATCAATAATATAGATAACGCAGTCAAGTTGGCCATCAGCGCGCCGCATCCGATTCTTGATGCAGAGTTGGGGCCGATGCGGCAACTCGCAAGTTACACTCGCCGCTTGGAATATGCGGGGATGTACGACCCGTCGAAAACTCTAAATCTTGTGGGTTCGGGCTCGGGTTTGGCGTCTTACGTGCGGATGCTCAAAAAATCGAAAGCGCAGCCATCTGTTTCATACAATTATAATAATGCCGTGTGGCAGCGGCAGATGGCCGACGATGTGCGCAAATTCGTTGGAAAAAATAGGATAACGGACAATTGACAGTTGACAATTGACAATTGACAATGGTCTGACTTTGAATACCATTAATCAGTCAGTCAATCAATCAGTTATTCAGTCCTTCAGTCCTTCATCCCGATAGTTATCGGTCCTTCAATCCTTCGATCCTTCAATCCTTTATCACACCGACACTTCGCCTTTGATATGCGGATGCGGGTTGTAGTTGTCGAGTCGGAAATCGTCGAACTTGAACTTGAAAATGTCGTCAACTTCGGGGTTAATCCACATTGTGGGCAGCGGCCGCGGCTCGCGTGTGAGTTGCAGTTGAACCTGCTCAAGGTGGTTGTTATATATGTGTAGGTCGCCGAAGGTGTGGATGAACTCGCCCAACTGCAGATGGCAGACCTGCGCAACCATCATTGTCAAAAGCGAGTACGACGCAATGTTGAACGGCACGCCCAAAAAAGCGTCGGCGCTGCGCTGGTAGAGTTGGCACGACAGGCGGCCGTCGCGCACGTAGAACTGAAACAGCGCGTGACAGGGCGGCAGAGCCATATGGTCGATGTCGGCAACGTTCCAGGCGCTCACAATCAGGCGTCGCGAGTCGGGGTTGGTCTTTATGTCGTGGATGAGTTTGCTTATTTGGTCGATATGCGTGCCGTCGGGTGCGGGCCACGAGCGCCACTGATAGCCATAGACGTGGCCAAGGTCGCCGTTCTCGTCGGCCCACTCGTTCCAGATTCGCACACCGTTGTCCTGCAAGTACTTAACGTTGGTGTCGCCCGCCAAAAACCACAGCAACTCGTGAATAATCGATTTCAGGTGCAGTTTCTTTGTTGTCAGGCAGGGAAAACCCGCGTTCAGGTCGAAGCGCATCTGGTAGCCGAAGGTGCTGATGGTGCCCGTTCCGGTGCGGTCGCTTTTCTTGTCGCCCGTCGCAATAATGTGCGACAGCATATCGAGATATTGTTTCATTGTGTAGCGATTTTTTTGAGCGCACAATTTAATCAGCCGCCGCCAATTTCCGCCAACTTGCCGTCGAGATGTTATGAATATAAATTAACAATGTGAAAAATCCTTTTAATCAGCAATATCGGTCTTCCGACATCACCCTGCCTTCGCACGTTTTATTAGGAACGGTGTGAGAATGTCGGCAAATTTCTGGTTCACGTCGGCACTTACGAGTTCGATGCTGTACTGGCCGCACTTTGTCTGTAAATCGCTCAAAAAAGTGTTCACGGTTGATTGGTAAGTGTCGCGTATCTGGTTGGGGTTCAGTTTGATTCGCTCGCCCGTTTCCATATCTACAAAGCAGACGGGGCGGTTTGGGTAGTCGAGCCGCATCTCGTGCTCGTGGTCGGTGATGTGGAAGATGACCACTTCGTGACGGTTGTGCTTCAGATGCTCGATGGCGCTGTAAAGTCCCTGCATATCAGGCGCGAACAGGTCGGAAAAGACGATTATTAGCGACCGCTTGTGCATTTTTTCGGCCGTCAGGTGCAGAGTGTCGGCAAGGTCGGTGGTGTGCCGCGCCGATGGGTGTTTCGCCCAAAGGCATTTCTCGAGTTCGGCGTAGAGCATTTTGGCGTGCGATTCCGACAGCCGCGATTCGGTCTGCAGTTCAATCTGGTCAGAAAAGAGAGTGATGCCCACCGCGTCGCGCTGGCGGCGCAGAAGGTGGATGAGCGCCGCGGCCGAGTAGATTGAGAATGTGAGTTTGTTCATCTGCTTGCCCTTGCCCGTCGGGAACAGCATCGACGACGACGTGTCAATCAGTATGTTGCACCGCATATTTGTCTCTTCTTCAAACTGTTTGGTGAAGAGTTTGTCGGTGCGGGCAAAGAGTTTCCAGTCGATGTGGCGCGTCGATTCGCCCTGGTTGTAGAGTCTGTGTTCGGCAAACTCAACCGAGAATCCGTGGTAAGGGCTTTTGTGCAAGCCAGTTATGAAACCTTCCACAATTTGGCGGGCGCACCATTCGAGATTGTCGAACCTGTCGAATTCGATTATCTCTTGCAGCGTTTCCATCCGCTATTTCTGCTTGAAAAGGCCGTTGATTTCGGCGTCCACGCGGTCGATGATGGTGCGCAGGTCCTCGGGTTTTTCGGTGAAGTTCATATCATCGACATCGAAAATGAGCAGTTTTCCCAAATCGTACTTTGCAATCCAGGCTTCGTAGCGCTCGTTGAGCCGTTTCAGGTAGTCGAGTCGGATAGAACTCTCGTAGTCGCGGCCGCGCTTTTGGATGTTGCGCACCAAGGTTGGCACCGATGCACGCAGATATATCAGCAAATCAGGCGGTTGAATGAATTTGCTCATCAGTTCGAACGATGAGAAATAGGTGTTGAAGTCGCGTGTGCTCAACAGTCCCATATCGTGCAGGTTGGGCGCGAAAATGTGCGCATCCTCGTATATGGTGCGGTCCTGGATGATGGTTTTGCCCGATTTCAGGATTTGCAGAATCTGGTTGTATCGGCTGTTCAGAAAATAAATCTGAAGGTTGAACGACCAGCGCTGCATATCGTTGTAAAAATCGTTCATATACGGGTTGTCGGCCTCTTCGTAGTGGGCTTCCCATTTGAAGTTTTTGGCCAAAAGCCCTGTCAGAGTGGTCTTTCCAGAGCCGATGTTTCCTGCTATTCCGATGTACATAGTGTCAGTTTTTATTTGCGCCTAAATTAAAAAATAGGTGTGAATTGAAAAATAGAAGTTGACGGATTGCTGCTATTTTTTCATATTTCTGCATTCTGATTTGTAATTCTGAATTCATCAGAACCTTAGTTGCATCTTCGCTAAAATGCCGAACGGCAGCACATCCTCGTGGTCGAGATAAGTGAGTCGCCAGATTGCATCAACGCGGAAGAACTTGAAAATGTTCTCGATACCGATGCCTGCTTCGGCGTAAGGCTTGTTCAGCACATTGAGTGTGGATGGGAAAAACAGGTCGTCGCTGGTGCGATGCGCAAAATCGCCGACCAAAATTTTGCCAGTTGCCACCTCACGCCACTTCAGCCGTCGCATCAGTGGTATATGGTTCAGAAACAACCCCTTAAAGTGATGTTCAAGCATAAGGGTGACGTACTGGTCGCTCACAAACTCGTAGTAGTTCATCAGGTTGAAGGCATACTCGTCGTAGGCGTAGGTTTGGTTGCCCTCGTGCAGTTGCTGGAACGGGAACGGCGCCTTGCCAAACGTTTTGCCCGCGTCGATAACGTAGCGCAAATCGCCAAGGGGCTTCAGCGGCACAGTCTGTTCCACACTTGCGTGAAGTTTGTAATACTCATATTTACTGTTCATTATGTTTGGCACGCCGACGGTCAGCCCGATGTTGAAAATCGGGTAGTCGGTGCCAAGACTGCGGCGCTCGAACTCGCCCATAATAAACTTCTCGTTGTAGGCGAATCGGAAATTCACCGACAATTCGGTCGTGCGCAGGCTGGTAACATTCACTGTGTCACGCAGTTTCTCGTCGTACATCTGGAATGGCACCGTTTCCGACGCGTAAATTTGCTTGTGGCGCACCTTGAACTTGGTTGAGAAGCCCGCAAACCACTCGTGGTCGTAGTAGGCGCCGCCCTCGTTCACAATGGTGAGTTTGTCGTTCTGCTCGCGCGCAAACAGCGACGACAGGATGTTATCGCTCAAAAAAGCGTTGTCGGTCAGGCCGAGTTGCTCGTTGTCGTGGAAATAGTAGATGTTGGCGCACCGTCGGGGCATCTTGCTGAACATTTCGGTGAAGCCCAGACCATACTTCAGTTTGCGGTCGCGGGTTCCATACGCCAGGTGGCCGTAAAGCATATGCCTGGTACTGAATAAGTTGCTGGTGCGCAGACTCAATTTGAAACGGCTGCCCTCGATGGGGTTGAAACTGTAGAGCGTGTAGTATGGACCAACTTCAACGTATCCGCTTTCCCAATAGCCTGTTATAAAGGCGTTTACAAGTTTGACGATGTTGTTGAACATTGGCACTTCGCGCACCGAGTCCACCATCACATAAATGTCCTTCTCGCGCTGGCTCAGTTCCTCGTGGCGCAAGCGGTCCCAGTCGTCGGTCGATTTCTGCATCGCGTCGTCGAGCAGCACTGTTTCGGTCGGCGCCGATGCCGAGAAAGTCTTTTCGGGCAGGTCGGGGTGAATGTTTATGTTGCTGTACGACGTGGTTTTGCGCCCGAAAAAGCCGTAGTCTTTCTGCGTTACCGAGAAATCGACAAACAGTTCCTGCTTCTTCGGAAACCACACAGAATCATCGACATACGTAAACGACTGCTCGGCCACAAAATCCGACACAAAGTTGATGTTCACGCCCTCGGAAATGCGGATTTTGTAACTCTCGATGGCAAACGTGGTGTCGTGCACCCAGAAGTAGCCCGTGAACGTGGGTTCCTGCTTGCGTTTCGGCTTGAACGAAATCTGATAGCACCAGCGATTGTCGCGGAAAGTGCTGTCAATCAGGTAATATTTGTAATACACGCGGCCGATGTTCGCAATCGGGCTCACAAAATCGTGCCCCAGAATCGGCACAAAATTGTCGTAGATATTGAAATCCAGATACATCTTGCCCGTAAATTCCGACACCATATCGTCCTCGGTGCCCGAGATGCGGCTTGCCTTTATCACCTCTTTCTCGCGCTTGGGGTTCTTCTGATAGTAATAGTCTGACAATGTTTCGGTTATGAACACTGGTAAAAACGTTTTTCCTGTTATTGCCGATGTGTCGATATAATCGAAAATGAATTGGAACTTCTTGAAAATCTTTTGGTTTTTGTATTCTTCAGAGATGTTGTTAATGTCGAGTTCCATTTTGTTGTAAACCTCGTAGGTGTAGAGCGACTGGCGCATCGGGTTATTGCGCGCCTTGTTCTCGTTAATCGCGCGCAGAATGCGGAAGGCGGGATTCTCGCCAGGGTGCACCACAATCTCGTCCATCACAATGTTGTCGGGCTGCAGTCTGACGCTAAGTTCTTGATAATTACCAATCTTTAGCGCAGTTTTGAACGTTTTGTACCCCATAAACGACACCAGTAGTGTGTCCACTCGCTCGCGTGTCTCGATGAAAAACGTGCCGTCAACGCTTGTAATGGTGCCGATGACCGTGCCTTGTGCCGCCACGTTCACAAACGGCATCGGCTCGCCGCTCTCGTCATCGACCACCGTTCCGCGGATGCGCGTAACCTGCGCGCTCATTTGCACGGCGCAGAGCAGTAAAAACAGTAATATGTTGAGTTTCAGTTTCGTGATTTTTTGTTTTGAACTTCAGACAACGGACTTTAGACTACAAACGGGGGTGTGGTTGCTAAAGTTATTATTGTTTTGTGTTCGTGGTTTCTTAAATAGCAATGCTATTGGATTATAAAACGGCACCAAAGCCATTAAGACATTTACTTTCAAATTTCGACAACGAAGCATACTGCAAAAAAAATAGAAGCATAGCATCAAAGTGAATATAGGATAATGATGCAAGGTGGATGTGTCAGATAAATAAGCTATAGGAAATCCTAAAATGCTGCTGCCAAACAACCAAATAGTAAAACATAATAACGACAACATCAACATTATTTCAAGCTTTTCGATAAAACTACAACTATGCCACGCAAAAAAATCCTCGTAAATATGAAATATGCCGCTACTATAATATTGGAAAAATGAAATAGTAATACAAACGAATATGACTATAAGAAACCATTTCTTTGTAATACCATTGTCCCACAATTTTTTAACTCTACTAATCAATAACATATTACACTATTAAGTCATTGAAGACTCACTCTCTCAGCACGAAATTCTGTCCCAGATAAACGCGTCGAACTTCTTCATCGTCAGCCAGTTCGCGGGCCGAGCCTTCCTTCATAATGCGACCGTCGTAGAGCAGATAGGTGCGGTCGGTGATGCAGAGCGTTTCCTGCACGTTGTGGTCGGTGATGATGACGCCAATGCCGCGCTCTTTCAACTGGCGCACAATGCGTTGGATGTCTTCAACGGCAATCGGGTCAACGCCCGCAAACGGCTCGTCGAGCAAGATGAACGACGGGTCGATGGCCAGAGCGCGGGCAATCTCGGTGCGCCGCCGCTCGCCGCCCGACAGTTGGATTCCAAGGCTCTTGCGGATATGGTGCAGGCTGAACTCGGTCAGCAGCGACTCAAGTTTTTCCTTTTGCTGCTCTTTGGTCAGGTCGGTCATCTCAAGAATCGACATTATGTTGTCTTCAACGCTCAGTTTGCGGAACACCGACGCTTCCTGCGCCAGATAGCCGATGCCGAGTTTTGCGCGCTTGTAGATAGGCTCTTTCGTCACGTTCAGGTCGTCGAGATAGATGTTGCCACCGTTGGGTGTAATCAGTCCCACAATCATATAGAACGATGTGGTCTTGCCGGCGCCGTTCGGGCCCAGAAGCCCCACAATCTCGCCCTTTTCGGCTTGAAACGACACGTCTTTCACCACCGTGCGGCTGCCGTAGCGTTTCACTAAATGTTCTGCAATAAGTTTCATCTTCGGAATAGTATTGGTGCAAAAATACGTTTCTTTTGGTTGTTGACAAACCTTATTTTAAACACCAGCACATTCCGTATTATTGTATTTTTACTATCGATTTCAGAAACAAAAAAAAAGAATTGAAGAAAATCCTAATTACTAAGATCCTAACTAAAATGCAACCACTCACGCCTCCAGACCGGCACGAACTTGTTGAACTTGCCAACACCCGGATGCCATACGGCAAATACGAAGGCCGGCTACTCATCGAACTGCCTGAGCCTTACTTGGCTTGGTACGCGCAAAAAGGCTTCCCGCCGGGGAAGATAGGCAATCAGCTGCGGCTGATGTACGAGATTAAGGCAAATGGTTTGGAAAAACTCATTTGGCCGTTGGTAAATAAATAATTATTCTTACTTTAGGAAGTCAAAATTTTAACTTTTTAACTAATACTATTACTATTATGATTAAATGTGCAAAAGAGATGCGCGCCACAGCGGCTGCCGCTCTCAAAGGGAAATGGGGAGGTGCCGTGCTTACCACGTTTGTTTACATGGCAATCGGATGTGTAGCAACTGGAATTCTCGGAATTATTCCAGGATTGAATTTGATAGCAACGCTTGCTTGTATTGTTATGGTGGCAGGTTTCGAGGTCGCTTTGTTGGCTTTGTTGCGTAATGGCGAAGCTGTTAATGTCGAATGTCTGTTCGACTTCTTTAAAGAGTCGCGTCTTATGGGAACCGTTCTGTTGATGTCTTTGTACACATTCCTGTGGACTTTGCTTTTTGTTATCCCCGGCATTATCAAAGGATACGCTTATGCAATGACTCCATACATTCTTAAGGATAACCCAAACATGAAAAACAACGAAGCCATAGAATTGAGTATGGCAATGATGAATGGTTTCAAATGGAGATTGTTCTGCCTTCAGTTGTCGTTCATTGGTTGGGCATTCTTGTGTTTATTCACTTTGGGTATCGGTTATCTTTGGTTAGTACCGTATATGCAAACATCAACTGCAGCATTCTACGAGGATGTAAAAGCTGAATTTGCAGCCAAAGCAGCCGCTTAATGGTTTGAATTTTACAGTTTTTAGCCGTTCTTTTCAGAACGGCTTTTTTTTGCTCAAATGTGGCTTGGCAGTAATTTCTGGTGGCGAATCAGACTGTTGTCAATTGTTTGCAGTTAAAACAGATATCCCATTTTGACATACATGTTCGATTTCTTTCCCGAATCGTTTGAACTGAACGGCGTTGCCCAGTCAATCGAAAGGATAAAATTCTCGTTCATGGCCACTTTCAAACCGGCACCACCTGAAAAATGCGGGCGATAGACGCTGCTGCCAAAATCGAAATAATCGTCGGCATTGTCGCCGGTTGAGGCCACAGCAAGCCGTACATTTTGCTCATCAATATCAACGGGCTGAAGTACCATTCCGGCATCGACAAACGGATTGGTGGCAACGTAAAAATGGCTTGAACCGACTTTGAATTTAACCAAGCGCAATCTTAACTCGATGTTAGCCAAAGCAAAACCATCGGATACAATGCGGTTGCGTGTGATACCGCGCAGCGAGCTTGAGCCGCCCAAACTCTCATATAGTGCGCGTTTGAGGTACAGAACATTGTGCTGACTTGCCATATAGAATGGTGTTTCGCCGGCAATGGTAAGTTGGGCTGACAGCCTATAGGCAAGCACTATGGCCGGTGTTCCCAGAGCAAGATAATGGCGGAAATCGGCATTCAGTTTCAAACTGTTAAATTGTTTCAAACTGCCGAAAGCTGCCGTGTAGGTAATAAAGGCATCGGCCCAGATGCCCGACGATGGCGCAGCCGTGCGGTTGCGGCTGTCGTAGCTGACACCGCCGTGAATATATGGGAACGCGCCGGTCTCGGTCTCGCAACTGTCGATAAGCCCCCATTGCAGATATTTGTCGAAAAGTAAATCAATGTCAGGCAGTTTTTTGTCATCGGCCTGCCCGCGGTTCAATTTGTCGAGGTTGACACGTCCGGCATTGAAAACAAGCAATCCGGCGCCAGCGTTCCAATTGAAATTGCCGCTGATATTGCCCTGAACATCAACTGCCGAGCGGAAAAGATCGCGATAGTGTTTGTAGAAGGCCCGCGAACGGTAACTGCTGTTGCCGTCGTCGGCCCAATCGGAATTGACAACCGCCTGATGCCCGTTGAAACCCGAAAAATCGTACATCTCTTCAGGCATATATGAAATGTCAGCCGAGACATGCAGCTCTGGCACAAGTGCGCGCGAATCGAAATTCAATCTGAAAAGTCCGCTCTTCTTGGTTGTTCGGTTCGCTTCAAGATAGATGGAGTGCAGATATTCGGGATAGGTGGAGCCGTCACCATAATAATACACATTGGTGAGAGCACCGTATTGAAAACCGAGGTCGGCATCGTAGGCGACTGACGGCAGAAGGCCGAAAGACCAGCCTGTTTTTGCGTCGTTCTGCGATGCGGCAGATTGCCAGATAAATAGGAATGTCAGTACTAATGGCGCTGTATGCCGCACAAAAAGGCACCGCAGAAACACGCTATTATTGTTAACACGCATATTATATAAAGATTGCTGTCATAATATTCGGCAAATATAAAGAGATTGGTTATTAGGTGTTTGTTTTTGCTATCTGACATTAGACTAAGATAGGATGCGGTTGACTGCTGGCCGTTGGGTTATGCGCAGTGTCTGTATCACATGAAATAAAATCAGTTAATCACGTATGTCGAGAAGTGAAAAATGCACATCTGTAACTAATTGAAATTGAGGTTATTATAATTGATTGAATTTATCAATTGTGCTTCGCCAAAAAAAATTGCCGCACGATTAACTTCTTTTTTTCTTTGTGCCATAAAATTTTACTGATATGAAAAAGATTAGAGTTGCGATTGTAGGCTATGGAAACATTGGCCGTTACGCTTTGGAAGCGCTTCTTGCTTCATCTGATATGGAACTGGCTGGTATTGTGCGCCGCAATGGTGCCGCCGATTGTCCGGCAGAACTTGCAGGATATGAGATTGTTAAATCGATAAAAGAGCTGAAAGATGTCGATGTCGCCATTTTGTCGACACCAACCCGCAGCGTTGAAGAGCACGCCAAAGAGTGCCTGGCGCTGGGAATCAATACGGTTGACAGCTTCGACATTCATACACAGATAGTTCAGCTGCGCCGCTCGCTCGATGCAGCCGCAAAGGCCGGCAACGCCGTTTCAATCATCTCGGCTGGCTGGGACCCAGGATCGGACTCTATTGTCCGCACTCTGATGCAAAGTCTTGCACCAAAGGGACTTACATGGACAAACTTCGGTCCGGGAATGAGTATGGGACACTCAGTGGTTGCCCGCTCGAAGAAAGGTGTTAAAAACGCTCTCTCGATGACAATGCCGCAAGGCGCTGGCATCCACAGCCGACTGGTTTACGTTGAGCTTGAAGAAGGCTTCACCGCCCAGCAGGTTTACGATGAGCTGAAGGCCGACGACTATTTCGCACACGACGAGCTGCACGTGATTCCCGTTGCCAGCGTCGACGAGTGCCGCGACATGGGACACGGTGTTCTGCTTGAGCGCAAGGGCGTTTCGGGCAAGACGCAGAACCAACTCTTTGAGTTCAAGATGAAAATCAACAACCCTGCGCTCACCGGCCAAGTGCTGGTAAACGCCGCACGCGCCGCAATGAAGCAGAAAGCAGGATGCTACACAATGGTAGAGATTCCGGTCATCGATTTTCTGCCCGGCGATCGTGAGGAATTGATTTCTCATCTGGTTTAAATCAGTATAAATTAGATTGTTGTATTAAAAACGCCAATGCTACGGCATTGGCGTTTTTTTGTTTCCATTCGGATTTTTTTTGTAAAATAAAGCATCATTATTATAAACAAAATGCCCTTGATGTAATGATGTATTTCATAAAAGAATACTACATTTGGCATCATTATAGACAGATCGAAATGACACGATTCAAATTTTCAGTTATGGTTCTGTGCCTTACATTGTCCACATGTGTGGCTTCGGCGCAGGGCAACGTTTCGGGTGTGGTGAAAGACAGCGGCGGCAGTCCGCTTGCCGGCGCAAACGTAGCAGTGAAAGGAACAACCATGTCCACAATTACCGGTCTCAACGGCGAGTTCAACATTAATGCAGCCGATGACGCCATATTGGTAATCACTTTTAATGGTTATAAAGACATGGAAGTGGCGGTTGCCAATTTGGCCACAGCCGATCTTCAACTCAAGCCGGATGGTCTGATTAGCATTGACGACTACTACGGCAACGACAACTATTACGCACTCACAACGGCCAGCACGCTAATTCAAGTCGACGACATTGAAACCGGTCTTGAGGCTGATATTCACGAATTCCTGCAGGGACGCGTTCCCGGACTCGAGGTTGTCGATGGCAAGTATCGCTTGCGCGGTGGCAACTCGCTGACAGGTTGGGACGAGGTGCAGCCATTGTATGTGGTTGACGGGGCTTACGAATTAGGTTCGGATATGATTATCGGGGCACTCAATCCAGCTGATATTGAATCAATTCGCGTGCTGAAAGACGCGGCAGCCACGGCGCAGTACGGAATGATGGCCAAGGGCGGTGCAATAGTGATTAAAACCCGCCGTCCGACGGACAAGAATCTGACTGTGACTTACAACGGCAACGCATCGCGCAACACTCCATCAGGTGACGACAGCAAGTGGAAACCGTACGATTCGTTTTACGATAACAAATTCGGCACGAAACACAATCTTGGCTTTTCGGGTGTGGCAGCTGATTTGTTGCCGTATCGTTTCTCTTTGGGTTACAACAAGGAGAACACCATTATTGAAGATTATAATTCAAGTCGCTATTCGGCAAGCTTCTGGGTGGGGCCGTGCCTGCTCGACAATCATCTCAGCATTGATGTCAACGGAAACTATCGCAACATCGACACCGATTATAGTTCGTATGATATAGGCAGTCAATGGATATCGGGGACAATCAGTGCCGATTATGCCGTACACTCGCTCGAGGCGCTGCATCTGAACATCAAGGCGAACACCTTAACCGATTTCGACGGTGACAACGCATTGATGGTGGATGGTTATGCTAGTTTCCAGCGTCAGTTCGACAGGCGGAAATACCAAGAGTTTAGGGCTGGAACCGTTTATGGTAAAACAAAGTCAGAATCTGACGAACTTAAATTCAAGTCGGTTTATGGGCAGTTCAATATGGCCGTTAGCCGTTTCTTTATGAACGCACACGCCCGCTATAACGCCTATACATATAGTAATGAAGACATCAAGAAGTTGTCTTTGGCGGCATCGTTCGGAGCGAAGCCGGTAAACATTCTAATGCTGCGCGCAGGGTTCGGATTTATTGGACTATCTGTTGGCGACCAGCCCAAAGGCGTGAGCGATTTTTCGACTCTCACATTTAATCTCGGAGCTGACATTAGTACGCCAAAGAACCGCATAAACGGATCGGCAGATTTCTTCCTCCATCACAATTATGAGAATCCTACTGACATGCTCGGTGTTGAATCCAATGCAATTCTCAACAACATTGGCGCTGAGTTTAAAATTGATGCGAAAATTATTGACAAAGAGGACTTTAAGTTAAGTGTTGGCGGGACATTGTCGTGTGCCGTCGGATTTGATTTTGAAGCCAACGACGACAATTCTGGCGACAATGATACCAGAACGTATGTCACAATCGGCGGATACACCATGTACTTAAGCGGCAATGACGGGGAATCAGATAATATTGTAAGGGTCAGAGCGCACACCTACGGCGTTTACGACCCGGTTTACGACCAGAATGGCAATCGCATTCCGGGTATGTATGTTGACCACGACGGCAACGGCCGCCTCAGCAGAGGAGACTGTGTTTCGTCGAAGCGCTGTCCGGTACCGTCGGTTTTTGGCGGATTCCACACCTATTTCGAGATCAAAGGTGCCTATCTTCAGCTGAACGCCCACGCCAGCCTCGACCGTTACAACATTACAGACAATTCTAATTCTAACGATGAACAGAATCAATCTTTTGTCGGCTTTGGTTGGAATTTGGAGGGAGCATTGTCATTGTCTAACTATTATTCGGATAATGAATTAGAAACCTCCGACAATGTCCGCAACTCATCATTCCTGCGCATCGACAACATTGTGCTGGGCTACAAAATCCCCAATTTTGGAAAGGCCTACATAGCTGTGCAGAATCCGTACGTCTTCACAAAATACGACGGCTGCGAACCGGAAATATACAACGGTTATGACTCATATTTTTCATACCGCCGTCCGACAACATTCACTGTCGGCTTGAAACTGAACATCAACCTTAATGACTGAACTTTATGAGAACACTGAAACAGATAATCGGGTTGGCATTTATGGCGCTTGTTTTTTCAGCTTGCGAAGATGAACTTGAACTCGACAAATCAACACTAGCATATTATAGCGGAGACGCTGTTTATGTATGGCAAGGAAATGGAACTTTTAATATCAAATGGGATGAATTTGTTTTAAAAACCACCGACGGTGAGCCAATCCTATATAATAACAATTTCTCTTACGATGTGTGCGTCGGTAACGCCGATGGCATTGATGGTGAAAACAGTATTTATCATCTAATAACTAGTGTCGATCTTGACAAAGATTGTGAAATAACGCTCAGCCTAGGAGAAGTAATTTCAGTGTTGGGACAGTCGGCAATTACCCAACCTATCCAATTTGCTGTATTTTTGGTAAACAAGGGAAAAAAGTGTTACGCAAGCAATTATTCATCAATCATGGATGTTGATGTCACTAATATCAACGAAATTCATGATGGATATAAAATGACAAACAGCTGGTTTGTTGACGGTAACATGATTACAAATACTGAGACGTCAAATAGTATTCTGCGAATCGATGTTGATGAAACTGACCACCAATTAGATGCACAATTATGCAACATCCTCCATAATTTGAGACCGAACCAGAAGACTGGATCTAGCTTCAAACTCTCGTTCGATGTGATGTGGGTTAGCAATGATAGCAGAGATTCGAGAACAATTTCGATATCGACTGGTAAAAACATATTCCCCAACGCTCTTCACGAAGATTACCAGTGGAATAGCGGCAACACCGAGTTGTTAAATTCCGACGGCAGCAGTATATATACAATAGAAAACATTCAGGTTCAAAACCGTAAGTATATAACAGTAACTTTTGAAGGCACCATTGGTGAAGCTGGCAGCGAGTATATTGGCATTCAGATAAATCTTGGTGAAAAAAATGACGACCTACTCATTGGCGGCACATTCTATTTCAAGAATGTGCGTATTATGATGAACGACAATGTGGTGCTGGAAAATTTCATGGAGAACTAGAGCTTGATTCATCCTGTGTGCGAAAACCGGCAACCGATTCCGCATTTATTTTAAATCAGTATATATTGTTGTATAAAACGCCAGTGCCCAGGCATTGGCGTTTTTGATTATGCTGATATAAAGAGTGCCAGAACATTTATCGAACCTCATCCACGGTTCAAAGTTCACAACCATTATCGTCAGCAGTTTTCATTTACGTTTTTCGCTAACGTTAATTATCTTTGCCGTTGCAAAAAATAAGAAATTATGTATCGTACACACACTTGCGGCGAACTCAATGCCGCTAACATAGGCCAGACCGTCACATTGTGCGGTTGGGTCCAGAAAACACGCGAGTTGGGCGGAATGGCTTTCGTCGATTTGCGCGACCGCTACGGAATCACTCAATTGGTTTTCGACGCCGACAAACCCGAACTTGTTCAGCAGGTGAAAGCCATTGGCCGTGAGTTTGTGATTCAGGTTGAGGGCAAAGTGATTGAGCGTGAGAGCAAAAACTCGAAAATGGCCACCGGCGATATTGAGATTGCCGTCATCCGGCTTACAGTGCTCAATCCGTCGGAGGTGCCGCCATTCACCATTGAAGACAATACCGATGGCGGCGACGACCTGCGTATGAAATACCGCTATCTTGACTTGCGCCGTTCGGCAGTTCGCAAAAATCTGGAGTTGCGCCACAAGTTCGCCTTCGAGGTTCGCCGCTACCTTGACGAGCACGGCTTCCTCGAAATCGAGACACCAGTGTTGGTCAACTCAACACCCGAGGGTGCCCGCGACTTTGTCGTTCCAAGCCGTATGAACCCCGGACAGTTCTACGCTCTGCCCCAGAGCCCGCAAACGCTCAAGCAGTTGCTGATGGTTTCGGGTATCGACCGTTATTTCCAGATTGTCAAGTGCTTCCGCGATGAGGACCTTCGCGCCGACCGTCAGCCCGAGTTCACCCAGATTGACTGCGAGATGTCGTTCATTGAGCAGGAAGACATTCTTGAGATGTTCGAAGGTATGAGCCGCCACCTGTTCAAAGCGCTGAAGGGTATCGACCTGCCCAAACTGCCGCGTATGACGTGGGCCGACGCAATGAAATACTACGGTTCCGACAAGCCCGACACCCGTTTCGATATGCGCTTTGTGGAGTTGATGGACGTGATGAAAGGCCACGGCTTCGGCGTGTTCGACAGCGCCGCCTACATTGGCGGTATCTGCGCCAAAGGAGCCGCCACCTACACCCGCAAGCAACTCGACCAACTGACCGAGTTTGTAAAACGTCCGCAGATTGGCGCCAAAGGAATGGTTTACGCCCGCGTTGAAGCCGACGGCAGCGTCAAATCGAGTGTCGACAAGTTCTACACTCAGGATGTTCTGCAGCAACTCAAGGCCGCAATGAACGCCGAGCCAGGCGACCTGATTCTGATTCTGAGCGGCGACGACGCGATGAAGACACGCAAGCAACTCTGCGAACTTCGCCTTGAGATGGGCTCGCAACTTGGCTTGCGCGACAAAGACAAATACTCGTGCCTGTGGGTTATCGACTTCCCGATGTATGAGTGGAGCGACGAGGAGCAGCGCCTGATGGCAATGCACCACCCCTTCACCAGCCCCAAACCTGAGGACATTCCGCTGCTCGACACCGACCCTGCCAGCGTCCGCGCCAATGCCTACGATATGGTTATCAACGGCGTTGAAGTTGGCGGCGGCTCAATCCGTATCCACGATGCCAAACTGCAGCAGAAGATTTTCGAGATATTGGGCTTCACACCCGAGCAGGCGCAGGCCAAGTTCGGCTTCCTGATGAACGCCTTCAAGTTCGGCGCACCACCGCACGGCGGCTTGGCTTACGGCTTGGACCGCTTTGTGAGCCTGTTCGCTGGTCTCGACTCAATCCGCGACTGCATTGCCTTCCCCAAGAACAATCAGGGCCGCGATGTTATGCTCGGCGCCCCCGGCGAAATCGACCAGAAGCAGATGGACGAGTTGCAGATAAAAGTTGATTTGAAAAAGTAAATCAATAAGATAAAAGGTAAAAAAAAGGCCGTTCGTTTTTTTCCGAGCGGCCTTTTTTTTGAAGTAATACAATACCAGCAATAGTTATTGGTATTAATCATCACTAGTTTTCGATCTGCTGGTTCAAAATAAAACCACACTAACAATAAGCCGTGTTTGCAATATCATTACATTTGCATACAAATATTTTTTCATTATGCTCGATTATAGCGAAGTTACACTGAATCAGATTGTTGTGCACAACATCGGCAGCCGCTCAGAAGAGCAGGGTGTGCAGATTTCAAAAGCACCGACGCAAATCTTCGACGAGACGGCCGAGGAGATTCTGAAGACATATTTCCTGTCGCATTTCAAAACCGAATACTTCTACCAGTTTGTGGATAACGAAGATTTACAGCAAAATGCGGTTTACGATTTCGTCAGCAAGGTGTTCGACGATAACACGCAATTCTACCAGCAATCTACCAACATCGCCTGGCATCTGTACGAGAAATCGAACCACCCGAACATCAAGACTGGTGAGTTCTATATGGTCTATTTTAGTGGTATTCTGATAGATGGGCAGGCAATCGACGCCATCGGAATCTTCAAATCGGAAAATAAGGACACATATATAAAGGTGTGCCAGCAAGGCGAAAGCTATGGTGTTGAGTACGAAAACGGCATCAATATCAAGAAGTTGGACAAAGGCTGCCTGATTTTCAACATCGACCGTGAGACGGGCTACCAAGTTGCCATTGTCGACAGCACCAACCGTGGCGATGAGGCAATGTACTGGCGCGACAGTTTCCTGAGCGTTATGCCGCGCGAGAACGAGTACTACCAGACCAACCAGATGTTCGATATCTGCAAGAATTTCAGCCACGACATTCTGACTTCGCAGAACAAGGTTGACAAAGCCGACCAGGTTACGTTTATGAAACGCGCCGAGCAGTTCTTCAACACCAACGACTTTTACGACAACGAAAAGTTTAAGGACGAAGTGATTGGCAACGAGCAGATTAGCGATGCTTTCGAGGACTACAAACGCAAGTTCGAGAATCAGAAAATGCTCTCGCCGGTTGACCAGTTCGACATTTCGGGCGAGGCCGTCAAACGCGGCAAGAAATACTTCCGCAGCGTGATTAAACTCGACAAGAATTTCCACATCTACGTGCACGCTAATCCCGACTACATCGAAAAAGGCTTCGACGAGCACAAAGGATTGAAATTCTATAAGTTATTCTTTAGTAATGAGGAATAAATAATGGTATTGGGTGTTAGGTGTTTGGTATTAGTGGATTTATAATTACGAATTATGAATTACGAGTTACGAACAAGAATCATTACACCTTAAACTTTTCACTTTACTCAACCTTTTAAACTCTAAACTTCCAAACTTAAAACTTCTAAAACTTAAAACTTAAAACTCATACAATTATGGCAAGCAAAAGACAACTTAAAGGCGACATCACTTTCATTGTCAAAGAGATGGTTAGCGAATGTATTGCATACACAATGATGGTTCCGAACGTCGACATCAAGGCCACCGAAGACCTGATAAACGACATTTTGGATTATTACGGCAAGGCTCTGGCCGACATCAACGCCGCACGCAAGGCCGCAGCAGGCGAGCGCGGCGACAACCTGAAAGCCATCCGCAACGACGCCCGTCAGAAGGCGGCAGAATTCGTTGGCCGTATGGCAAAACTCAGCGAGAGCAAATAAAAAAGAAAACTATTGGCAAAACGGAACACAAATAGTACCTTTGCCGACCATTTTTAGTGGACGTATTATTATGATAAAGATAACATTTCCTGACGGCAGCACGCGCGAGTTTGAGAGCGGTGTTACCGGTATGCAGATTGCTGAGAGCATCAGCCCGAGGCTGGCAAAAGAAGTTCTGTCGGTTAACGTGAACGACGAAACCATCGACCTTGCCCGCCCAATCACAACCGACGCGAAAATCAAACTCAACAAATGGGACGACGCTGAAGGCAAACACACCTTCTGGCACTCGTCGGCGCACTTGCTGGCCGAGGCGCTTCAAGAGCTGTACCCTGGCGTAAAATTCGGCATCGGCCCTGCCATCGAGAACGGCTTCTACTACGACGTTGACCTTGGCGACCGTCAGATTTCGGAATCGGATTTCGGGGCTATCGAGCAGAAAATGATGCAGTTGGTTCAAGCCAAATCGCAGTTTGTGCGCACCGAGGTTTCGAAAGCCGACGCGCTCAAATTCTTCGGCGACAAGGACGAAATCTACAAGGTTGAACTCATCAACGACCTTGAGGACGGCAAAATCAGTTTCTACAAGCAAGGCAACTTCACCGACCTTTGCCGCGGCCCGCATTTGTTTGATACTTCGGTAATTAAGGCCGTGAAAGTGCTGAGCGTGGCTGGCGCATACTGGCGCGGTGACGAGAAGCGCAAGCAGCTCACCCGCATCTACGCCATCACCTTCCCGCAGAAGAAACTCTTGGACGAGTATCTTGTTCTGCTTGAGGAGGCTAAGAAACGCGACCACCGCAAAATCGGCAAGGAAATGGAACTCTTTATGTTCTCGGATATGGTGGGCAAAGGTCTGCCAATCTGGTTGCCGAAAGGCACGGCTGTACGTCTTCGCCTTGAAGATTATCTGAAGAAGATTCAAAAACGATATGGCTATCAGCAGGTTATGACACCGCACATCGGTGGAAAGCAACTTTACGTAACATCGGGCCACTGGGACCACTACGGAAAAGACAGCTTCCAACCCATCACCACACCCGAGGAGGGCGAGGTTTATATGCTGAAGCCGATGAACTGCCCGCACCACTGTATGATTTACAAGAACGCGCCGCGCTCGTACAAAGACCTTCCGCTGCGAATTGCAGAGTTTGGAACCGTTTACCGCTATGAGCAGAGTGGTGAGCTTCACGGACTTACACGTGTCCGCTCGTTCACTCAGGACGACGCCCACCTCTTCTGCCGTCCCGACCAAGTGAAGGAAGAGTTCTGCAAGGTGATGGATATTATCCAAATCATTTTCAAGGCTTTGAACTTCGACAAGGTTGAGGCGCAGATTTCGCTTCGCGACCCGAACAACCACGAGAAATACGTGGGCAGCGACGAACTTTGGGCGAAGGCCGAGCAGGAGATTATCGAGGCTTGCAAGGAGAAGAACCTTGACGCCGTGGTTGAGTACGGCGAGGCCGCATTCTACGGTCCGAAACTCGACTTTATGGTTCGCGACGCCATCGGCCGCCGCTGGCAGTTGGGCACCATTCAGGTGGACTACAACCTGCCCGAGCGATTCGACCTTGAATATATGGGTGCTGATAATCAAAAACATCGCCCCGTAATGATTCACCGCGCGCCTTTCGGCTCAATGGAGCGCTTTGTTGCCGTGCTGATAGAGCACACCGGCGGCAAATTCCCGCTCTGGCTGACACCCGAACAGGCTGTAATTCTGCCAATTAGCGAAAAATATAACGATTTTGCACAAAAGGTTTCCAATATTCTGGAAAATTACGATATTCGCACCGCCGTTGACGAGCGCAACGAGAAGATAGGTAAAAAGATACGTGACAATGAGTTAAAGCGTATCCCCTATATGCTAATCGTTGGCGAAAAAGAGGCCGAGAGCAACACAGTTTCCGTCCGCCGACAGGGCGATGGCGACAAAGGCTCGATGACTCTCGAAGATTTCGCCAAACTGGTCAACAGCGAAGTGGAAGAGGCAATGAAGTCTAACTAATTATAGGAGATTCAAACTATTATCGAGAACAAGCCACAACGGAAGCCGGCATCGGACGACAAGGCTTCCAACAGGATTAACGAGGAAATCATCGCACCGCGCGTGCGTTTGGTTGGCGACAATGTGGAGCAAGGCATCTACAGCATTCGTGACGCAATGAAAATTGCCGACGAGCTGGGTGTCGATTTGGTTGAGATTTCGCCTAACGCCGACCCACCGGTCTGCAAGGCGATTGACTACAGCAAGTTCCTTTATGCTCTGAAAAAGAAGCAGAAAGAAATGAAAGCCAATGCTTCGAAAGTTGTAATCAAGGTTATCCGTTTCGGGCCGCAGACTGACGAGCACGACTTCAATTTCAAGAAAAACCACGCCATCAAGTTCCTTGAGGAGGGCGCAAAGGTGAAGGTTTACGTGTTCTTCAAAGGCCGCTCAATCCTGTTCAAAGACCAAGGCGAACTTGTTCTGCTGCGGTTGGCCAACGAGCTCGAGGACTACGGAAAAGTCGAGCAACTGCCTACTCTCGAGGGCAAACGAATGATAATGACTATTGTACCGAAAAAGAAAAAATAAATTTAAATTTTGTACAGTTATGCCTAAAATGAAAACCAATTCCGGCGCAAAGAAAAGATTCGTGCTTACAGGCACCGGAAAAATCAAAAGAAAACACGCTTACAAAAGCCACATCCTGACCAAGAAAGGGACAAAGCAGAAGCGTAACCTGACTTATTTCACAACCGTTGACAAGGCTGATGTTAAGAATATCAAACTTTGCCTGGCAATGAGATAAGCCGAAAAGAAATTAAATTTTAATTGTTTAACCGCGAATGTATTAGCTGTCGAAGTTTCCTAAAGGAGAGGAACGCTAACCATTCCTAAAATCGTAAAATTATGCCGCGTTCAGTAAATCACGTAGCTTCAAGAGCAAGAAGGAAG
This sequence comes from uncultured Bacteroidota bacterium, assembly GCA_946186925.1. Lineage (GTDB taxonomy): Bacteria > Bacteroidota > Bacteroidia > Bacteroidales > SZUA-534 > RUG13583. Next base: position 26,332 of record CAMHPA010000016.1, on the reverse strand, counting down.
AAAATTTTAAAACAAACCAAAGGTAATTTCCTTGGCCGCGCCAATGTGTGGACCGTTGCCAAAAACACCTTTGAAAAAGGCCAACAATACGCCTATCGCGACCGCCGCAACAAGAAACGCTCATTCCGCGCTTTGTGGATTCAGCGTATCAATGCTGGTGCCCGCCAATATGGGTTGTCATACTCAGAACTCATAGGCAAACTGGCGAAAGCCAACGTTGAAATCAACCGCAAAGTCCTTGCCGACCTTGCAATGAACCAACCAAAGGCTTTCGAAGCCGTTGTTAATTCGGTAAAATAAATCAAGATTTTTCGATTGAGGTACAATATGAAGCCGTTCCTTTCGGGACGGCTTTTTTTGTGGAGTGGAGGATTGAAAGAAATATATCATTGTTTGTGAAATATTTTCCCTTTCATCTTTTGCCATAGAAATTATATTTGCATCCGTTTACAAAAACGCGAGAAATGGCAAAACAAACCTGGCGACCTGGAACAATGATTTATCCGCTGCCTGCGGTGCTGGTGAGTTGCGGCCGTATGGACGGCGAGCGCAACGTTTTCACCGCTTCGTGGACGGGCACCATCTGTTCCGACCCGCCGATGTGCTACGTGTCAATCCGCAAGAGCCGCCACTCGTACAACATTATCAAAGAGTCGGGCGAGTTTGTCATCAATCTGACTAACAGTGAGTTGGCAAAGGCCACCGACTGGTGCGGCGTGAAATCGGGACGTGAAGTGGACAAGTTTGAAGCGATGGGGCTGACACCCATCAAGGCCACTCAAGTTGCCGCCCCGATGATTGACGAATCGCCCGTCAATATTGAGTGCAAAGTAGTTGAGATTAAAGAACTTGGCACGCACGATATGTTCATCGCCAACGTTGTGGCCGTGAACGCCGACGAGAAATATATGAACCCCAAAACGGGAGCCTTCGACCTTGGCGCGGCCGATATGATTGCCTATATGCACGGCCAATACTACAAGTTGGGCAAGCGGATTGGCAAATTCGGGTGGACGGTTGAGAAGAAGCGCAAATAAGATTTGGTTAACAGTTGAAATTCAGCGTTTTTCGGTAGAAATATGATTGGCAGCATAAAATCGATTTTCAAACTTCGCATCAAGATTCCGTTTATTGAGCGGCTTCACATTTGGCGTGGCATACATCTAACTGAAAATCAGTTTATTCTGATTCTGAGTTTTGTGGTCGGCCTGTTGAGTGGACTGGCTGCCGTGGTTCTGAAAAACACCATCCACCTGACCTATCAGTTTGTGCTGAAGGCAATTAACTCTGGTTTCGGAAGTTACATCTACCTTGCGTTGCCTGCCGTGGGCATTCTGCTCACCACGCTTTGGATAAAATTCCACGTCAAAGACAACATCTCGCACGGAATCACCCGCGTATTGTTCTGTATATCACGCAAAAACGGCATCATCAAGGCGCACAACACCTACACTGGCATAGTGGGCAGTTCGCTCACCATCGGGTTTGGCGGTTCGGTTGGTGCCGAAGCGCCGATAGTGCTCACGGGCGCGGCCATCGGCAGCAATCTGGCGCGGCTTTTCAAACTTAATTATAAGCAAGTTATCCTGATGATTGGCTGCGGCGCCGCGGGTGCTGTGGCTGGCATTTTCAAGGCCCCGATTGCGGGCTTGGTCTTCACTCTGGAAGTGCTGATGCTCGATATGACAATGGCTTCGCTGGCGCCGCTCTTGATTTCGGCCGTCACAGCCACGCTGATGTCGTACTTCTTCCTTGGCAGCGAAGCCACGCTCTGCACCCTTCCGCAACCGCCCACTTTCGAACTGCACAATATTCCACTCTATCTGATACTTGGCGTGGCCGCAGGGCTCATCGGCTGGTACTTCACGGCAACATCGATGCGGATGGAAAAATGGTTCAGCAAGATACTGAACCCGTGGAAGAAAATCGCCATCGGCGGTGTGATTCTGGGGCTGCTCATCTGGCTTTTCCCGCCGCTCTTCGGCGAAGGTTATGATGCTCTGCGCGAGATACTTACGGGCGACGGTCTGCGCATTCTCGACCACTCAATGTTCGGTCAGTTTGGCGACGGCGTCTGGGTGGTTGTTGCGTACTGCGCTCTAATGCTGATTTTCAAAGTGATAGCCACATCGGCAACCACAGGCGCAGGCGGCATTGGCGGTGTGTTCGCACCATCGCTCTTTATGGGCGGCGTGCTCGGCTATATGATGGCGCATCTGCTTAATTGTCTGGATTTTATTAGCGTAAGCGAAGTAAATTTCGCCCTTGTCGGGATGGCCGCTTTTATGTCGGCACTGATGCACGCGCCGCTCACAGGCATCTTCCTGATTGCCGAAATCACGGGCGGATACAATCTGTTTGTCCCGCTGATGGTGGCATCGGTAAGTGCTTATGTAACAATCTATTACTTTGAACCGCACAGCATCTACACCAAACGTCTCGCGCAAAGCGGCGACCTGATAACCCACAACAAGGACCGCGCCGCTTTGACGCTGATGCGGCTTGAAAAGGAAGTTGAGCACGACCTGACCGAAGTGGGCCCCGACCAAACTCTGCGCGACCTTGTGAACGCCATCTCGCACTCGCGCCGCAACATTTTCCCCGTGGTCGATGAAGAAGGCAAACTGATGGGAATCGTCCTGCTCGACGACATCCGCAAGATAATGTTCAACACCGAGATGTACGACAACACCTATATATATGAGTTGATGGTGATGCCGCCCGACACCGTGAAAACCACCGACACAATGGATGTGGTGATGGAAAAATTCGAAAAATCAGGCGCCTGGAACCTGCCCGTCATCAAAAACGGATTGTATATGGGATATATCTCAAAATCAAAAATTTACACCGCATACCGCAAGGTGCTGCTTAATTTTGCGGAAGAATAGTGGCGGACAAATAAATCTACCAGTAAAAGTTCCCAACCACACTCATCTATTTTTATCGTCAATCCGAAAAACGTTGTTGCATAAACTGTTTGAAAGTTTGCAATAAATCAGGTAGTTAGTTTATGCAACCAATCGGTTTTATCAATCGATATTATAGAAAAATACCATAATCATTATAGAATTAATGGTTCTTGAACCACTACTTTTGCGCCCGAAAAATTGGGGATAAAAGTACATTGATATGTTTGCAGTTATGATTTTGGTGTTCGTGCTCGGCTACATTGCCATTGCAATGGAACACCCTTTCAGAATTGACAAGGCGGCACCGGCGCTCTTCATCGGCGCGGCTTTGTGGGCTATTTATGCACTTGGCGCCGACAGCATTCTGTCGCTCGGCCACAGCGCAGCGTGGAACAAATACTCGATGACCGTCGAGGGCGGACTCACCGACGAGAACATTCATTCTTTCTTCAGTTACGAACTTGTTCACCATCTGGGAGATACGGCCGAAATCCTGTTCTTCCTGCTTGGCGCGATGACCATTGTCGAGACCGTTGACCGCCACCGCGGATTCAAGGTCATCACCGACAAAATCAAAACCACCAACAAGGTCAAACTGCTGTGGATTCTGAGCCTCCTGACGTTCTTTATGAGCGCCATTCTCGATAACCTGACAACCACCATCGTAATGGTGGCGCTGCTTCGCAAACTTGTTGCCGACCAGAAAATGCGTTGGTTCTACGCCAGTATGATTGTGATTGCGGCGAACGCAGGCGGCGCGTGGTCGCCAATTGGTGACGTCACTACCATTATGCTCTGGATTGGCGGACAGGTGACAACCGATAAAATCATCTTCGAAGTTTTCCTGCCTTCGCTCATCTGCCTCTGCATCCCGTTGATAATCTTGAGCTTCACGTTCAGGGGCGATATTGAGCGCCCAACCGACGAGTCGATAGACAAGGACGACTGGGGTACAACACCGCGCACCCAAAAGGCGATGCTTGCAATGGGCGTTTGCGGTTTGCTGTTCGTGCCTGTATTTAAAACAGTTACACATCTTCCGCCTTACCTCGGAATGTTGTTGAGCTTGTCTATTGTGTGGGCTGCCACAGAGCTTATCCATAAGAATCACGCGCCGGGCATCAAAAACAAACTGCGCCCGACCTACATTCTCACGCATATCGACACCCCGACCATTCTGTTCTTCCTGGGCATCCTGCTTGCTGTTTCGGCATTGCAGTCGGCCGGCCACTTGTCGCTGATGTCGAACGCTTTGGACGGATGCTTCAAAGATGCAACGGGCGGTGTTTTCATTATCGATGTCATCATTGGCGTGTTGTCGTCGGTGGTTGATAATGTGCCACTTGTGGCTGGCGCGATGGGTATGTACCCCATTGAGGCCGCCGACGCAGTTGGCTACGCCGCCAACTTTGTGCAGAACGGTCCGTTCTGGGAATTCCTGGCCTACACTGCCGGCACGGGTGGTAGTATGCTCATCATCGGCTCGGCCGCAGGTGTTGCCGCAATGGGCTTGGAGAAAATCGACTTCATCTGGTATCTGAAGAACGTGTCGTGGCTGGCTCTTGTCGGCTATGCTGCCGGCGCCGCATTCTTTGTCACGATGTGTGTGATTAGTTAAAGTTCGAAACTGAATGTTTTAAAATAGTTTTAGGGTTATACATTTGTTTGTGGAAAGCAGGTTTATCAGCAATGATAGCCTGCTTTTTTATTGAAGGATTGAAGGCGAGAAGGATTGAATGAAATATTGAGGCTAATGCCTAAAACTTATAACTTCAAACTTATAACTTCAAACTTATAACTTCAAACTTATAACTTCAAACTTTAACCCTATTCCTCATAAAGCAAATATTTCTTCCTAATTTGCTGAAAATCACGCAGTCCGTCTTGCCACGACTGGCGGATTTCGGCTTCGGTCATTCCCTTTTCAATCTGCTTGCGAAGTTCGGGGCCAGCAAGTTTGTCTACGAACGATTGGAAGAAATCGGGCTTTGACAGAAAATAATTATAACTGTCAATCAGCCATTTAAGATTGATGCGGGCATCGGCTTCGAGCGACTCGATGCTTATTTGGCGCAAGTCGTAGCCGCGGCAGGGCACATCTTTGAACGGCGGATATTTGGCGCCTTCAACGCTGTGGGGCGTGAAGCGGAACGGTGCAGCAAGATAGTCGGGGTGGCCGATGGCTTCAAACGGGAAATCGGTGCCGCGCGCCACGCTCATAAACGTGCCTTCAAACAGTCCCAACGACGGGTAGAGCAGCACCGAACGGTAGGTTGGTAGATTTGGCGATGGTTTTATAGGTAGTTGATAATGAGTGCGGTGAGTGTAATTCTTGCAAGGCACCACCATCAGTTGGCACACTTCGCCGTTTTTCAGCCAATGCTCACCGTTCAGCATCATTGCGTACTCACCAATGGTCATTCCGTGGACGAGCGGCACGGGGTGCATACCCACAAACGAGCGCACTCGGGCGGTGTCGAGCACAGGCCCGTCAACGTAGAAGCCGTTGGGATTGGGGCGGTCGAGCACCAGCAGCGGCACATTGTTTTCGGCGCAGGCTTCCATCACGTAATGCAACGTCGAAATGTAGGTGTAGAACCGCACGCCAACATCCTGAATATCAAATATAACAATGTCTAAACTGTCCATATCGGTGGCAGTGGGCTTGCGGTGTTTGCCGTAGAGCGAAACCACGGGCAGGCCCGTCGCAGCGTCGATGTTGTCGGCCAGGTGCTCGCCAGCATCGGCTTTGCCGCGGAATCCGTGCTCGGGGCCAAAAACTCGGCGGATGTCGATGCCAAGCCGCAAAAGACTGTCAACCAAATGAATATCACTAATAACTGATGTCTGGTTGGCCACCACAGCCACGTGTTTGCCCGTCAGAAGTGGCACGTATTGTGCGGTTTGGTCGGCGCCTGTGAGTATATCTTCTTTATTATCAGAGTGCTGCGCGCAAGTGGTTGCCGTCAGCACTAAAATTATCGCGGTAAGCGGGAAAAAACGTTTAAGCATCGGTGTAAATGTTTCTACAAACTTACTGATTTAGTGGTTCGGACATTAAAATATTTGCCCAACGGATGATTTTATTGCACGGATGACTCTGATTGTTGTAACCAAAATTATCTATCTTTGACGGACAAACGATAACAGATTCGTTTGAACTGACCGTTAAATGATAATTTAAAAAAGAGTTTATACGACAAAAGACAGAAATAGTAATTTGTAGTTAATAAAAGCATAGAGCTTTTTCTTTCTCTTTGATAGAATTTGGCGATTTAAAAAAAAGATGTGGAGGAAATAGGCTCAAGTTGCCACGCTTTGGCGTGCACTTGACTTATTTCGTACATCGCAGGTTACGCCAATACCTTTCAAAGAGTGGGAGGCAGTCGGGTTTCACGCTTTTTTTCGCCAAAAACAAATGATTTGGGCAAGTTTCATTTCGGATTGATTTTTATTTTGATATTTATATGACAATTAACAACTTAAAACTTAAACGTACACAATTATGAAAAAACTAGTCGTTTTATTTTTTGCCACAATGCTTGCGGGACAGGCTTGGACGCAAACAACTTTTGAAATCAATAATTTGAAATACACAGTTACAGATGCCAATAAGCACGAAGTCTCGGTTGGTAGAGGTGAGAACTGGTCGGCTGACAGTATTGTAATTCCTTCTAAAGTGAATAACGGTGGAATAACATATGTCGTTAAAAATATTGGCTACAATGCCTTCTCCTCTTGTACAAGTTTATATTCAGTATCCATACCTAATTCGGTCACAAGTATTGGAGATAAAGCATTCTATGAATGTGGAAAATTGAAATCCGTAACCATTCCAAACTCGGTTGTCAGCATTGGCAATGAGGCTTTTTATATGTGTAAAGGGCTGACTTCAATGTCCATTTCAGATAATCTTTATAGTATTGGCGACGAAGCGTTCTATGGATGCAGTTTTACTTCACTTACTATTCCGAAGACGGTTGTGAGCATCGGTGAATATGCATTTGCGTGGTGTAGCAATTTGGCATCGGTAATTATCCCTGATTCTGTAAAAACCATTGGCGATGGTGCGTTTAGTGGTGTAAAAAATATTATTTATACTGGTGATGCCACAGGCAGGCCTTGGGGAGCCGCTAAAATCACTTATTACTATACCGAACCAGATGAAAACGGGTTTATTTATATCGATGCTGAGAAAACAAAGCTTGGCGCATATGTCGGTGAAAATGGTGAGGTAACCATTCCGAGCACCGTTAAGGTTATTGGCGAAAAAGCTTTTTATGAATGCAAAAAGCTGACTTCAGTAACTATTCCTAATTCGGTTGAAACCATCAATGAAAATGCGTTTGCGTTATGCAGCAACTTGTCGTCGGTAACCATTCCGAGCTCTGTCAAAACTATCGGTGATTTTGCATTCGTTTCTTGTGATAGTTTGACTTCAGTTGTCATTCCTAATTCGGTGGTCACTATCGGCAACAATGCTTTTTGTTATTGTAAAGGGCTGACGTCGGTAACTCTTGGCAATTCGGTTGAAAACATCGGGGATGGTGTGTTTTTTGAATGTAGAAAGCTGGAATCAATCAACATCCCTAATTCAGTCAAAAGTATCGGCAATAGTGCTTTCGGATATTGCACAAGCCTGACAACAATAACCATTCCTAATTCTGTTGTGAGCATAGATGCTGGTGCTTTCAGCAATTGCACAGGTCTGTCTACGCTAACTATTCCGAATTCGGTTGTAAGCATTGGCGATGATGCGTTTGAAAATATTAAAAACATAGTCTATGCAGGTAGTGCAACTGGCCACCCTTGGGGTGCAAGATATATGAATGCCATACTCGATGAAGAAGATTTTGTGTACAGCGACAAAGAAAAGTCACGACTTATCGGTTATTTGGGAAATGGCGGAGATTTGATTATCCCTAATTCTGTGAGAATCATCGCAAACGGTGCGTTTTCTTTAAACAAAAATCGGACGACGATAACCATTCCCGATTCTGTTGTCAGCATTGGCAATTTCGCTTTCGAAGATTGCAAGAGTCTCATATCGGTTACAATTGGAAAAGGTTGTAAGAAAATTGGCAGAGGGGCGTTTGGCGGATGTGACAGTCTGACTAAAGTGGAATTTGCCAGCCTTGAAAGTTTGTGTGGGATAGATTTTGGAGCCTATAGTGCGAATCCGTTAAGTCTTACTCACAGATTATTCATAAATGGCGAGGAAATCACAGAATTGGTAATTCCGAATTCAATAACAAGCATCGGCAGTTGTACGTTTTCAGGTTGCCGAAGTCTGACATCTGTAGTCATTCCGAATACAGTAACAAGCATCGGAACAGATGCTTTTTATGATTGTTGCAATTTGGAATCAGTAACCATAGGCGATTCGGTTGTCAGCATTGGCGATTACGCTTTCGATAATTGTCAGAAACTTACAGATATAGTCATTCCCAAGTCGGTGAAAAGCATCGGGCAATACGCGTTTGCTTTTTGCAAAAATATGTTGGTTGCGGTTATCCCAGAAACGGTTGAAACTATCGGAGAAGAAGCGTTCCTCGGTGTTAAACTCATAGTTTATTCAGGAGGTGTTGAAGGCGAAATTGTGGGTGTTTTTGGTGCCGATTATCGCATTGAGGAGAATGGCGCAGTATATGAAGACGGGTTGGTATTTGCTGATGTCGAAAAAACGCGAATTGTTGCTTATGTCGGTGATGGAAAAGATATAAACATTCCGAATTCCGTTACCAGTATTGGAGGCTATGCATTCTTATATATCCATGAGTATAACGACATCGAGATACCATACAATGAATATGGCAACACCCTGTATTTGGGAAATTCCCAAAATCCTTATCTCGCACTGATTAAATCGGGTAGTTCAAGCTCGTATGTGATAAACAGCAGTTGCAAAATAATAGGCGACTATGCTTTCTCTATGAACAGTGAATTGAGAGGAATAATAGTACCTGATGATGTTGTTACCATTGGAAAAATGGCATTTTATGATTGTCAGAATTTGAAATCGGTAAAAATTGGAAAAGGAGTTACCGCCATTGGCGATGAAGCATTTCTTTATTGTGAAAGTCTGAAATCAATTGATATTCCTAATTCAGTTACCACAATTGGCGACGGTGCGTTCTCGAATTGCCATATGTTGACGTCGATAACCATACCTAATTCAGTAACGAGAATTGGTGATGGTACTTTTGAGTTTTGCCATAACTTGGCTTCCGTAACCATAGGTAATTCGGTTAAGATCATTGGCAAAAATGCGTTCAGAAATTGCGGTCTGACTTCGGTTTCCATACCCAATTCGGTTACCAGCATCGGCAAAATGGCGTTTTACGAATGTAACCACTTGGAAGCAGTTTTCATTCCCAAATCTGTAGAAACCATCGGTGATTCTGCGTTCTATCTTTACGAATTTTTCTTGGGTGGTTCTCTTTGTGATAATTTGACAATCTATTGTGAGGCAAGTTCAAAACCTGATGGTTGGAGTAATGATTGGAATTTCGGCAATTGCCCAGTCGTTTGGGGGGCAACCACCGCTGTTTCAGAGTCCGCTGCCGATAATTTGACGGTTTACGCTCGCGGCAACGCTATCATTGTAGAGAACGCCTTCGCCGAAATCCTTGTTTATGATGCAATGGGACGCCTTGTTTGTAGAGACGCAACGAATAGCATTTCTACAGGAAATCGCGCGGAAATCTGCGTGAACGGCACAGGCGTTTACCTAGTGATGGTTGGTAATGTGGCGAAACGTGTAATTGTAAATTGAAAATCGGTTTAAATATCTGATTATCCGTATCGTAGGGCTGTCATATCATATGGCGGCCCTACGTGTTTGAAAAAAGAATCAAGGACATTTGTAGCAGTAAATCTTCAAAATTTTGCTTTTGTCAGTTCGTTTTTCGTTGACTACATTTGCCCGTTAAACGGATGATTTTGAAAACCGAATTTTTCATAGCAAACCGAATCACGTTCAACCGTAAGGACGGGCGCTCGTTCACAGGGCCGATTGTCAACATTTCGGTTGCGGGCATTGCACTGGGCCTTGCCGTGATGATTTTGAGTATGGCCATTGTCACGGGCTTCCGCGATGTGGTCAGTTCGAAGGTAACGGGGTTCAGCGCTGATGTGCAGATTTCGAATTTCGACGCCAACAACTCGTTCGAGACGCAGCCGATTGACGCCAACAACGTGCCAATGAGCCAGATACGCGCTATCGACGGTGTTGCTCACGTTCAACCATACGTGCTCAAATCGGGCATCGTGAAGACGCAGAACGACATTCAGGCGGTGGTACTGAAAGGCATCGACCAGAGTTTCGACTGGTCGTTTCTGCGCAGCCATCTTGTTGATGGTGAGACGTTCACCATTGCCGACTCGGTGAAATCGAACCGCATTTTTATGTCGGAATATCAGGCCAACTTGCTGCATCTGTCGGTGGGCGACAAGATTACGGTCTATTTTGTTCAGGACCCGCCGCGTATGCGCCCGTTTGTGGTGTGCGGTCTTTACAAGACGAGTATCGAAGATTTCGACCGCGTTTATGCCCTTGTCGATATGCGGCACTTGCAGAAGGTGAACGACTGGCAGCCAAACCAAATCAGCGGATACGAAGTTGACGTCAACAATTTCGACCGACTTGAAGCCGTTGCCGACAGCATCTTTTTTGTGGCGGGCAACAACTTTATGAAAGGCGGTTCGAGTCTGAAAATCACCAATATAAAAGAGCGTTATCCGCAGATTTTCGATTGGCTCAACCTTCAGGATATGAACGTTTGGGTGATTTTGGCGCTGATGCTTGCCGTGGCGGGCTTCAATATGATTTCGGGTCTGCTGATTCTGATTCTCGAAAAAACCAGTATGATTGGCCTTCTGAAGGCTCTTGGCTACGGCAACTGGCACATTCAAAAGATTTTTCTAATTCAATCGTTCTACCTGATTGTCAAAGGTTTGGTATGGGGCAATGTTATCGGCATCGGCTTGTGCCTTCTGCAGCAGCACTTCGCCATTGTTCCGCTCGACGAGTCGTCGTATTATATGAGCACCGTGCCCATCAATCTGAAACTGCTGCACGTGGTTGCGCTCAACGTGGGAACGCTTGTCTCAACGTTGATTGTGATGCTGTTGCCGTCGCTACTCGTGTCGCATATCAGCCCAGCCAAGGCGGTGAAGTTTAATTAGGCATTAGGCACTAGGCACTAGGCATTAGGTGTTAGGTATTGGGTGTTGGTATAGTGATAACCATTTAAACCCGTTAAACTTTAAACTTTTAAACTTAAAACTTTGAACCTTTCGATTCACCAGTTCACCAAATCTGTAGTTCGTCGTCTGTAGTCCTAAACTCTCACCCCTTTACAGCACAAAGAATTTAATTCCCGCGGCTATCGAGAGCACAATAATGATGATTCCGCTGATGCGGTTGAGCCAGACAATGCTGCGCAGACGGAAGTGCTTGCGGAAAATATCGACCACGTAAGTTAGTGTGAACCACCACAATACGGCGCCGCAAAGAATTCCGCTCACAAGCGGCATACCATCGTTGAATGAGTTGCCGTCCGACATTAGGTTGAGCATCGAGAATGCCGCACCGAAGAAGATGATTGTCAACGGGTTGGATGCCGTCAGAAAGAAGACCGAGATGTAGTCGCCAATCAGGCCCGAGCGTTTGGGGCTGCGGTAGTAGCGGTACTCGCCGATTGGGTTTTTGAGCAGCATTTTGAATCCTAGATAGAGCAGAATCGTCACGCCCGCAATCTGAAAAAACAGTTGGTGCTCAGTCAGGAAATCGGTGATGAAAGTGACACCGAAAGCGGCCAAAACGGCATACGATGTGTCGGCTGTGGCGGCGCCCAATCCCGACATAAATCCCTGAAAACGACCCTTGTTGATGGTTTTCTGCACACACAGAACGCCTATCGGTCCCATCGGCGCCGAAACAATCAGTCCAACAATCAATCCCTTCAAGAAAATCTCAATGCCATTCATACTGCATAACGCAAGCGAACTGCAAAAATAGCATTTTTAACTTAAAGAGTAAAGACGAATGTTGAAAGTGTAAGGCGAAAAGTGCGATGCGCAGCTATTGAATCGGCTTGCAAAAAAGCAGAAGTCATTATCATCTAACTTCTAACTTCTAACTTCTAACTTCTAACTTTTAACTTCTAACTTCTAACTTCCAACTTCCAACTTCCAACTTCTAACTTTTAACTTCTAAATCCTAAATCCTAAATCCTAACTAACTATTCCCCGCCTTCTTCTCGGCCCTGCGCTCGCGCCATTGTTGCCATTTGGTAGAGAAAAGCTCGCCCACGCTATAGTTCTTTTCAAGCTCGAAACGATAGGCCACCGTGGCCCGAATCATACCACTCGTATTGTTGATGCTCGCGCCGTCGTTGCCCATCGGCGACTCAATGGCCAGAATGTTTCCGCCAAGGTTGGCAAACCAGTGCTTGCTGTTGAATCCCACACTCAAATCGCCCTGAAAATAGAGATTCAGCGCATTGTGGTTGCGGTCGGGCGCGCCGTCGAGTTGCAGAAAGCATTTGTTGTAGGCCAGTCCCATCTGCATATCAAGATTGAAATAAATCCCCGCAGGGGTGACAAACGTCCGCGCATAGCCGCCGCCAGCGCCAATGAGCGTGTTGCTCACATATTTGATTTGCTCGCGATAGTTGTAAACCGAGTCGTTCACATTCCGCGGCACGAGCGACGAATCGCCGCTCACCATATTCACGTTGAACAGAATCCCAGCAATGGCCGAGCCCGCCGTCTTGCGTTGCAGTTCGCCGTGCGATGTCAGCGCTTTGCGCGAATATTGCGTGTAGTTGAAATAGTAGTCGGCCGAAACGCGCAGCGATGCGGTGCTGATGTCGGGGCGGTCGAAGCGGGTGCCTGCGGGCCAGTCTTGCAGAATGCTTTCGGCGTTCGCCAGATAGTAGCCTTCGTAGAAGTTGGCGCCCAGTTTCAGCGTCACGGCGGGCAGCAGCACCTGAGTCGAGAGAACGGTCTTGCGGCCCGTGCGGTGGCGGTCGAACAGACCCGTGCTGACACCAAGGCTGAGCGACAGCCACTTATAGGCAAATCCCGCGCTCACCGATGCCGACGAGTCTGAGCAGTTGTATTGCAGCGATGACAGGTTTTTCAAGTCGTCGATGCTGAAGGCCGAGTTTTTTTGGAACACCGATGCATTGACACTGAACATTCGGCTCAAATCCTGAATGTAGTTGGTGTCGCGCTCGGCGGCAAACACGCTGACGTACGTCTCTTTCAGCCATTGCGCTTCAGCCCGACCGAAGGCCGCCGTCAGCAGTAAAACCGATAAAGCCAGACGCACGCGCATTGAGCTAAAGCACCTTGTGTTTGGCCACGGTGGCCACAAAATCCTTCAAGTAGAACGGGTCGAAGTAGGCCACGTCTTTGAAATCGGCGGCGGCGTAGGCCTTTTCGGCAAGCGGCACCATATTGGCCGCCAGCGGACAGATACCGTCTATGAAGCGGGCGTTGGCCGATGTAATCACACCTTGGCATTTGCCCGCACCGTCGCCGTAGAATGCTATTGTGTTGGTTTTCAACTCATTGGCAAAACTATCGCTGTCGATAATCAGAGCTTTTGTATCGCCAATTTGCTCTAAATCAGCATTGTAAATGGCCGTGTAAACTTCCATTCGGCGGGCGTCAATCATTGAGCAGAAAAGGTCGGGGCGCGGTGTTGCGTTTTTCTCGGCCATAATGGCCATTGCCTTCAGCGTGTCCACAGCAATCAACTTTGCGCCAGTGGCGTAGCAGATGCCCTTGGCGGTTGAAACGCCGATGCGCAGCCCAGTGTACGAGCCAGGTCCCTGACTCACGGCCACAGCGTCGAGCGCGGTGGCTTCAATGCCTGTCTCGGCCAGAATCTGTTCAACAAAAACAGTGAGCAGCGTTGCGTGCGATTTGCCTTCGTAGCTCACGCGCTCAGCCAGCAGTCGGCCGTCGCGGGCCAGCGCCGCCGAGCACACCGACGTCGATGTTTCCAATGATAGAATGAGTGCCATAACCCAAAATTTGCCGCGAAGATAGTTTTTATTTAGGAGTTTGGATTTAAATGTTTAGAGGTAAGTGTTGAGGGGTGAGTGTTGAGGGGTGAGTGTTGAGGGGTGAGAGGTGAGTGTTAAGAATTAGGATTTAATGGGTAAGGTTGATACTAAACAATCGAAGTTTCTAAACTCAGAACTCTAAAACAGAACTTTAAACTCTAAACTTTAAACTCTAAACTCTAAACTCTAAACTCAGAACTCTAAACTCAGAACTCTAAACTCAGAACTCTAAACCAGAACTCTAAACTCTAAACAGCGAAGCGCCTCAACTCTTACCATTTTCACGTCACCGGCAGGCACGTTCGCCAAAAACTTGCAGCGGGTTAGGCATTTTCAATTAAATTCGGCTCGTTTTATGGCAGATATGATGCAACGGATAATTTTTTCGGTTTTGATTGCGGTGTGCTCGATTCCGGTTTTCGGTCAGGAGTCGCACTCGCTCTATATGGACCACGAGTTCAACCATTTCGACCGCTACGTCTATCAGAAGCAGAACCGTTTTCACACTTCCGTGAAACCATATCAGACGCGGCAGGTGAACACCACTGTCAATGCCGATTCCATCTACCGCATCGATGTGAGCCGCAAACTGCCCGACATCTTGCTGAACCGCAGCTGGATAACCTACAAGCAGAGCGATTTCGAGTTCACCATCGACCCGCTTATGCATTTTGAGCTTGGCCGCGATTCTGACTACGACAAGATGAGCTGGGTGAACACGCGCGGCTTTGTGCTGAACGCGCGGCTGGGCAAATATGTGTTCGTTACCAGCGATTTCTACGAGAATCAAGCCAAATTCTACGACTACCGCCGCGATGTGGTGAGCAGCGTTAAAACCATTCCCGGACAGGGCGCATACAAAAGTTTCAAGGGCGACGGCTACGATTACGCTTGGGCCGACGCCACCATCAGCTTCCAGCCCGACGAGCATTTCGACATCACTTTCGGTCACGGCAAGAACTTCATTGGCGACGGCTACCGCTCGATGCTGCTGAGCGACGTGTCGGCCAACTATCCGTTTCTGCGCATCACCACCGATTTCTGGAACATCAAATATGTGAACCTTTGGGCTCAGTTCCAGGATTTTACAAAGCATTACGACTACGGACATCCGCACGACAAAAAGTGGGGCTCGTTCAACTATCTCGACTGGTCGGTGACGCCGTGGCTCAATATCGGGTTGTTTGAGGCGGTTATTTGGGCTGCCGCCGACAGCATCGGCCATCGCGGATTCGACATCAACTATGCCAATCCGGTGATTTTCACGCGGCCCGTTGAGTTCTCGGTCGGCTCGTCGGACAATGCGCTGATGGGCATCACGGGCAAGCTCACGCTTTGGAACAACCACGTGCTTTACGGTCAGTTCATCATCGATGAGTTCAAACTTGAAAATGTCAAAGCTGGCATCAAGCATCAGTTCAACAAGTCGGACTCAACAATCAAGTGGGGCTGGTGGGCCAACAAATGGGCCTTGCAGATGGGCTACAAAACATTCGATTTATTCGGCCTTCAACATCTTGACATTCAGGCTGAAATGAATGTTGCACGGCCGTTTATGTACTCGCACGTCACCCATATTCAGAACTACGGACACTACAAGCAGCCGCTCGCTCATCCGCTTGGCTGCAATTTCCGCGAGTTTGTGCTTATCGGGCGCTACAACTACAAGCGGCTCTTTGTTGAGGCCAAATACATTCACGCTATGCACGGCCTCGATGTGGGCGGACAGAATATGGGCAACAACATTTATGCTGACTATACGAGCCACGCACAGGAATATTACAACGAGATAGGGCAGGGGCAGAAGGTTATCTTGCAGAATACCAGCGCAAAAGCGTCTTTCCTTATCAATCCGCGCACCAATATGAATGTTTATGTCGGCTTCACCCGCCGCTCAGAAGATGTTGAGGGTACAAAAACTGCTAAAAACTTGATAACGTTCGGGTTGAGAACCTCATTGCAGAATATGTATTATGATTTTTAGGCATTACTAGGCATTAGGCACTAGGCATTAGGTGTTAGTCGGTTATTATTAAATCCTAAATCCTAAATCCTAAATCCTAACTTCAAACTCCTAACTTTCAACTTTCTAAACTTATAACTTAAAACTTTAAAACAGCTTTCCCTGCCAAGTGTCGCGCCGTTCCAATTCCTTGTCAATCAGCGCCACAACTTCAAAATTCTTCATCCGATTCCAGCGGGGGGCAATCACTTTTTCGGCGGGCGAAACGCTCACAAAGCGCTCAACCACAATGTCGGGCGACAGGTGCTCAAGAAAAGTCACCACTGTGGCAATATAATTGTTCAGCGAGAAAGGTCTGACAAAATCGGGATTCTTTTGGCAGATGGCGGCCAGCGGCGTACCTTCAATTATCTGTAACTGATGCAGTTTCAGCGTTTTCAGTGGCAATGCCGATACTCGCCGGGCGTGTTCAAGAAAATCGGCTTCCGTTTCGCCCGGAAGGCCCAGAATCAAGTGGCCGCCGGTTTCGAGCCCGTATTGTGCGCAAAGCCGCGCCGATTTTTCGGTATCTTCGAAGGTGTGGTGGCGGTTGATTCGCTCAAGTGTTTGGTTGTTAGTGCTTTCAATGCCCAACTCAATGCTCACTGGCACAATCTGGTTGATGCGCGCCAGCATATCGAGCAGTTCGCTGTTGATGCAGTCGGGCCGGGTGCCGATGATGAGCCCCACAATGCCGTTGCCCACGGCCTCGCGGTAGAGCGGCTCAAGTGTTTCCACGGGCGCATACGTGTTTGTATAGCTTTGGAAATAAGCAATATACCGCATATCGGGATATTTGCGCGAAAAAAACTCGCGGCCTTTGCGCAGTTGCTCGGCAATGCTGTCTGCGGCGTTGCAGTAGGCTGGCGTGAAAGCGGTGTTGTCGCAGTAGATGCAGCCGCCCATGCCTTTGATGCCGTCGCGGTTGGGGCACGAAAGCCCCACATTGACAGATATTTTCTGCACGCGCCCGCCAAACTTGTTCTTTATGAACGACGAATAGTCGTTGAAGCGGCGGCTTGTGCCCCAAGCAAAGGTGTGTTCTTTGGACATT
This sequence comes from uncultured Bacteroidota bacterium, assembly GCA_946186925.1. GTDB lineage: Bacteria > Bacteroidota > Bacteroidia > Bacteroidales > SZUA-534 > RUG13583. The sequence continues at coordinate 9,283 of CAMHPA010000016.1, read as the reverse complement.
ATTCCTGCTGAATAAATGTATAGGTAATTGTACCATACTGAATTATACCAGCATTGGGGTCAGGTGCAAATTTGGCTTTAAGGGCAGATTCTTCAGCTGCCTTGCGTAAAATAGGGTCATTGGTTGTGCTACCTTTTTTTCCAGCCGAGGCTTTTATTACCTTACCATCACGGTCAACCTGTATCTCAACCACCACTTTGCCTTCCGACTTACTTTCATATTTGGGTATAGGTGGGTCTGAAACAGAAGAACGGCCAAAACTCACTTTGATACCATTACCACTTCCGCCACCAACGCGGTTGGTCGAGTTTATGTCGCCGTTGAGCGAGCCTTGGTTGCCGGGCTGTCCGGTAGTGCCTTCGCCAGTGTTGCCGCCATTAGGGTTGCGGCCGGCAAAGGCGTTTTTAGCTTTGTTTTGGGCGGCTTGCATCTGTTGCTGTTGGCGTTGCAGTTCCTCTTGGCGTTTGCGTTCATCCTCCTGACGGCGTTGTTCTTCGGCAAGGCGCTGGCGCTCAAGTTCTTGCTGGCGTTCCAACTCTTGCTGCCGCTCACGCTCCTGCTGGCGTTTCAGTTCATCTTCTTCGCGTTTTTTCTTTTTTTTCTGCTCAATCACAGCCGACTCTTCAAAGTCTTGATTCACAACCTCTTCCTCGCCCGATTGTTGAGGCTCGGGTGTTGCTTCCGATGGTGCCGGTTCCGACGGAGTAGGGGGAGCTGGAACAGCTTCGGCAACGGCTGGGCGCGGTTCAACCTGGCCCATACCTTGCTCGGTGTCGCCAAAATTGACAAGCACACCTTCCTCTTCTTCGGTCGGGTCGTTGATGAATCTGACCATCAGCAACATCAGAAGAAAAAGGACGCAGAAAATAACTGTTCCTATAGTGGCAATCCGTTGTTCTTTGGTGCTAATCATTTCTTTGGACGTGTGGCCAGAATGAGTTTGTATTTGTGGTCTTTGGCAATGTTCATCACCTTCACAACGTGCTCAATGGCAACGGTTTGGTCGGCGTGAAGCGAGATGGTGGGCGGCTCGGGATAATTCTCGGCGGGGCCCACGCGGTTCACCAGCGACTGCTCAAGTTGGTCGAAGCTGACATATTGGCCTTCAATGGCATATCGTAGGTCTTTGGTTATCGACACGGTGGTGATTGGTTTTGTGGCCATTGTCTGGTTGTTGCTTTGCGGCAGCAGCAGTTTCAAGGCGTTGGGGGCAATCAGCGTCGATGTCATCATAAAGAAAATCAGCAGCAGAAACACAAGGTCGCTCATCGACGAAGACGAGAACTCGCCGCTGACTCTTGAGTGTCGTTTGAGTGCCATAACTGATTAGCTTACAGGTTCATTCAACAGGTCCATAAATTCGGTTGTGCGGGCTTCCATCTCGTTCACAACTTTCTCAACTCGCGTAGCAAGGTAGTTGTGGGCAAAGTAGGCAATCACACCCACAATCAGGCCGGCCACGGTGGTTACCATTGCCACGTAGATGCCGCCAGCCAGCATCGAGACATCGATATTGTTGCCTGCTTGCGACATATTGTAGAATGCCTGAATCATACCAACCACGGTGCCCAGGAAGCCAATCATCGGGCCGCCGCCTGCAGTGGTGGCGAGCAGTGGAATGCCTTTCTCAAGTTTTGCAACTTCAATGTTGCCCACGTTCTCAATGGCGGTGTTGATGTCGCCCAGCGGACGGCCAAGGCGGCTGATTCCCTTCTCAATCATTCGCACAATCGGGTTGTCGATTGACTGGCACAAGGTTGTGGCCGCTTCAATTTTCCCGTCGTGGATGTAGTCTTTGATGCGGTTCATAAAGTTCTCGTCGAGCTTCGAGGCCTTGTTTATCACCAGCAGGCGCTCAATGAAGATGTAAACTGACAGCACCAGCAGTGCGGCCAGCGGAATCATTATCACGCCGCCCTTCATTGTGAGGTCGAGCAACGACAGAGTTGCCTCCGGAGCGGCTTCGGCTGCTGCATCGGCTGCGGCGCCGTTAACCTGAATCTGTAATAGTGTTGAAAGAATCATTCTTTTAGTGTTTGAATTTGCGATGGCGAAGATAAGAAAAAACTATTGTGCGGTGTTTGGGGATAATGAAGGTAGTTTTGAACATAAGAGGGTGAAAACAAAGAAGTGATTACAAAAAAACACCCTTCGCGAGAAAACGCAGAGGGTGTTTCTGTTTAAGCGTATAAGATGTTAGTCTCCATATCTATTATACCATTCATCGTAAATCACATTACCACCAATTATCAGGTGGCCTGTTTCGGAATCATAAAGTCCATTGTAAATTTTACAATCCGGGTTAGGGTCAATGGTAAGTATCTTTCCATTGCTGTAATCTATTGTACCATTGCAGCGAGAACTACTGTTGGTGAACGTAGTGTTGCTGATTGATGTTACCATTTCTGCGCAATTAATGCCGATTGCTCCGCCGTGTCTTGCTGTGCCGTTTGTGAACGACGTACCACTAATTGATGCATATCCGCAACCACTGCTGAAGTACAGAAAACCACCCCTATAGGCATCTTCATACTCAGGTTTCGATTGATTATTGAACATACAATCGTCGATGGTTAACAGCGGAATATTTGTTGCAAAGATTGCCGCGCCCGAATATGCGTCATTGTCAGGAGTAGAGAAATCAAAATTTATATTACTATCGTCTTTTAAGATATGGTTGTCATTGAAATTGCAATGACGGAACGCAAGCGATGCCATGCCATCGGCATAAATCATACCACCCCAATAATTATGATCTGCGTCGTTTCCTGAATAGCCGTTTTTGAAGTTTACATATTCAAACTCAACGCGTGGTTTGACCTGCTGTCCTTCTGCCAGAGAAAGAACAATATGGTCAATTCCCTCTTTATCAATTTCTACAGAATTTGTTGCAGTGCCGGCAAGAACAATGTATTTTGTTCCGTTTCCGATTGCAGCCATCAAATCATCCATAGTGCTGACGGTTGTTTTCTCGCATAATTTGCCGTCAGATGTGAAGCCCCAATTGGTGTTGGGAACTTGGAACCGCATGGCGGCGTCGTTTGTTTCCATGCCTTCGGGGAATTGGAGCACTTGCGGAGTCCCCTCGTATGAGGCTTCTGGCAACCAGATTGTTGCAATAACACTGTGTGTGTTGTCGCTCAAATCACCGGCAATTAAGTTGTTGGAAGTCCGTTTCTCATTAAGAAAAACATCATTTTGTCTTTGTGCACCGCCGTACGGAACAAATGAGTTACCCTCGAATTTTAAGGATGTGCCGTTTGTGGCATATATGGCTCCACTGCAATATTTGTTGTCGCCTTGGGAGCTGACTGTATTGCCGCTGATAACAGTGTTACCCTTCACAGTTATTGTACTACTATACGAATTGATTCCACCGCCGTTATTGGCCGAATTGTTACCCGTGATTTTTGTGTCGCCGTCCAATATTAGAATGCCATAATCAATTGCTATTCCGCCACCGCCAACATCCTCATCATTATCATTACTCATAGTTGCGTCATTGTTGCTGATTTCGGCATCACTAATGCTCAAGGTAACAGAACGAGATGAAATTCCCGCACCAGCTCCAGCTTTGTTCCCTGTTATTTTACCTCCGGTTATTGTTATTGATGGTTTATTACCGTTACCTTGCAACATCATGCCACCGCCACTACCATTATCATTAGCAGCATTGTAAGCAATATTTCCGCTGGCCATTTTTATTTGACCTATTGTAATGTCAAAGTTGTTGTATAACCCACCACCCAATTTATTTGAATAGTTGTAATAGATTCCACCTTCAAGCGTAGCCTCAGTGTCAGCATTGCGGTAGCCAAGGTACAAATCGCCTTGGTTGTAGATGCCGGCACCATAGTAGCTTGCATAGTTTGAGTAGTTGTCATTCGACGCGGCATCTTCTTTATTCTGGTCGCCAATAACAGCATTCCCCCACATATACATTGAACCTGTATTGTAAACGCCGCCGCCACGGCCAGATAATTCGCCATTAGCGTTGTTGTTGCAAATCTGACCGCCACTCATATAGAATGTTCCGGTATTGTCATTGAAAACGCCACCGCCATAGATTTCATTCGAACCATTACCAGAGTTGCCGCTAATTTGGCCTCCAATCATATTGAGTGTTCCGGCGTTGTCTACACCACCGCCCTTATAGCTTGTGTTGTTGTTGGCAATCAGAGCATTGTCGCCAATGGTTACGCAAGCGTCTTTGTTTATGAGCAGTCCACTGGCGCTTCCGCCGGTAATTTTCAGGTTGGTGATAACCACAGGAGCCTTGGTACTGCTAACGGTGAGTGTTGTGCCTCCACTGTTGCCGTTGAGCACATCGGTGTAGTCAGCGCCGCTGTTCAAGTTGTAGCCTGTAATGTTAACCTCCAGAGCAATCGCCTCGGCAGGGATTTCCGATAAACCTTCAATCTCGCCGTTCACTTTTATGGTGTATCGGCACATTTTTTCGGTAAGCAGGGTGTAGGCAGTATTCAATTCATCTAACTTAGTAACCACCACATCCTCGTTTTCCCAAATGGCGTAGAGTGTTGTGTCGCATTCAATTGCTTTCACCTCCACGTATTCGCCATCAACCAAGGCGTTCCAGCATGCAAAATGGCAGCCGTTAGGAATGTCATCATTGGTGGGAGCGATGGTAGCAGCAATGTCTTCGTCACCAATCGTTTGTCTGCCGAGCAATATGACGGTTTCCACTCTGTCGTTGATGTGAATCGTAACAGTGATTTTTCGTTGCAGTTTGCCATCCTCATCAATTATCCATTCAACGGGTTTGCCATCAAATGTGTCTGACGTAACGGTGAACCTATTGTGTTGATTTTTAACATACTGATTGTTAGGATCATTTTCTGTAAGGATTTCAAATTCATTTTCATAGCTTTTTGGTGTAATTGTGGCCACAATGCCTTCGCCATTAAGTTCTCCTATGGTGATGGCATTTGGCGTGTAAACATCATTGCCATCTGACACTTTTGCAGAGCCTTTAATTGTGAGAAAACCACTATTGTAATTATCCTTATGATTATAGATGCCGCTACCCATGCCATCTTCATCAGTTAGCGTGTTGTCGCCAATTTCGCCACCACTCAAAGTCAATTCACCATAATTGTAAATACCAGCACCGTTGCCGCTCTGGTTATGGCTGATTGAACCTCCTTTGATTTCAAAAAGAACTGAACCATGACCATTCAAATATAATCCGCCGCCATTGTACTCTGATCCTGCATTATTATAATTGATTTCGCCATCATTCATAACAAAATGGCTCCAATCGCCAAGGACATAAACGCCTCCACCATCGGCATTTGCGCCATTGTAGTTGACTTTGCCGTTCAGATAAACATAGCCACTGTTGCCGCTATACACACCGCCGCCACAACCACCTTCGGCATAATCATCAAATTCTTCGTAAATAAAACCACTTGCGTAGTTGTGGAATATTCCACCAGTGAAATTCGGATCTGGCTCATTGATATATCTATAACCAATATAGACGCCAAAATCTTGGCCTTCATTTAGGGCTGCTGCAGCAGAACTGAAAACACCACCGCCCGCGTATGTTGCGCAGTTTGAGTGGTTATCCCTGTTGGCTGTTTCAGTGGCCGTTTCGTCACCAATTACAGCCGAGCCATACATATATAATTTGGCATTATTAGCGACAAATACGCCACCGCCATTTTCGGCTTGATTATCAGATATATGTCCGCCACTCATATAGAGAGCAGCGCCCCAGTCTTCGCCATTATTCAAATATACACCGCCGCCATTTTCATCAGCTTGGTTACCTGATATCTCTCCGTCATACATATAAAATACTGCGTTTTCATCCACAAACACACCGCCGCCAAAACCAACTGTTTTGTTGCCGGTTATCTGTCCGCCAGTCAGATTCAGCGTAGAGCTATTGGCTACATACACACCACCAGACTCAGAAAGATTATCGGTAATTATGGCATTTTTGCCAATCGTTACATCACTGTATGTTCTCATTTCTTCAACGAATCCTCCAACGGAAATACCACCGCCATATACAGCATATCCGCCCGTAATGGTCATATTTTCAATGATTACTGGCACTACGGTGTTTATGTTGAGAACAGATTCGTATTTTTCTTCTCCATCGTTTTGGTAAACCCATTTTTCTTCACCATCGCTATAATGCCAGCCACCATCTATTTTGTCAGTTGCATTGTTAGTGTTTCCGCACAAAGTGATGCTATGGGCTGGTATCGCCACACGATTGTAAACGGTTTCCCATACACCCTCTTCGACTTCGATTTCATTTCCTATTGCGTCATCTTCAATTGTTTGTGTTCCCCTGATGGTGCCACAGATAACAATTTTGTAATCAACACTATCGTTGTCCATACTGATGATTCTGCTGATTGCCTCGTTGATGGTGGCAAGCGCTTTATCAGTGGAGTTAGTGCCGTCATTCTCATCATTGCCGCCATCTTCCTTCACGTAGAAAGTGTTACGCGCCCACTGGCCAACAAGAACAATCTCTCCGTCGTCATGTTTAACTTTATAAGGGAATTCTGTTGAGTCTTCTTTCAAACGGGGGACACCATCTTCTATTATCTGCCGATGCCAGCCAAGGAACTGGTAGTTGGTGCTGTCGTGGAGTTTAGGAGCATAAAATTCCATATCATCATCAAGCGTGTCAGGCTCGCAATAAGGCTTCTTACTGTTCTCATCCAAATAGAATGTTACGGGGCAAATATGTTTCAAACCTCCGTCAGGTAAGATGCAGTGTAAATATATGCCATACTTAGGCAGAATAGCAAACTTGTTGTAGTTGGCCACGCGCAAAGTCTCATCTTCTACGTATTCCTCTTCAGATACTTTTTTAAGGGGGCCGGCTATAACTTGCGTATAATCATAACGACCCGCTGTGATGGTGGCTACAGGGACTTGTGCTGTCAGATTGCTTATGACTGTAATGTTTGCTGCGCCGTCATCGTAATCTAAGTAGACATCGTTATAGCCCGAGCCGGTTTCGAATACATCATCATTATCATACGCTCCGGCAGGAATGTATGCCGAGCCGCCCATAAGGAATCTTGCATTCGCCCAATATAAGTAGACTGCGCCGCCTGCGGTTGCAGTGTTGTTGCTTATTATGCCACCTGTCATTTCAAATACAGCACTCGATGTGACATATACACCGCCGCCATCGTAGGCATTGTTATCGCTTATCATACCGCCTATCATTGTGAGTTTGCTGCAAAAGCCAACATACACGCCACCGCCGCGGCCATATTCGGTTATTACTTTATTATCAACAATATATGCGCTATCGGCAATAGTTACATCTACTCCGTAATCACCTAAACAAATGCCACCGCCGCCATAATTATTAGAATGGTCATAGTCGAGTTTTCCGCCTGTAATGGTGATGTTGCGCAAGACTACTGGCACACTTGTCGCAACTCCAAGCACTCTGCCATATTCGCCGTCTATTGTGAGCGTACCTCCAGGCACGTATTTGGTGCCATCAATTTGGCCGCCATCGCCTTCAATGGTCAGCATGCGTATTTTGCCGTCCAAAGTATTGGGAATAATTGCATTTTCCTTATTTGTACCCCTCACGCAGATGGAATAAGCGGCAGTGTCAATGCCGTAGTCTTGTAGATGCTTAATTGCATCATCAATGCTTGCGTATGGTTTGTCAGATGTACCGTTTCCGTTTGTACTGCCGTCGGCAACATATATGGTTGAGTGAATGTTCCAACGTGCCGTGAGTGTTATATCACTGTCAATTTTCGTGGCAAAATCGAAGGCCTCGTCTCCATTATACCAACCTGAGAATATAAAACCGTTGCGCTTTTCAACTTTCGGCTCGACCAGGGTTTTGTTGTATTCTATGCTTATGGTGCTGTCGGCCTTATTGTAGTTTTTAAAGATGACTGTGTAGCGGTTGATATCCCATGAGGCGGTAAGGTTGAGGTCGCCAGTGTATGTAACGCCCGGGTTGATGGTTACATCCTTGATGGCTTCGTCAGAGTTTCCGATGTACCAACCCATAAATGTGTGACCCTTTTTGTCAGGATGGAAAAGAGTGAAGGCTGGGGTCTCCACCGTGTACTCTTCTACGATGGTTAAATCCTCGGGAGCCGCGCCTCCGTCATAATTATAGGTGATTTGGAATTTTACCGGCTCCCAGCATGCGGTTAGCGAGATTTTGCCGATTGTGCCAACAGCAATGTTCTGAACTGTATCGCCCGAAGTGTTGAGCCAGCCCTTAAAATCGTAATACTGTTTTGTGGGCGTAGGCAGGCTAACATTGTCTTCAATGGTGTAGCTGGATGTGTATTCATCGGGCAGGATGCCACCATTGGTGTTGTATTTAATGTCGTATGTTTTCGCCGAGAACGAGCCGGTGATTACATAGTCATAGTCTGGCATCGATTCAAGTTCGGATTGCCAACCGTTGAATTCGTAGCCGTCGCGGTTTTCAACTTCAACAGACGGGAATGGTTGGTTGTAAGCCACATCGCCAGTCCAAATTGGTTTTTCGTCGCCTTCAATTTGGTAGGTGAGTTTGTTCTTGTTAACCTCGAAAATTGCTGTGATATTCAATTTCTTGTATACTTCGAAGGTGATGGTTTTGCTGGTGTCCTGCTCCTCGTCAAGCTCAATGCCTTCCCATCCGGCAAGGTGGTATCCGGTGGCCGGTGTCGCAATAAGCGTGGCGGTCTCTCCGTAACTATATTCGCCGTAGCCGCTGACTGAGCCGTGTTCGGCGTTGTCTGGATTTGCGGTTACACTGAAAGTCTTAAGGTCGAATTGAGCGTAGAGATCCATGTCGTCAGTGACGGTAATGGTGCGTTTAACCCTGATGTTACCGTCGTTCCAGCCGGCAAACACGTGATTGTCGTCGGCAATGGCGTCAAGGGTCAGTTTCTGACCGTAGACGGTTGAACCGCTTCTGGTCACGCTGCCGCCGTCGTTGTTTCTAACCACAACGGAGTAGGGGACGCCTTCTTTTGCCTCAACCTCCACGTTTACTTTTATATATTGGTGTGGCTCAACGGATTTTTTCTTCATCAAACCAAAATTGATGGTTTGATTGGTGTTTTTCAGCGGTCTGATGTATATCTGGTTGTCGCCTTCGGGCATCAGCACGGCCACTGTAGCGCTCTTCTTTTTCTTGGTCACGAATCCGTTCTCGTCGATGAGCAGCACCTTGTTGCCCGAGGCGTCGATGTTGTCGACAATGGCGTACGATCCTTTGGAGTAGATGCCCAGTAGTGCGTAGCCCTCGTCGTCGCTC